>CASFLB010000060.1 GCA_949295395.1 uncultured Pseudomonadota bacterium | reverse complement strand
ACGGCGCCGCTTGCCAGCCAGCCTTTTTTAACCGCCTCATCAAGAGCTTTTTCGGTTAAGCCCTGGTGATAAGGCGCGTCTGAAAAATATAAATTATATTTTTGGTTTTTATCGACAAAAGGTAGGTTTTCGGCTGCGGCTTTGATGAGTTTTATCTTATCTTTTTCAGCGGGAAAAAGGGCGGCGTTTTTGGCGGCGGCGGTTGTGTCTTTATCTATCAAGCAAGCGCTTTTTATCCCTCTTGAAACGGCCTCTAGCCCAAAGGCGCCGCTGCCGCAAAAAATCTCAAGCAAGTCGTAATCTTCCCAATTGTTCGGCAAAAGAGAATACAAGATGTTAAACACCGCCTCGCGCGCTCGGTCCGAGGTTGGGCGAACGGCTTCCGATAGCGGCGAAAACAGTTTTTTGCCACGGTAGCGACCTCCGATGATTCTCATTTTGAAAACTTGCTCCCCAGTTGTTCTTTCAAAACCTTTTGCGGGATTTCCTTAACCTCGCCTTTTTTCAAACTGCCAAGTTGGAACGGGCCGTAAGACACGCGAATTAAGCGCGCAACCTCAAGCCCCAAAAACTTCATCACCTTACGAATCTCGCGGTTTTTGCCTTCCTGCAAGGTGACGCTTAACCAAGCATTTGTGCCCTGCTCGCTGTCAATCTCTACCTTTATCGATCCATAAGTGACGCCGCCTATTTCTATGCCTTTCTCCAGACCTGCTAATTTGTCTTTATCCAAGCGGCCGTGAACCTTGACGCGATAGCGGCGGCTCCAGCCGTTGGACGGCAATTCCAAACTGCGCGATAACTCTCCGCTGTTGGTCAACAGCAACAGGCCTTCGGAGTTTAAGTCCAGACGGCCGATAGAAATGACTCGCGGTAAGCCTTTGGGCAGGTTATCAAAAACCGTGTTTCTGCCTCTTTCATCGCGGTGGGTTGTGACCAATCCCGTCGGCTTGTGATAAACCCACAAGCGAACTTTGTCTTTTTGCGGAAGTTTTTCGCCGTCGATTAAGATTTTTTCCGTGCCTTCAACATTAAAGGCCGGTGTTTCAACCGTTTCGCCATTGACGGTTACGCGTTGTTGTTTTATCAGCTCTTCGGCCTCACGACGCGAACAAACGCCGCTGCGGGCAATGAATTTGGCCAATCTTTCGCTCATCTTTTTGCTTTCCTTCTTTGAAAATTTTTGTATTATATATCAAACTTTTTATATTTTAGCAAAGGATTTATTTATGAACCCCGTTTTTATGCAGCGTGCGCTTGAGCTTGCGCAACAAGCTTTTGAGGCCGACGAAGTGCCTATCGGCGCGGTGGTGGTTAATCCCGAAACCCAAGAGATTGTGGCCGAGGCGCATAATCTGTCCGAACATTCGGGCGACATGACGGCTCATGCCGAGCTGTTGGCCTTGCGCAAAGCTTGTCAAACCTTAAAGCAAAACCGCTTGCGCGGACTTGACCTTTATGTTTCGCTAGAACCCTGCACCATGTGTGCCGCCGCCATATCCTTTGCGCGAATCGAAAATTTGTATTTCGGGGCGGAAGATGTTAAAGGCGGTGCGGTGGTCAACGGTGTGCAATTTTATCAAGCACCAACCTGCCACCACAAGCCTCATGTCGAAGGTGGCATTATGGCTGCAGAATCCGCCGCTCTGCTGAAAAAGTTTTTTTCGCAAAAACGCAAAAAAATCCCTCATGCGGGCGAAAAAAACGCTTGTTAAAATTCTAAAATGTTTTATCCTGTGGGATAGTTTGTTTCTATATTTTGTTTGGGAGTTTTTTTGATGTCTGTTCGTACCAGATTTGCGCCAAGTCCGACCGGCTATATGCATATCGGAAATTTGCGCACCGCGCTTTATGAATATCTTATCGCTAAAGCCAATAACGGTGATTTTATTTTAAGAATCGAAGATACCGACCAAAAACGCTTTGTCGAAGGCGCGACCGATATTATTTATTCTACGCTGAAACGCGTTGGAATGCTATGGGACGAAGGTCCGGATATCGGTGGAAATTTCGGCCCTTATATTCAGTCCGAACGCAAGCCGATTTATGCCGAATATGCCCATAAGTTGGTTGAGCTTGGGGGCGCGCATTATTGTTTTTGCTCTAAAGAACAGGCTGATGAAGAAAAAGACGAAGAGCAAAATATTAAGTTTGAAGACCCGTGCAAGCGTATTCCGCTTGAAGAAGCCAAAAAGCGTGTTGCCGCAGGTGAGCCGTTTGTTATTCGCCAGACAATCAACAAAAAAGGCAAGTCAAAATATCATGACGAAGTTTATGGTGACATCGAGATTGACTATGACGAGCTCGACGAAGGTGTTTTGCTGAAATCTGACGGTTTTCCGACTTATAACTTTGCCAATGTGGTTGATGACCATTTGATGCAGATTACGCATGTGGTACGCGGAAACGAATATGTGTCTTCAACCCCGAAATATAACCTGATTTATGAATCTTTCGGCTGGACGCCGCCGCATTATGTTCATGTGCCGCCGGTTATGAAAGACGCTCAACACAAGCTCAGCAAGCGCAATGGTGATGCTTCTTTCCAAGACTTGGTGGCCAAAGGCTATTTGCCGGAAGCGATTATCAATTATATTGCGTTGCTTGGGTGGAACCCCGGTGATGACCGTGAAATCTTTTCATTAGATGAGTTGAAATTGTCAAGCTCACTTGGATGAACGGGCAATATATCCGCCAGCTTAGCGAAGATGAGTTTTTTGCTTATGCCGAGCCGTATTTGAAGCAAACGCTGACCCGCAATGTTGATATCAAGGCTTTGGCGCGCGTGCTGCAGCCGCGGTTGGAAGTTTTTTCAGATATTCCGAGCCAAATTGGCTTTATCAATAATGTTGCGGAATTTGACACCGCGCTTTATATCAACAAAAAGATGAAGACCGACCAAGCGGTTGCCAAACAGGCTCTTGCCTTTGCGCTTGAAAAGCTCCAAACCGTTAACGACTGGTCTAATGACAATCTCTTTGCCGAGCTGAAAGCCCTTGCCGAAGAAAAAGGCCTGAAAAACGGGCAGATTATGTATCCGGTACGTATTGCGCTCAGCGGGCGGGAAACCACCCCCGGCGGTGCAACCGAAATCGCGGTGATTATCGGCAAGAACGAAACCTTGCGCCGAATCGAAAACGCACTTGAGAGATTGTAGAAATATCTATCACAAAAAAAATAAAGCAGATGAAAATCTGCTTTATTTTTTTATCCGGCGAGATAGGTGCGGACGGCGTCGTCTTGTTCAAACAAATAGAGCAATATTCTCAAGGCTTCTCCCCGCGGGGTTTTGAGTTGAGAATCGGTTTCAACAATCATTTTGGCGTCTTTATTGGCCGTATAAAGCAAGTCTTTATGTACCGTCATATCTGCCACCTTAAACAGGCTGAAACCTGACTGGCGCGTGCCTAATATCTCGCCGCCGCCTCTTAGCTCTAAGTCTTTTTCCGCAATTTCAAAGCCGTCTTCGGTGCGGCGCATGATGTCTAAGCGGGCGCGTGAAGTTTCTGATAACGGAAAGCCATACATCAAAATGCAGTTTGAGGCCTGAAATCCCCTTTTAATACGGCCGCGGAGTTGGTGGAGTTGGGCCAAACCGAATCGCTCGGCATGTTCGACAATCATAATCGTGGCTTCCGGCACGTTTACACCGACTTCAATAACGGTTGTGGCAACCAATAGGGTTAATTCTCCACGCTTAAAGCGTTCCATGACCGCGTCTTTTTCCGACTCTTTCATTTTGCCATGGACAAGCCCTACCTTGTCGCCAAATATTTTTTTCAGTGTTTCATAGCGCTCTTCCGCCGCGGCAAGGTCTATTTTTTCCGACTCTTCAACCAAGGGGCAAACCCAATAAGCACGGCAGCCTTCTTCTAATTTACGCTTTAAGCCGGCGACGACATCCGTTAATTTACTCAAAGGCAAAACCCGCGTGTCCACCGGTTTTCGTCCTGCCGGAACTTCATCGATTTTGGAATATTCCATATCGCCGTAAGCGGTTAAAACCAGCGTGCGGGGAATCGGCGTGGCGGTCATGACCAAAACATCAGCATCGCGGCCTTTGCCGGACAGGGATAATCTTTGCTGAACGCCGAAGCGGTGTTGTTCATCGACAACAACGAATCCTAAATCTTTGAATTTAACATCATCAACAAACAAAGCATGAGTGCCGATTAAAATATCAATTTCACCTTTTTCGAGCGCGGCTAAAAGCTGCTGGCGGGCACGGCCTTTTACCCTTCCGGTCAAGAGAGCTGCCTTAACCCCAATTTTGGCACACAAAGGCTCAATTGTTTCATAATGCTGCTTGGCCAAAATCTCGGTCGGCGCCATAATCGCCGCCTGTGCACCGCATTCCACGATATTTAACATACTTAACAGCGCGACAATGGTCTTGCCGGAGCCGACATCGCCTTGCAATAATCTTAACATTCGGAACGGGGCTTTTTGGTCGGCAAAAATTTCTCCAAGCACACGTTGTTGTGCTCCGGTCAATTCAAAAGGCAATTCCTCCAAAACTTGTTTGCGGTAGCGGCCATCGCCCGAAAAAGCGCGTCCGGCCTGCTTCTTAACCTTATTTCTGACTAAAGCCAAAGCCAGTTGATTGGCCAAAAGTTCGTCATAAGCCAAGCGGCGGTGTGCTAAAGAGGTTGGTTCGGTGTCGGCGATGGTTTGGGGATTATGCGCCGCTTCAAGCGCCTTGCGAAAAGGCATGAAATTTTCTTTTTGCTTAAAGTGTGTATCCAGCCATTCGGGATAATCCTGAACACGCTGCAAAGCTTGGGTTATCAGTTTATGCAGCATTTTATTGCTTACGCCGGCGGTCAAAGGATAAACCGCCTCTTTGCCGATAATCTTTTCAGCCTCCTCAGGCTTGACGATATAATCAGGATGCGTCATTTGCAGTAGGCCGTTAAAACGCTCAACCTTGCCGCTGATAACTCTTTCTTGCCCCGTCGGCAGATTTTTTTCAATCGAATCCTTATAAACCTTGAAAAAGTTTAAGACCATTTCGCCGCTGTCATCCTCGGCGTAAACCTTATATGGCTGTTTGCGGGTTTTGGGCGGTTGGTGCTCGGTGATGCGGACTTTCAAAGTCGCTATCCTACCCTCTTGCGCTTGTTTTATCTTGGGGCAGTAGCTCCGGTCAATAATGCTATAAGGCAAGTGCCACAGAAGATTGACCACCTTTTCGCCGCAGAGCTTTTTTATAAGCTTTTCATAGCGCGCGCCTATCCCTTTTAAGGAAGCGACATCCGTAAACAGCGGAAATAATACCTGCGGGCGCATTTTATCTTTCCCCCTTGATTTCGTGATTTTTGTTGAAGAAAATTGTTGCTATTGCGCTTTATTCTATATATTTTATTATCAGTTGTAAACAATTTAAGATGAGTTCTTATGCCGCTTAATATCGGACATCTTGAAAATATCACGCTTTCGGGCGTGACGGACGGTTATGATGCTTTTTTGCTGGCTGAAACGGCAAAAACGCTTGACCGTGATATGCTTTATATCGTTTCGGACGGGGTATCTTTGCAGAGAACCGTTGATTTGTTGCAAAAAATCGCGCCGCAATGCCGGGTGCTGAAACTTCCGGCTTGGGACACCGTGCCTTATGACCGCGTTTCGCCAAATGCCAATATCGTAGCCGAACGTATTTCGACACTCGCCGAGCTGGCCTCTTGCCCCGAATCGAAGTCTTGCCGAATTATTATTGCCAGCGTGGGCGCGGTCTTGCAAAAGCTGCCGCCGAAAAAAATCTTTCTTAACGCCATGCGCGAGGTGAAAGTCGGCGGAAAACTCAATTTTGATGAATTTATCCATTATGCGGTGATTAACGGCTATAACCGCGTCGAGCAAGTTTATGAGCCGGGGGAATATGCCGTGCGCGGTAATATTCTTGATATTTTTCCGGTCGGAACAAAAGAGCCTTTGCGTATTGACCTGTTTGATGACGAGGTTGAAAAAATCCGTACCTTTGACGTGATGAGTCAGCGCTCAACCGGTGAACTCTCTTCTTATAATTTTCAGGTTATGAACGAGGTGGTGATTGATGCTAATTCGGTCAAGACCTTTCGTTCAAAATATCGAGAAGCCTTTGGCGCCGACGGCCTTAAAGACGAGCTTTATGAAGCGGTTTCTTCCGCACAAAAATATATGGGAATGGAAAACTGGCTGCCGTTCTTTTATGAAGAGCCGTTACCGTCGATTTTTGATTATTTGCCAAGAGCAAAAGTTTTAGTCGGGAAAAATGTTGATGAGGCCGTTTCCTCAAAATGCGACAGTATTGCCGATTATTATCACGCCCGATTGGAAGCCTTGAAAATCAAGTCAACCTCCGACGTTGATTCTTATCACCCGATTAATCCGCACCTTCTTTATTTGGAAGAAAAAGATTTATCATCCCTTCTCTCGCAGAAAAAGGCGGTGTTCTTTTCATCTCTGTCAACACCAACCTCTGATACGGTGTTAAATGTCGGGGTGATTCCGGGGCGGAATTTTTCTCATGCCAAAAATGTTAATGCCGCCGAAGTTTATCAGGAACTGAAAAATTATCTTATCGAAAATGCGCGGCTGAAACGAATTATTTGTTGTTTTTCTCAAGGGTCGCGCGAGCGCTTGTTCAGCCTGATGTCGGAATATGGTTTTAGCGACTTGACTTTTGCCGATGCTTGGGATGATGCCCTCAAAAAAGCGCAGAAAAAACAAATTGTTCTTACCATTCTGCCGCTGGAACATGGTTTTCGCTCCGCCGTTGATATTAAAAACGGCGATGACTGGTGCTTTATCTCGGAGCAGGATATTCTCGGCGAACGCCAGCACCACCGTACACGCAAAGTGACCTCTAAAGACTTTATTGCCGATGTCGGGTCTCTGAATGTCGGTGAACTTGTGGTTCATATCGAACATGGTGTCGGGCGTTTCTTGGGTCTGGAAAATATTACGGCCGGCGGCGCGCCGCATGACTGCCTGAAAATTCTTTATGCCAATGATTCAAAGCTTTTCGTGCCGGTAGAAAATATTGATGTTCTTTCACGCTATGGCTCCGAAGATGATAATGTTCAGCTTGATGTTTTGGGCGGTGCCGCTTGGCAGGCGAAAAAAGCTCGTGCTAAAGAAAAAATCAAAGACATTGCCGAAAAGCTGATTAAAATTGCGGCTGAACGTCAGCTCCGCAAAGCCGAAGCCTTTGTTCCGCCGCAAGGGTTATATGATGAATTTTGCTCACGCTTTCCTTATTCTGAAACTGATGACCAGCTCAATGCTATTTCTGATGTTTTGCAAGACCTTGCCGCCGGTATTCCGATGGACCGTTTGGTGTGTGGCGATGTTGGCTTTGGCAAGACCGAGGTGGCTCTGCGGGCAGCCTTTTGTGTGGCGGCGGCCGGTGCGCAAGTTGCGCTTATCGTGCCAACCACCCTGCTCGCTCGCCAACATTTTTACAACTTCAAAAAGCGGTTTGAAAATATTCCCATTACCGTTAAAATGCTGTCGCGTTTGGTGACACCTAAAGAGACAAAACAAGTGAAAGAAGGCTTGGAAAACGGCTCGGTCGATATTGTTATCGGAACGCACGCACTTTTGGCAAAAGATATTAAGTTTTCTAACCTCGGACTGCTTATCATTGATGAAGAGCAACATTTTGGTGTGGCGCACAAAGAAAAGCTTAAATCCCTTAAGTCAGATGTTCATGTTTTGACCCTTACGGCAACACCTATTCCGCGCACGTTGCAAATGTCGCTGACCGGTGTTAAACAACTCAGTATTATTGCAACTCCGCCGGTTGATCGTTTGGCCGCGCGCACTTTTGTGATGCCGTTTGATAAGGTGATGATTAAAGAAGCTATTTACCGCGAAAAATTCCGCAATGGGCAAATCTTTTTTGTTTGTCCTCGTGTGTCGGATATTTTTGGCGTGGAAAAAGAGCTGCGCGAGCTTGTTCCCGATATTAAAATCCTTGTCGCTCATGGGCAAATGCCGGTAGCCAAACTTGAAGAAGTGATGAATGGTTTTGCTGACGGAAAAGCCGATCTTCTTCTCTCTACCACGATTATCGAATCCGGAATTGATATGCCCAGCGTGAACACGATGATTGTTCACCGTGCCGATATGTTTGGTTTGGCACAACTTTATCAGCTTCGTGGGCGTGTCGGGCGCTCAAAAGTTCGCGGCTACTGAAAAATCTGAAGCCCGTGGCCGAGCGTCGTCTCTCCATTCTGCAAGCGCTTGATACTTTGGGGGCCGGTTTCTCCCTCGCCAGTCATGATATGGATATTCGCGGCTCCGGCAATGTGTTGGGCGAAGAACAATCCGGTCATATCAAAGATGTCGGTATTGCCCTTTATCAGCATATGTTGGAAGAAGAAATTATGCGCCTTAAATCTGCCGAAACGAAAGCGGCCTCTTCTTCGACCCAAGAGATTCATGACTGGGCACCGCAAATCACTACCGGTATTCCGATTATGATTCCCGAAACTTATGTTCGCGACCTTGGCGTGCGGCTGGGGCTTTATAAGAGAATCGGTGACATCAAAGACAAAGAATCTCTGCTTAATATGCGCGAAGAACTGACCGACCGCTTTGGTAAAATTCCGCAAGAGGTTGAGAACCTTCTCCAGACCGTCGAAATCAAGCAGCTTTGCTATATGGCTAATGTGGCAAAAATTGATGCCGGTGCTAAAGGTATTCTCATTGCTTTTCATAATAACACTTTCAAAAACGCCGACAAGCTTCTTGACTTTATTGCACGGCAAGGCGGTGCGATTAAAGTTCGCCCCGACCAAAGGCTGTTCCTTGAGCGCAATCTGGAATCTTATGCGGCTCGCCTTGATACCATAAAGCGTTTTGTTTCTCGATTGGCTGAACTGGCGGTGTGATATGATTATGAAGCTTTATTCCGAAAACAAGGTTTCTGCTGATTTTTCAAACCTTACAGCGCATATTCTGTTTGATAATGTTTTGCACGAAGAAAACATTGCTATCCGCAATATTTGGCAAAAAGGCGATAACTGTTATTTTAATGTTTATTTTTCTTCCAGCGGAAAAACAAGAGTGTTAGACGCTCATTATATTTATGATGTTTTTGACCATGACAGCGGCCGTTACTATAAAGACATAAACCTGTTTATCCGCGATTATGTTCAACGAAGCGGTGAAGAGAAACATCTTCAGCCAACTCCTCGACAAGAAAACAAAATTGAACAAAATTATTATTTGTTGCGTGAAATTGCACCCGAAATTGTCATTTTAGCTTTTTTTGCAACTTTATCTTTGACCTTAAGTGATGTTAAACAACGGGTGGTCTTTGACTTTGTGCGGCGTTTTCTTTCCTCCAATGCGGACATATCTTCAACATATGTTGAGGCTTATATCAAGACTCTTAGGCTTGACGAAGATGCTTTTTATCACGCGCTGTCTCAACTTAACGCCAAAGCTTCTGAACGGCTTAAAGAACTTGCATCCGATGCCGCGAAAATCAGCGCGGCTGATGGGGTTATTCACTATCAGGAAAAACTCTTTTTAGCCGAATTGCTTCAACACCTTCGCACCTTAAATATTGTGCCAGATTTTGAGCTCTAAATCAGCCTTTGGCTCGTTGCTGTCTGCGGCTGGAGTTCGCCTTCGGGCGTTTTGATGTATTGTGTCGGCATTTGGTCGGATATATAGCTAAATATGTTGCGGCCAAAGGTTTTTCGAATATAGGTTGTTATCTCTGTTGGTTTCGGTGTAAAGTTTTCGGCTTCAGATTGTGCTTTTAAAAGCTCCTCAATCTTTAAGGCCTTTTCAAGAGTATCTCTCTGTTCAGCCGCTTCTTCTACGCCGCTGTTGGCCGCTATGTTATACATCGTATAGGCCTGAAAGATGTTTTTGGGATAAGCTTTGCCTTCGGCATAAATTTTTGCTAAATGAACCGTGGCGTTTACATTTCCTTGTAAAAAGGCATTGCCTAAATATTTGACCGCGTTTCCATAATTTTTGTTTGTTCCCTCGCCGTTTAAGTACATTAACCCCATAAATAATTGGGCGTCATCATAACCGGCTTTGGCCGCATCTTTCATAAGGTTAAACGCCCGCTTAAAGTCTTGAGGGACAACAAAGCCGCGATAATAGGCATAACCTAACATAAATTTCGCTGCCAAATTTCCTTTTTGAGCGGATTGAACGAAATAATCCATGGCTTTGCGATTATCATTTGATACTCCATTGCCGCTTAAGTACAAAAAGGCTAAATTTAACGCTGATTCTTCATTACCTTTGTCCGCCGCAACAGCAAATAATTCAGCCGCTTTTTCCATATTTTTTTCAACACCAATGCCACTATAATACAAACTTCCAAGATTGTTTATGGCAATGCTGTCCCCTTGTGCGGCGGCCATAGAATAATAATCAAAAGATTTTTTGTAATCTTGTTTTACGTCATGAGAGGCATCACTGTACAAATACATATACCCCAAAGACAATTGGGCATCGACGTTACCTTCGGCGGCTTTGCGCGTTAACATATCTAAAATGCTTTCCTGATTTTTTTTAGCTTCTTTTTCAAGTTTTTTATCGTCCTTTTTAAAAAAATTCAGAAATGAAAAAAGGCCGCCCTCTTGCTTTTTAACCTCTTCTTGAGACGGGGATTGTTCATTTGTTAAGTCTTGTATTTGGGGCAAATCTTCGACATTCGGCTTTGCAGTTTCTTCAGCAGCTTTCGGTGCATCCAACCCCAAATCTATCGTTTGCGCTGCAACAGATGTCGCCCCCATTATGCCGAAAATCATCCCTAAAACTACATAATTTTTCATTGCTTGGCCCCTCTTTCTTTTTTTTACAATGATAGCAATTTATTTCTTCTTGACAAGCGCCTTTATCTTTTTATCTTATAGATTTTTATTAATCATTTTTAAGTAAATCATTGATATAGTTTTTTATAAATTTAATTCTTTGCTTATCGAGACTTTCTGTGATGAAAATGATCAGACCTATTGTCAATGTTCGTAAAATTATTGACCCCTTTGACGCTGTTATTGTTGGTTTTAACGGC
The DNA here is from genome assembly GCA_949295395.1 of uncultured Pseudomonadota bacterium. GTDB lineage: Bacteria > Pseudomonadota > Alphaproteobacteria > RF32 > CAG-239 > HGM16780. The sequence goes on along the minus strand of CASFLB010000060.1, from coordinate 4,697 downwards.
GTGTTAACTGATGGAAACGGTATTAAACAAGATGCCGTGAACGCTTTAATCAATATGAAAAAAGCCGGCAAGTCTGTTGTTCTTTGTTCAAACTCGCCTCTTCGCGTGTCGCAGATTGCTGATAGGCTCTATGAAAATAAAGAACCTCTTAATATTTTTGATGCCGTTATTTCTGCCGGTGAAATTTTGCACTATAAACTTAAATTTCGTCATGAGGACTTCGCTTCTCTTGGTCACCGTTACTTTCAGCTCGGCGCCAAAAATAAATCGGCCGTTTTTGCTCATTTGGATTATGAGCGTGTTCCTGAGCTTGGCGCGGCTGACTTCATTTATATGGAAAGCGTGGCTTCTCTTGATGATGTTATTGAAAAATATCTTCCCGATTTGCAACAAGCTGCCGCGATGAATTTACCGCTTGTTGTTGCCGGAAATGATACCTCTTCGTTTAATAACGGAAAGATTTGTATTGCCTCGGGCGCTATTGCCGAACAATACGCCGTTCTCGGTGGACGCATTTTGACTCTCGGTAAGCCGGATCCGCTGGTTACGGCTTATTGCCTTGAAGCCATGCCACAAAATTTGCCCAAAGAAAAGATTTTGGTTATTGGGGATAATATTGCTACCGATATTAAAGGAGCTAATCTTGCCGGACTTAGCAGCTTGCTTATTTCGAAAGGTGTTCATGTTAACTTTTTGGGAGAAGGTTATATCTCCGATGTGGCCAAAACACGTGAACTTTCCTTAAGCCTTGATGCTTATCCTGATTATGTGATTTCTAATCTGCGGTGGTAATTTTATTAGGAAGAAGAAAGTTCTTCTTGCAAAAGCTGTAATTCCAGCCATTCGTTTTCTTTGGCTTCGAGTTCGGCTTGGAGTTTTGCGCGCTCGGTGCTTAAGTTTGTGAACTTTTCTCGGTCGGTATTGTACAAAGAAGAATCGCTTAACCCCTCATCTATCTCTTTAATTTTTTTGGTTATTTGCTCAATTTCTTGAGGCAGTAAATCGAGTTTGCGTTGTTGAGAATAGCTTAATTTTTGCCTTTTTTCGGCTTTGGGATGGAGACTATCATCTTCCTTTATTTTATCCTTTTTTTCTTTGTTGGGGGCTTTTTTGAGTTGAGGTTTGTTTTTTAACTTTTCTTCGAGCTCACTATAGCTGCCGATAAATTCCTCAACTTTGCCGTGACCATCCATATAAACAACCGAAGTTACAACTCGGTCCAAAAAATCGCGGTCATGACTGACAATTAGTGCTGTTCCCTCATAATCATCTAAAACCTCTTGCAATAAATCTATCGTATCCATATCCAAATCATTGGTCGGCTCATCCAAAACCAAAAAGTTTGATGGTTTTGCCAAGGCCAAAGCCAACATCAAACGACTGCGCTCACCTCCGGATAAGGCGCCAACCGGACATTGCGCTTGCTCGGGCTTGAATAAAAAGTCTTTTAAGTATGCCACAACATGACGATATTGCCCATGAACGTAGATATGATCCCCTTCGTTACACAAGGTTTTCCATAGCGTTTTTTTATTATCCAAATCCGCTAAATTTTGATCAAAATAAGCTTCTTCAAGATTTTTGCCCAAGCGGACAAAGCCCGAATCGGGCTCTATGCGTTTGGTTAATAATTTAACTAACGTCGTCTTTCCGGCACCGTTTGGACCAACAATACCTATTTTGTTTCCTCTCAAAACCTTTATCGAAAAATCTTTTATCAGATCTTTATTGCCATAGCTTTTGCTAATATGCTTTGCCTCAATGATGAGTTTTGAACGACCGTCACTTTCTTCAACTTCGAGATTAATGCGGCCGATTTGCTTGGTTTGGGCTCGTCGTTCTTCTCTGAGTTTTTGAAGACGGCGCAAGCGTCCCATGTTGCGCTTTCGTCTTGCCGTTACGCCTTTATGCAACCATTCGGTTTCGGCTTCGATTTTTTTATTTAAGTGTTTTTGCTCAATGATTTCTTGTTCTATTAGCTGTTCTTGCCATTCCTCAAAATTTTCATAGCCTTTGTTGTTAGAATGCATAACACCCCTATCCAGCCAAAAGGTGGTTTGCGAGATATTTTTTAAAAACATTCGATCATGGCTAATCACAACAACCGCGCCCGAAAAACCTTTGATAATTTCTTCTAGTCTTTCGATTGTGGGCATATCTAAATGGTTGGTCGGCTCATCAAGAAGCAAGATGTCCGGTTCACCTATCAATGTTTTCGCCAAAGCGGCTTTGCGCCTTTCACCACCTGATGCTTCGTTAGGTGCTTGATTGGCCGCAATTCCCAAATCTTCAATCAAAATATCGGCTTTATATTCCTGCCCCTTTCCCATATTCGGCAGACCAGACAGAACAACGTCTTTCAGCGTTTTATAGCCCTCAAAATTTGGTGTTTGCGGCATATAGGCAATTTTTATTCCCGGTTGGATAAACATCTCTCCCGAATCGGGATCAATGTCTCCGTTAAGTATTTTTAATAATGTGGATTTTCCTGAGCCGTTACGACCAACTAAGGCTATTTTATCGCCACGATTGATATAGAGCTCAACATCGCTGAAAAGCTCCTTGGGACCAAAACTTAGCTTTATTCCTTTTACGCTTAAAATCGGAGGAACAAACATTTTTTTATAAATCGCCTTCAATCAATTGCAGGCCCTCTATTTCCCATTCAATGCCTTTGGCTGCCCACATAAAAAAGTCGCTTACTTTTTCTTCTTTGATACCGATTTTGGTGCCAATGTTGTATATGGTTGATATCTCTTCGTCTGATAGTTCGTGGTTTGATACCGCGACCAAAATCATTTCTCGTAAGATATAGCGACGAACTTTAATATCTTTTATTCCTTTGATTAAACTATAAATTTCTGCCGGAGACTTGGCATGTTTTACTTTTTTTAAGTTCTCTTCCGTAAAACCAAATTCTTTAATGCGACTCAGCAGATAGTCCATTCTTTTGTTTTTACTCAAGTCCATAACATAAAGCAGGCTTGTGACAAAGATTGTTTTTTCTTCTGCGCTTAAATCTTCAATGAGTGTTGGCACAGCTTCCCCCTCTTTATTGTTTTTATCTTGTTTTCTTATACATTATAAAATTAGGATTTGCAAAACAAAATATTTTTTATATAATAACTTCAGTTTTTTTTGGTTTTTATTGTAAAGGAATTGGATATGCCTTTGAAAATTGAGCTCAAGCCGCACGAAAGTATTATCATCGGTGAAGCACTTATTACAAATGATAATGACCGTACACGTTTTTATATTGACGGAAACGTTCCTATCTTGCGTGAAAAATTTATTTTACGAGAAAAAGACGCCAACACTCCAAGTAAACGCGTTTACTTTATTGTTCAACAGATGTATCTTTCTAAAAATGTTGAAGAATTACAAAAGCTTTACATTGAATATGTTCGCGATTTGCAGAAAGCGGCCCCAAGCTTAATTCCTTACACTTCGGCGATTACCGATAATATTTTGCGCGGAGATTACTATAGCGCTATTAAGTCGGCCGCCGTTCTCACAAAAAAAGAAGATGAACTTTTTGGTGCTGCTCTTCATCCTGAGGAGTAACTCTTTCATATTTCATTCTTTTCTAAAGGCAACCTATTTTTTCTTTCCGGTTGCCTTTTTTGTTAAGCCTCTATTAAGATAATGTCTGCTATATTCCGTATGACTTTTATTTTAATCACTCACAAGAATTGGAGAAAAAAATTATGGCAGATATATCTTTAACCGCAAGTATGCGCTCGAACTTACTGTCTTTGCAAAGCACACAGTCTTTGATGGATATAACTCAAGAAAGACTGTCTACGGGTAAAAAAGTTAACTCAGCTATTGACAATCCGTCTTCTTACTACACCGCACAGAGCTTGACCAACCGCGCCGGCGACTTGGAATCTTTGTTGGATAGTATGGGACAGGCTGTTCAAACCATTAAGGCCGCTAACGAAGGTATTGAATCTATTACTTCTTTCGTTGAACAGGCAAAGGCTGTTGCGAACTCTGCTCGCGATACTTCTGTCGTTGAAAAGGTTTCTTCAAATGAAATGGCCGGTAAAGGCGATGGCAGCACATTTCTCGCTCAAAATACCGAATTTAGCGTAAAAATTGGTGATAAAACTTATAACTATAAGCTTGATGCCGAAATTAAATATCATGCTTCTAATACTTCTGATACCAGCCATTTAACAACCTTGGTCGGTAAGTTGAATGGGGCTACCGGTGGATTACAAGATGCCTTAAATGAGGCTAATTTGACTTTTGCCGTTGATGGAAAAAGCATTGTTCTTAAAGCTAAAGATGGTTCAAAACCGGTTGACAAGACCGTCGTTTCAGTATCTGGCGGTGGAATCGAAATGAGCGGTACCGTTAACCCCAATGCTCGTGATACTTATATTGAACAATTTAACTCAATTTTGAATCAAATTAACCAATTAGCTTCTGACGCTTCTTACAAAGGTGTCAACCTCTTGAATGGTGAAGATTTGAAGGTTGTCTTCAACGAAGACCGTTCTTCTTTTTTGGAAGTTAAAGGTGACCATGCTGATTCCACCAACCTCGGTCTTACCGAAGCTGTTGCCGGTGACTGGAACGAAAATACCGATCTTGATGGTACAATTACCGCTATTGACGGTGCCATTAACAAATTGCGTGATATGGCTACCAAATTTGGTAATAACTACTCTATCGTTGAGACTCGTCAA
>CASFLB010000059.1 GCA_949295395.1 uncultured Pseudomonadota bacterium | reverse complement strand
AGAGAATGGTGTAGGCTATATAACTCTTGCTGTACATCCATATCCGGTGCTGTTTTGTGGAACTTTTTTACCAGGCCAACCACACAAATTTTCATTGGTTCTCCAATACATATGCGTATTACCGCCAGAATATACTAAACCATAGTATGGATGAATAAGTCCTCTCTCATCCATTCTATAAAGAAAGATATCACGACCTATTGTATTTGGGTTTTTATCGCCATTTACATCTATAGTAATTGAGTTCCACTCAGTACCTGCAGTTTTTGGCATTATTTTTATTTTAAATCCGTCGTTAGTCATAAAAGAAAAATTAGTATCGCTAAAACCGTTTTCTTGGAATTTTCCTGATAATTGATATGTAGGTGTCATGCAACTATCGTTTCCATACTTGCACATTTTTGTGATATTAAATATTTTTTAGCGAAAAACATCTATACTGCTGTCTATGGAAACTGATGAAAGGTAAAAATATGGCAATAACAATCGGTATTATCGCAGGAGTTGTCCTACTCGGATTTTATGGGTTATATGTATCACTCATTCGCAAAAGAAATAAAGTAAAAGAGGCCACATCGGGCATAGATGTCCAGTTAAAAAAACGCTATGATTTGATTCCCAATCTGTTGCAAATGGCTGAAAAATTTATGACGCATGAAAAATCTTTAATGACGGATATTGTGCGTCTTCGTACAGAAGCCCTAAAACAAACATTTAACACCAATCCGCAAGAAGCCATGAAGTTATCTGCCGAAATTGATGCCAAAATGAGAGAATTTATGATATCAGTAGAAAATTATCCTGATTTAAAGTCAAATCAAACTATGCTTCAAGCCATGCAAAGCTTTAATGAGGTTGAAGAACATATTGCCGCCGCACGCCGCTTTTACAACGCCAGCGTAAATGATTTGAAGAACACGGCCGAAATCTTCCCCGGAAATATTGTTGCGGCAATGGTGGGCGTCAAAGCCGATATGCCGTTTTTTGAAGCTGAAGAAGCCGCTAAAGAACGTATTGATGTTAGCAAGTTTATGAAATAATAATGATAAAACACTCGCAGGAAGAACAGCAACAATACGCGGATTTAAGAACAAAGTTTGTTGAATATTATAACAATATTCTTGTTCCTTTGTTGCAGCAAAAAGAAGATTTTCGCTTAAAGTGCGTCAAAAGTTTTTGGCGTTTAGTATGGATGGCAATTATTATTCTTCCCATGTTAATAGTTTTGGGATATTGGCTTCAAAGGCGTTACAATTTTGACAGTGAGGTCATTTTTAACGGTGGTTTTGTATTATGTGCGATAACGGTATTTATTTTACGAGGCCCTTTTGCCAAATATCGCAAACAAATAAAAGACGACATCATGGGCGTATTTGTAAAATTTTTTGATGGGTTTTACTATAAGCAAGGTCAAAAAATGGATAGGCTTTCTATGGAAAAAAGCCTTATCTTTCCAAGATACGACGAATATGAAGCGGATGATTGCTTTTTTGGACGTTATCAAGGTGTCGGCATTAATGTATATGAACAAACACTTAAGGAGATTCGCCAAGATTCAAAAGGCCGCCGTCACAGAGTAACGGTTTTTCAAGGCATTGTTGTTGAAATGGATATGAACAAAAACTTTAGCGGTCAGACAATAGTCTTAAAGGACAAAGGTTTTTTCAATCGCTTTAAGAGCTTTGATAAAATGGAGCGTGTTACTTTAGAAGATGTTGTCTTTGAAAAGCAGTTTGAGGTTTATTCCACCAATCAGGTTGAGGCTCGCTATATTTTAACAACAGGATTTATGGAGCGAATATTGCGCTTAAAGGAGCTGTATGCCGGCACAAAAATCGAAATGAGCTTTTATAACAATAAGATATTGTTAGCGATTGATACTGGCAAAGATATGTTTGAAGCCTGTTCGTTTTTCAAAACAAATCTTAACCAAAGGCGGTTTGAAAATGTTTTTGAAGAATTTTGGACATTGTTTTCCATTGTTAATATTCTCAAGCTTAATCAACATATCGGAATGTAAAACAACGGCCGGAAAGAAAACCGGCCGTTGTTGATATTGAAAAAAAATTAGCGTATAAAATTTGTTTTAGAACCATATTTGCACTCCGGCATGGGGAGCATGGTTTCTTTGGCGGTTTGAATCATTTTAAGCATCCAAGCCATATTTTTTGCAAGATTATAAAGGGTTTGGACACCTTCCTCGTCACGAGAAATTTCTTCCGCTTTGGCGCCATGAACCATGTTCCAATAAGAGGATGAAACAACCGGCATACGGTTTATGGTAAAATATTTGTTGAGGACATCAAGAGCTGCGCTGGTGCCGCCGCGACGAGCGGTCACAACAGCCGCTCCCGGTTTAAAAGCAAAAGCATTACTTCCGGCATAAAAAGCACGGTCAAGCACGGATAAAATACGTCCGCTGGGGTGAGCATAATAAACCGGAGAAGCAAAGATAAAACCGTCAGATTTTTCAGCTTTTTCAATAATAACATTAACCAAATCATCATCAAAGACACAACGATTATTTTTGTTTTTGCGACAAGCTTGACAGCCGATACAGTCGCGAATAGGATTTTTGCCAAGATGAATAATTTCGGATTCAATCCGCTCGTGACGCAAAATCTCAGCAATTTCATCAAGAGCGGTTGCGGTACATCCATCATCACTGGCTCCGCCATTTATCATCAAAACTTTCATTATTTTTTTCCTTTTAACAATAAAACACAAAACAATATAGTAATTTTTTTTATGCCTTCTATTGCAATTAAAAAAAATTGTGATATAAAAAACAAGTTTTTTTATAATTTAGTGTATAATTTTAATAATTTAATTCTTATGAAAAAAGTAAATTTCCGTGACGAAGCCTCAAGAATGTCGGTTCTTCGAAGCATTTTGGAAACAAATCTTACCAAGGACAGAGAGTGTGTAACAAAAGAGCTTCTAAAGGCAGAACTAAAGCTCTACTACGCTGCAGGAGCCTTACTGCTTTTATGTGAAGATAGTCTCATGGTAGGAAAAATCGCAAACAAAAAAATTCCTCAGATTATGGCACAAGACTTGTCAGAGTATCTCCAAACCAAGGAGTATGAAGAAGCTGAGTATCAAAGTGAAACAGGCATTGCCGATCGCAACCTTAAAACACGATTTGAAGCCGTAATTAAACTGGCAAAAGCCTTGAGTGAGTAAAAAAATCCCCTTTAGAAAAAAATCTAAAGGGGATTTTGTATGTTTATTTAGATTTTGGCCACCCAAGAGCCTGAGCAATAACGACATACTCATTGTCGTTAATATGCAACTCTTTGCGCAAAACATTACGATCAATCATGCCAAGAACAACATTGCTCATACCGGCCGAGGCCGCATAAAGCCCAACATTTTGATAAGCCGAGCCAGCATGCATGGCGCCATAATTTTGATTTTCATTATTTGAAACATAAACCAAAAGCATATCGGCATTTTTTACAAAGCCTTGACTTGCCGCGGTATAAATAAGAGAGGCCGGATTAACAAGCTCAAGAGCATTTTTTTCAGAATTATAGCGATAAGCTCCCCCTTGTTTAATCACATAAACAGACAAGTCGCGAGCATCACGTGCGGTCGGAATGGTGAGTTTTCCGTTCGGACGATTAATGCCGACGGCCGCCCACAGCAAATTTGACAGGTCTTGGTCATTTATCTTACGAACGCTGAATTCACGTGTTGTTTTGCGCTCACTTAAAGCTTTCATTAAAGGGGCACCAATATTTTTTTGAGGCTCTGGCAAATATACCATCGTTTCAGGAGAGTCACTTTCTTCGGCATGAGACGCAGAAGAAAAGCCAACGAGGGATAAAAGGCAAAAGAATAAAAGATAAATTTTTTTCATAAAACCTCCGTTAATCAAAATCAAGTTTACAAAGAACAGGCTCAAAATCATCAGAATTAGGAGCGCAAAGATAAGCACCGGCTTTAATCTCCACATCTTCATTCAAAAAATTAAAAAGCCGTATTTGCCCAAAAGAAATACCATCAAAAGAGGCAAAAAGAAGATAATCACCGTTTTGACGTTTGACCCTCAACCATAGCTCTGAGAGATTTTTTGAAACGGGCATTAACGCCCAGTCGGTAAAACCTCCGTTACAAACACAGCTTCCGAGTTTAGGGTTATCGGGATTATCAAACATCAAAGACGCTTTCATCCAATTTTGCTCATCAAAGCGAAGCATCAGACCACACTGCTGGAAATTTTGGATTGGTAAAAACTTCCAATGAAGGGTTAGGATAAAATTTCCGGTTTTCCGAGCAAAAAAGAAATGTCCGTCGTCTTTGTGAACATTACGAGCTTTATTTTGCCAAAAATCGGTATGATTAAGGGCAAGAATAGACATTCCGCCGTCATGAAAATTAACCTCTTTGGGTTCATTCAGCCATTCAAAATCGCGCAGTTGGTCCAAAAGCATGGCTAAAAGTTCCTAACATCAATATCCGGAAGGTGAGTGGCAGCATTTTCCAGTTCAGAACTCTTAGATTTAGAGGTAATAATCTTAAGGGTAATAATCTGATCACCGACAGAATTTTTAGATTTAATACCTTTTCCTTTAAGGCGGAGCTTTTCGCCTGAATCAGCATAAGGCGGAATTTTAACAGCCACTTTGCCGGAAATAGTTGGTACGGTAACTTTTGCACCGAGAACAGCCTCTTTAAGCGAAATCGGCAAATCAAGCAAGATATTATTTCCCTCAGCTTTGAAATAAGGATGAGGTTGTACCTTAAGTGTAATCAAAACATCGCCGCTTTCACCGCCATTAGGGCTGGGTTGTCCAAGCCCTTTCAGCCGCAAAGTTTGTCCATCAGCTGAGCCGGATGGAATTTTGACATTAATTGTTTTATTTCCGATAAAAACTTTTTGCTCAATACCAAGGGCGGCATCAAGGAAAGAAATCGACATGGTATAGGCAATATCGTCACCTTTGCGAACACGCCTAGCACCGCCGCTAAAATTTTGCCCGCCGCTAAATTGAGAAAAAATATCATCACCAAAGATAGAAGAAAAATCGAATCCGGCCGAGCTACCGCGTTTACCGAACGGGTTTCCCGAGGTTGAATAAGAATAAAATCCACCATCTTGGCCAAAGCCTTGACCACCGCCAAAGCCATTGCCAAAACCAGCGCCAAAACCGGTCGGTTTTCCTTCCGCATCAATTTCGTTATTATCATATTTTTGGCGTTTTTCTTTTGAGCCAAGAATATCATAAGCCGCCGAAACTTCCTTAAACTTCTCGGCCGCATCTTTATTATCTTTATTAAGGTCGGGGTGATATTTACGAGCGAGCTTACGGTAAGCCGACTTGATTTCCGCTTCGCTGGCGGATTTAGACACTCCGAGAACAGAATATAAATCTTTCATGGTAACATAAGCCTCAAAAACAAAACCATACTAAGAGATATATAGTGAATCAAAAGGCGAGTTACAAGTTGACGCAGTCAAAAGTTGCAAGCCGTGCTCTGTTTTGGTAAAGAGTAATTTTTTGTAAAAAGGCCTTGCTTTTTTTCTGATTATAACAATATTCGGCTGCCAAGAAAGCAAGTTCATCAATGCGTGCGTTATGATAAATGTAAGTAATTTGATTTTCGGACTGATCACGCACATTAACATTATCCAACAAGCGGCGAACAGCATTGGGGTATTTTTTATAACGACGATCATCAAAAGCCAAATCATTTCCAGGATCAAGCGGTGTTTTTTTAGGAACATAGCTTGCCGGAAAAACCTTAACATTTTCTCCCAGACGAGGAGGGGCAAGCTTAGCATTACGGTGCTGAGCTTTCCATTCGGCCACCTTTTGTTGATAAGAAGTAATATCTTGACGTTCAAGCTCCTTTCGAGCTTCTTCACCGGTCTCGGCAAAAGCATAAGATGCAGTCATCACAAAAGACAAAGAAAAAAGAAAGAAGCACAATTTTTTCATGAAAAGCCTCATCAGACTAAGAATTTGCCGAAGAGAGGTTTTTAAACAAGCTCAAGCGCAAAGCTTCAATTTCTTCAAGCACAGACTTTGTTTCAGGTTCAATTTTCTTCATAACCGCCTCCGACAAGTTAAGTAATAAGATAAAAGGATTATAGAACAATAAGATTAATCAAAGTTTAATTCAGCTCATCATAAATTTGCTTGCCAGCATCTTTCAAAATTTTGAGGATTCGTTGATTTGTTGAGTTTTTGGTTCTTTCATTTGAAAGTTTATCAAGCATTTTTTGCAGTTTTTTATTAAAGGCAGGGCTTTGACGAAGCTCTTCAACTTTATCAAGTTCTTCTTGATCATTAATTTTATAATCAGCGACAGCCTTAATTGTAGCAAGATAGGCAGCGTCTTTTTGGGACGAATATTGAGCATAAACTTTGGGCGAAAACAAGATCGCCGAAAATAAAACGCATAAAATAAAAGATTTCATAAAAAAACTCCTTGAGAAAAATTTGATAAGTTATAGTATAGAAGAAAGGGATTAACAGAGGGTTAGCATATCATGAAAAAGAAAGTATGGGTATTAATCGACGACCGCATGGGAAGCAATGGGCAAGTTCGAGGAGTCGCCGGACAACTAAGCTTATCAAAATATGAGATTGAAGAAAAACCGTTGATTTATACCAAACTTGCAGGTTTGCCGAATTTTCTGCGTGGGCGGAGCCTAATAGGGGTTAGTGACGAAAGCAAACAAGGCATAAGCCAAGATTTTCCGGATATTGTTTTATCAGGAAGCCGTAGAACAGCGCCAATCGCTCGCTGGATAAGAAAAAAATCAGGAAACAAAACAAAAATAATTCAGTTGCTTTACCCTGGTTTTTGGGGAAGAAAGGACTTTGCGATTATTGCGGTTCCCGAGCATGATAAAGATAAAATAAAAGGAAAAAATGTGATGTATACAACCGGTTCACCGCACCGCATCACCGAAGAAAAATTAACAGAAGCCCGCAAATATTGGCAAGAACGCTTTGCTGATTTAACATCGCCCCAAACGGCTGTTATTATTGGCGGAAGTATAAAGGGTAAGCCTTTTAGCTTAAAAAACGCCTTATCTTTAGGACAAGCGGTCAAAGCTTTTCATGATAAGGTCGGCGGTTCTTTATTGATAACCGATTCCAAACGCACCGGACAAGAAGCGGAAAATTTGATTATGAAGGTTTTAGAAGGCATTCCGCAATACACATTTTTATGGGGAGACAAGTCTGAAAATCCCTATATGGGATATTTAGCCTGCGCAGATAAAATTATCGTGAGCGGGGATTCGGTTTCAATGTGCTGTGAGGCTTGCGGTACAGGCAGACCTGTTTATATTTTCCGCGGCGAAGGCTGGTTAACGCCCAAACACGAGCGGTTTATAAAATCTTTGGTTGCCGGAGGATACGCCGATTATATTGAAAACAATAACATTGATTTCAAGCCCAAAGCCACGCTAAATCCGGCCAAAGACATTGCTGACAGGATAGAAAAACTGTAAGCAGAAAATTAAATTTACCAACGGAGCGCAAAACTGCTCCGTTTTTTTACGCCCAAAATTCAGCCCATTTGCAAAATTCATCTTGAAAGCTTATCGAAAATTTGATATAATCGAGTCGTGAAGGCAAGCTGTAAAAAGGTGATATTATGATAAAGTCGCGA
>CASFLB010000058.1 GCA_949295395.1 uncultured Pseudomonadota bacterium | reverse complement strand
TGGTCGAGTATTGAAACACTTAAGCCTTTTCTGTACTTCAAGCAGCCGAAGCCTTATATCGAACGTCGTGAAAAGACCATCGATATTGTACAAAATCAGGCTTGTACCATTCTTTAAGAAGCGCTGGAATGGGATTTGTCTCGATTTGATTTTGACTCGGTCATTAAATACGCGCGAAACGATTTTTTGATTTCGGGCTGTGGTATTTTAATTGAACAATATCGTCCGACCTTTGAAAAAATCAGCGTTTTGCAGGTTAATGATGATGGTGTTGAAACCCATATTGAGCAAGAAATTAAAACCGATGAATTTGTTGAGACGGTTTATGTCGACCCGAAAAACTTTTTGGCCGATAGTCAAAAGGTTGGAGTGTGGGAAGAGTGCACATGGATTGCTCGCAAAATCGAAATGACCAAAAAAGAAGTTCTTAAGCAATTTGGCGATGACTTTGCCGATGAAATTAAAGATTATTCTTCGGCTGACGACGAAGATGAGTTTAAGAAAAGCACCGATGTTTATGAAATTTGGGATAAAAAAAGCCAGACAACTTATTATTTGTGTAAAGATATTAAATCGCGGTTCTTGAAAATCAGCGATGATACTCTCAAAATTGTCGGCTTTTTTCCCGTTCCTAAGCCTATCTTTGCGACAACGGCCAATGATTCCCTAATTCCCGTCCCGGATTATCAAGAAATTAAGCCGTTGCTGAAAGAGCTTGACGGTGTGACCGAGCGCATGCGGCTTGTACAGAAAGCTTTGAAAATTTCGGGCGCTTATGACAATTCTTTTCCGGAGTTGGTCAATATTCTTAACGCAGACACGTCTTTGGGCGCTTAAAAGACAGCGGCGGAATTAAAGGAATTATTGATTTTATGCCGATTAATCAATACATCACCGCTTTACAAGCGTTGTCTGAACGGCGTAATGATATCGTCCAAGCCATTTATACGCAGACTGGTGTTTCCGACATTATGCGTGGTAATTCTGACCCGAAAGAATCGGCGACCGCCGTGACCAAAAAAACAAACTTTGGAACGCTTCGCAATCAAGACCGCCAAAATGATATGCAGCGCTTTTTGTGCGATTTGCTGAAAATTAAGGCTGAAATTATTTGCGAGATGTTTTCTGATGAGACTTTGGCGCAGTTTGCTACGGTTGCCGATAAAACCATCGTGGCTCAGGCGATTGCTTTGCTTCGGCATGATAAAATGCGCAATATGCTTCTTGATGTTGAAACGGATACGTCTTTTAATCAGGCCGAAAATGCCAAACAAGTTTTGAATACCATTGAAAATATCAATGATATGATTACGCGTGCTTTTCAGGTTGTGTCGGCTCAGCCGGCGCTTTTGCCTCTTTATCGCAAAATGATTGAAAGCGCTGTCGCATCTTTGCCTAATGCACGGCAATTTGAGCCGATTATTGAAGATGCGTTTAACAAAATACAACAAGAGTTTTCACAGCCCGATGAGGATAAACCTAATCTTGAGGTTATGAAACTTCAACTTGAAAAGCAAAAGCTCCAACAAAAAGCTGAAAATGATCGAGCCACAAATCAGTTAAAGGCAACTCAACAGCAAATCGAACTTATGAAACTTAAAGCCGATACTCAAAAAGAAGGTGAGGAAGCCTCGCTTAAAAATAAAGAAATTGAGTATCAAAACAAACTTAAAACGATGGAAATTATTACAAAATCTGATGTGAATACCAATATTCCTTCGGGATATGTCAGGAGCTTTGACTAATGTTTAGAGAATTTCAGTTGCCAGATGGTACTTGGGCGGAATCTCTTTCCGACCTTAATCGCTATCTTAAAGAAAACGAGGTGGCTCTGGCAAGTGATTATTCGGATCGTTTTCGACAAAACGTCCGATACCAACAAGAAAAAGCTCGGCTCTCAGAAGTGAAGGCCGACTTCGTTCGAAACTATAAAAGGATAATATGGACAAATGAGTGATATTTCAGAAGATATTCAAGCCGCTCTTGCTTCGGTTCAACATGAACAAAGCCAAGACGACACCGAAAGTCAACAACCTCGTAATGTTGAGGAAGAACAGACCAATCATCCGCCGGCTGCAGAGGTTGATGAATGGCTGACCGCTCCGGCAAGTTACACCAACGAGATGAAAGATCTTTTTCCTACGCTGCCGCTCAATGTCAGAAAATATCTGACCGAAAGAGAAAGTCAAATGGAAAAAGGGATGTCATCCAAAAATAACCAACTTCAAAGCTATAAGTGGGTCGATCATGTCTTTTTGCCTCAAGATATTCAGGCCTTGGGCTATCGTAACGCTCAAGAATGTGCGGCCGGTTTGATGAATGTTGTTCGCAATCTTTATTCAAATCCTGTCCAAACGCTGGCGTATCTTAATGAAACGTATGGTCAACCTGCGGTACAACATAACAACAATGATTCTTCTAAGGATTTTCAAAACCGTATGATGTCTATGCAACAACAGCTCGATGAACAAAATGCTTATTTGCGCTCTCTTCAACAGAATGCCGCCAATGAACATCTTCGTCAGTTCGTTTCAGCCAAAGATGATAAGGGAAATCCGAAGTATCCTTATTATGAGCAAGCTAAGCCGGCTATGATTAAGCTCTTAAAGTCGGGTCTTTGCCAATCGCTTGAAGATGCTTATGAAAGGGCAATTTGGTTGTCTTCGGATATAAGAGACAAGATGATTGCCGAACAAAACAAGCAGGCTCTTGCCTCAAAGGTTCATGAGGCGGCTAAAGCTAAGTCAGCCTCTTTTGTGCCGACAAGTAAGGAACAAGGAATTATTTCCAAAGATGAGACGGCCGAGGAAACTGTCAGAAGAATCTTTAAACAAATGGGATAATAACTATGACAGTTAATGCAAATTATGATAACCTCCTTACAACCACACTTGAAACTCGAACAAAAACATTAGCCGACAATATTAGTAAAAATAATGCTCTTTTGGCTCGTTTGAAACAAAAGGGAAATTTGAAAAATGTTGACGGTGGTTCAAAAATTGTGGAAGAAATCGAGTATGGTGAAGGTGATGCAATTTGGTATAATGGTTATGATAAAATCAGTTATACCGATAAGCAACTTTTCTCAGCGGCGGAATATGCCTGGAAAATGATGGCCGTTCCGGTTGCTATTTCCGGTGAAGAGCAGCTTAAAAACTCCGGTGAGGAAAGAATGTTTGATCTTTTGGGTGTTAAAATTTCAAATGCCGAAAAGACCATGCTTAATCAAATGTCAAAAGCTTTATACGGTGATGGTTCAGGAAAAACAATCGGCGGTTTAAAGCTCTTGGTGGCTGATGCTCCGACAACCGGTACCGTTGGCGGTATTGACCGCGCCGCTTCCGGCAATGAATTTTGGCGCAATCAGGTTCTGAGCCCCTCGGAAGCTTTGACGAAAGATACCATTAAGAAAAGTATGCATGAGCTTTATATGAAGTGTTCGCGCGGTACCGACAAGCCGGATATTATTGTTGCCAGCGATGATATGTATACTCTTTATAATGAATCTTTAATTGACTTACAGCGTTTTTCTGATCCCAAAATGGCTGATGCCGGCTTTGAAACCTTAAAGTTTAAAGGTGCCGATGTTATCTATGATGGTGGTCAGGGAGGCTATTGTCCTGAAAAACATATGTATTTCTTAAATACCAATTATTTGAGACTGCGCTCTCACAAAGATCGCAATATGAAAGTCATTGGTGGAAATCGTATGGCGGTTGATCAAGATGCTTTGTATAAAATCATTGGTTGGGCCGGAAACTTGACCCTCTCCAATGCTTCGTTGCAGGGTGTGTTGGTCGATTATTCGGCAGACTAATAATGGGGGAGGCGTAAGCCTCCCTTAATTTTATGAGGATGAACAAATGGATTTTGATTTTCAAACAGCCTTGTCTAACAAAACTGAAAATTCTATCTTTGTACGGTTCTATGATCGTCATATTAAAACTAATGATTTAGACCAACGCGGGTTAGCTAAATATAAAACTGTTACGTTTATTGAAAAACGCACCAGAGATGATCCCTCCTGTTATAATCAACCCGCGCGCAAAGATGATATTTTAGCCTTTCCTCTTGAATATCAGCGTTATCAGTTGCAGAAAAAACAGATGGAAGATGGAACACCTTTGGAATTATTTGCGTTTTTGGATACCTCGCAGATTGAAAGTTGTCATTATTATGGTCTTTTTACGCTTGAGGCTTTGGTGGCGCTACCTCAAGATAAAGTAGAGGCTCTCAATCTTGTGAAAGAGGTCGAAAAAGCCCATGTCTTTTTGAGCCTGAACAAAAATAATTCGGCTATCACGGCTTTTGAAAAAAAAGAAGAAGCCTATAAAACCAAAATCTTTAATCTTGAAGAACGTCTTACTGCTCTTCAGAAAAAAATCAAATCTCTTGAAGAAAAATTAAAATCAACTTCGGAAAAGGATTAATCATGAATATTCTTGAAATATGTCAGGAAGTGGCCGATATTGCCGCTATTCAGAAGCCGGATAGTCTTTTTGCCGGTAATAGTCAGCATAATTCGTCTTTTTTAAGCGTGGCTAAAGCGGAGCTTAATTCGCTCATGCGCTATGGCGATTGGCAGGATTTGACCAAAGAGGGAAGTTTTATAACAACTGCCGGAAAGTCTAACTATCCGATTGAGGAAATAGTTCCGGATTTTTACGCTCTTATTAAAGACACAATTTATATTAAAGATAGTGCGGAAAAAATTATCGGAGCAATTACGCCTGAGCAATGGATGCGCGATAAATATTTTTTTAATCCCGATACAGCTGTTAAATTTAAAATACAGTCAAACTGTTTTAAATTTTTGGATGAACCTCCCTGTGGGGTAAAAATTGTGTTTCAGTACCGCGCAAACTCGGTTTGTTTGGACGCCAAAACGTATGAGGAAAAATCTCGTCTTACCGCTGATTCTGATATTCCGATTTTTGATGCTTATCTTGTTCAGCTTGGGATCCATTATCGCATCTTGCGAAAAATCGGTATGGCCTATGATGAGGAATATAACGAGTATCAGAAAGAGTTGCGGAAAAAGTTTGGTGCGGCTTTGGCGACCAAAGATATTGATTTAACCGGTGGACGCTTTGATTTGCCGGATGTGGGGATAATTTGCGATGTTAAAAGCGTTAATTAATCGAAAAAATAAATCGGTTACGGTTAATTTGCCGGCGCCGATAAAAGGTTTAAATTATCGTGACAGTTGGGACAGTATGGAGCCTCTCTTTGCTTTGCAAATGGATAATTATATGCCCAAAGGAAGCTCGGTTGTGTTGCGCCCCGGCTATAAAAAGCATGTTTTGTTTGAAAGCCCGGTCACGTATCAATCCGATGTTAAAACCAAAATAACTTATCCGGTAAAGACGCTTGCCGCCTATAATACCGCGACGAATAAAAAGCTTTTGTGTGTTGTTAATAAAAAATTGTGTGATATTTCTTCGGCCGAGCAATGTCGAGAAATTGCGACAGAATTGACCAGTGATATTTGGCAGACGGTTCAATACAAAGACCGTCTGTTTTTTTTGAGTGGTACGCAAACGCCTAAAGTTTATTATGTGGACGAAGGCGGGGACGAGCATTTTGATGACTGGGGATTTACGTCAACATCAGGACAAATGACGCGTCTTGTTAACGGCGCGGTAAGTCACGAATTTCTTTGGTTTGTGGAAAAAGGCTCAATGGTTGCTTATTATTCAGCTGAGGCCGGAAATATCTCCGGAGAGCTTTATTCTTTTGATTTATCTCAAATTTCAAAATTCGGTGGTGAACTTGTCGCGGTGGCAAACTGGACCGTTGATGGTGGTCAGGGAACGGATGATTTTACCGCGTTTATCACTTCTGAAGGCGAAATTATGCTCTATTCGGGGCTTAATCCCAATGAAGCAACATCTTGGTCTCTTAAAGGTAATTATAAAATTTCAAAACCTATCGGCTATCGTTGCACCATGCAATATCAGGGTGATGTTGTGATTATTACCGAAGACGGTTATTTTCCGATGTCTAAGGCTTTGTCTATGAATAATGCCACTCAGTCAGGTTTGGCTTTTTCCGATGCTATTCGCGATCTTGTTTTGAGTCGAACGGCAAACTACAAAAATAAAGACGGTTGGCAAGGTCTTATTTATGGAAAAGGCGGCTATGCCGTTTTTAATGTGCCGGTGGCCAATCAGTTTGAACAGCACGTGGTTAATTTAAATACCGGTGCATGGTGCCGCTTTGTTAATATTCGCTCCTTTTGTTGGTGTGTGTTTGAAAATGAACTTTATTTTGGTTCGGACAGCGCGGTTTATCAGTTTGGTAATTCTTATTCCGATGATGGTATTTTGATTGAGGGGGTGGTGAAACAAGCTTATTCAAACTTGGGACGTGATAATTTGAAGCGTATCACGATGATTAATCCTCGGACACGTGCCAGTACGCAGTTCGATTTGACTATTTATACCAATATGGATTTGGAAGACCGAGATCAAGCTTATATTGCCAATATCGGTACGGTGGGGCAGACAAAATGGAATGAAGCGAAATGGAGCTCTTCTTCTAATCCTATCGGGGTGAAATGGAGTACTTTGCAATCTTCAAAAGTTAATAATCAATGGATTGCTAACAGTTCGGTTGGTTATAAAGCCAGTGTGGTCTTTAAAACTAAGACAAAGGGTAACGCAATTGAGTGGTATAACACGGGGATTATTTATGAATCAGGGCAAGGTATTATGTAAAATTGATACTTCTCCGAATGGGGAGGTTCTTGGTTTTGTTTGTCAGGGGTTGGGGGATAAGCCTTTTGAGTATATGCCCTGTTTGTGTTTTGGGGTGTGGCTTGATGATAAGCTTATTGCCGGAATCGTTCTTAACGATATTCGTCCTTATCGTGATGTGTGGATGACGATTTATTCGGAAAACAAACGCTGGTGTACGACAAAAGTTCTCCGAACGGTGTTTTCCTTTATTTTTATGGTTATTAAAGCAAAACGTGCCAGCGTATTTGTCAGCAAAAATAATGATGCCAGCAACAGCCTTGTTCAAAGACTTGGTTTTGTTTGTGAAGGCTTGCTTCGACAGTATCGTGATGATGGGCAAGACTGTTTTGTTTATGGCATGTTAAAACAAGAATGCAAGTGGAGTAACAATAATGAGTAAAAGCAAAAAAGTAACTTATGATATGACGCCGTATAATAATTATTTGGATTATCTGAAGAGTTATGATACGTCGCAAGTTGATAGCACTTTGAATAATTTGACCAATTGGGCAAGTTCTTCCAGTGCGCAGAATCTCTCAAATATGGGAGATTATACCTTTAATATTGATGCTTCGGACGATGCTCGTCAGCGTGCTGAAGAGGCTGTGTATAATTCTTATGTTGACAAGTTGACGCCGCAGTTTGAACAACAAACTTCTGATTTGTCAACCTCTCTGCAAAATAAAGGTATTCCGGTTGGTAGTGAAGCTTATAACCGAGCAATGAATGATTTACAAGATAATCAGAATGATGCCCTTAATCAAGCGGCTTATCATTCAGTTTTGGCCGGTCAAAACGCTTATTCTCAAAGCCTTGGGGATCAGATTTCAACCGGTAATTTTAATAATTCTGCCCAGCAGGCTTATATCAATCAGCTTTTGAGTGCGTTGTCTGGTTCGGCAAGCGGGTATGAAAATCAGCAAAACATCTTTAATGTTGGTACGGGAAA
This sequence comes from uncultured Pseudomonadota bacterium, assembly GCA_949295395.1. Classification (GTDB taxonomy): domain Bacteria; phylum Pseudomonadota; class Alphaproteobacteria; order RF32; family CAG-239; genus HGM16780. Next base: position 855 of record CASFLB010000058.1, on the reverse strand, counting down.
ATCAAATCTACAGTATCAACAGGATAAAGCCAATGCCAGCAGCGGTTTGGGCGGGGCTTTGAGTGGTGCTTTGAGCGGGGCTTTACAAGGATTTTCTACAACAAAAAGTCCTTGGGGAGCTGTTGCCGGTGGTGCTATCGGTGCTTATGGCGGCTATAATCGAAGCCCTTATTCTTATTAGTTAAGGATGTTTGAGATGGCTTAAGTCTGTTTCCATACAGGCTTAGGCCGCTTTATATGTGTTATGATTTTATGAGGAAGAAAAAATGCCATTTGATTCTAACGGAAATTTTACGCGTGTTCATAATTGGGAGCAGGATCGAAAAAACAATATTGATATTGTGTCTGACCGCCATGATGAAGAAGATGATAATTTTGAAAATGGTTTTAATGAATGTATGTTGCGAGATGGTCGTATTGCTATGGAAGGAAACCTTAAAATGGGCAACTTTCAGGTGCGAAATATGGCCAAAGGAACTTTGCCTGATGATGCTGTGACAAAAGAGCAAATTGATTCGGTTAGTACTACCGTAACAAGTTCTTTAAAAACATTGCTCAATAAGCTTTGGAAAATCGGCGATATTAAAGCCTCTGTTAAAAATGCTAATCATGACAACTGGTTCTTGTGCAATGGGCAAGCTGTTAGTCGTGTAACGTATTCGGAATTGTTTTCCATTATCGGAACAAATTTTGGGGCCGGTGACGGAAAGACGACGTTTAATCTTCCTGATTATCGAGGTAAATTCTTGAGAGGCTTAGGCGGTGATTCGGCGTCTAATATTTATACAACCCAAGCTGAAGGTTTGCCGAATATTACTGGTAGTTTTGGTGGAAATAAGTTTGGCGAAACAACGG
>CASFLB010000057.1 GCA_949295395.1 uncultured Pseudomonadota bacterium | reverse complement strand
TTGCATTACGCATGGCAAACGAACCGCTTTGATGTATGCTTTGCAGGAAGGGCAGTTTGAGGTTGCAAAATATCTTATTGGGCAGGGGGCGGATGTTTCTTTACAAGATACGGAAGGACTTGGGGCGTATGATTATTTATTAGGAACATCATTTGAATATAATCCGCATATCAGACCGACAATTCATGGCGGAAGTGCCTCCTATTGGAATGAAAAAGACAGAAAAAGCGCTTTTTCTTCTGCGCAAATTAAAGAGCTTAGTCCGTTATTACTTGTTAAAAATTAGGGATGTTTATTTATGGTTGTTTAAATTTTTGTTGATTTTATAGGGTAAATAAGGTATATAAGGCAATAGAGTTTTATTATTTATTTTTATTATAACCCGAGGAAGGAACTAGGAAGTCCGCGCGCCTCATGAAATAAAGACGAAAAAATAATATTATGATTAATTATTTGCTTGTTTCTGCCTTTTTGACAATCGTATTTATTTGTCTGAGGTATCCTTTGTATGCTAACGCATTATCTTCATTTAGGCGTTTGTTATCAAAACCTGAAACATTAGGGCTCTCAAATGATGATAATAAAATGGAAGCGGATTTTCGAAAGCAACTTGAAAGTCAGCTTCAGCAAAATTATCAAAAATGTGTTAGACGCACAAAGCTGTTCTTTTGGCTTTCTTGGCCGATAGTTTTTATAGTGTTGTTCGGGATTAATGTTTGGTTAAAGCCGGAATTAACTTGGAACAATGCTTTATTTTATTGGGAATTAGGTTTTGTTTGCGCTTTTGCGGTACCGGATATTTGTTGTTGCTTTTCTTGTTTTTCGGTTGCAACAGCTTGGATACGCAATGATTTTGCCTTAAATCTATTTATGATAGTTTCTCTTGTTATATGTTTTGGAATACTTTTTGGTATTTTAGTATGACTATAAAAAAGCTGTGATGTTTATCACGGCTTTTTTTGTTAAAAAAAAATTAATTTTATATCAATTATATGATAAATTATATTTGGTAATATTTTTTTATGGATGTATGGCAATGACAGAGGAAGAGTTAACAAAATTATTTGAACGAGGGGATTGTTTAACGTTTGATTATACCTCTACTTTGAAGAATTTTTCCTATTATAGTCAGATGAGCCGTTTTTACAAGAAACCGGTTCTATTGACTTCAAAAATGTCTATGTTTGCTTTGGAAAAGTCAGAATTTCATTATTTTAATAACGGAATTTTGGTTTGTAGTATGTTTGCTCGTCCGGAAGTGTTGAAGCAGTTTAAACAGCTTCTTAGAAAAAAAGGTTATATGTTAAGGGAAGAACGTTTTTATTCTTCTGAGGGTGAAAAATTTGATTTTGTCGATATGCGCGCTATTAGTGAATTGGCTTGTCAGAAATATCCTTGTGAACAAGATTTAAAGGTTGTTGAACTTCCAACTCCGGAAGAATTTGCTCAAAAACTTTTTGATGACAATAATGTTTGTTACACCGCCTCAAAAATGGAGGATATTCATCCTAAATATCGTAAGTTTTTGGCCTTGTTTTCAAATGGTCAATTTATTGTTTCCGATGAATATTGTTTCAATAGTAAAACGCAGGATTATTTGGAGGTAAAAGATTTTTCTCAGAAATATAAAAAATATCTTTATTTACGTGCGCAGTATGTTCCATTAAATTATATTGAGGCAATTTATGCCTATGCTCAAAAGTTTGATTGGTTTATTTCTGAAGAAGAACATATCGCAAAGTGGCATGAAAAACACACCTTTCCTCGTGCTTCGAAAGATGCGATTAAAATGAATATGTATATTGATGAGTTACTTAGAAATAATGAATGTTTGAGTGTGGTTAATCCGCTGCCTAATATTATGTCGCCCGATCGTTTAAAATATGCTCTTTTTGCCGATGGGTCTTTGATTGTTGATGAAAATATATCCGAGTTGTTACGCGAGGATATTCGCAGGGAGCTGTCTGAGGTCTTTCCTAATCTTTCCATTACTCTTAAAACGGTTCCTTCTCCGTATATTCCTGAAATATATTTGTGGTTGTTAACTCGTCAGAAAACGGCAAAACAGATATATGTTGATCTGCTTAATGAGAGAATTGAACACTTGCAGAACGAATTAAAAATTTCAAAAGACGAGGCTCAAAATGCTGTGCTGGCAATCTCTGGGTTTGAAACTTGGGATAAGATTGAGCAAATCACCGAAACTCAAGCTCGTTATCTGTTGAATCTTGAAAAAAGCAATCTTAAAACTTCTGAATTTTGGGGTATTGATTATATTGTTTCGGAATATAAAAAATATAAAGGTTGATTTTTTTTAATTTTTTGAGGTTGAGAGAAAACCTTGTCGAGTTGTTTTTTTTATGCTATTATTTTTTATATATAATGTTTGGGTAAAAGAAGAATGAAGAACTTTTGCGTTATTGATATCGGGACAAATGCCGTTAAGATTAAAATATTTTCTGACGGAAGATATGTTTCTTTGCGCAATAAGCCGATTGGGCAAGTCAATAATAATGTGTCAAAAGATGATATTCTTCGCCATGTGCAAGATTTTATTCATGAAGCCAAAGACGGCTATCAAGTTCCTCAAAATCAGGTTTATATTTATGCGACCGAAGGGGTGCGCCGCGCGCCGGATAGCAAGCTTATTCAGCAAGAGATTGAACAAAAAACACAGCGTAGGCTTCATGTTCTTGATCCCAAAAGAGAGGCGCGTCTTTCGGCCTTGGGCGGTTTGAGTTCTATTGAGCTGAAAAATAATCCAAAACAGGTGTTGTATATTGAAAGCGGGGGCGGCAGTACGGAAATTTCTTTGCTTGATATGTCAGTTAAGCCTTTTGGGGTTATTGCCTCTCAATCCCTTCCGGTGGGGAGCCAAGACGGAAAAAAGCGTTTGAATCAATATGGGGCTCTTGATGATTTTTGTAAAGAGGTTCGGAAGAAAGGAACGGCTCTTGGCGATAACACGCAAGTGGTTATTAATTCGGGAGCGGCAGCGCGTTTGATTGCCAAGCGTTATAAATATCCTGTTTATCGTCCTGCTGCACTGGAAAAAAATCAGAACTCTATTTCACTTAAAGATTTTATGGATATGAGCCGTCGTGTGCTGGTTAAAAAAGATTATGACGAAGCTTTTTGCCGTGATTATTTTTTGACGGAAGGTTTACAAGAAGGTTTTGTCGGCCATGTTAATGTGCTTAATCATATTTTAAAGAATTTGAAACAGCATAATGAACTGAAAATGGCTGATGCTCTGCCGATTACAATGACTTTGGGCGGCCTAAAAGACGGTATCGCTCAGGAGATTGAACAGCAACATGAGACCAAAAATTTTCAATCAGTTTTGCGGACTTCTCAATTTAGTCGGTCTTAATAAAAATGGTGTTTTATGCTGAAATTTATTCCTCTTGATGCTGATAATTTATCTATTGGGCAAGAAGTTCAGAAAAAAGTTTTTCCTGAAGAATATCGTAATGATACTTTGGAAAAATCTTTATTTTCCTCGCCGGAATATCTTTCTCAGTTTTGGTTGGTTAAGAAGGGGCGCGAGTTTATCGGTTTGACCGGAATTTATTATTATCCTGAATATCCGAAAGATGCTTGGCTCAATTGGTTTGGCGTGGTGCCGAAATATCGCCGCCATGGTTTTGGGCGCAAAATTTTTTGCCGAACTTTGGCTTATGCGCGTCGACTTGGTTTCAAGACTTTTCGCCTTTATACTGACCGTGAACATAATGAATCGACATTGGCTTTTTATCGTTCGTTGTCTATGCTCGAGGAAATTTATTTGCCCAAGAAAGATGATTATACCGATATTTTGATTTTTTCAAAATCCTGTCATCCGTTTAAGAAAAAGGTTGAACCGTGGAAGAGTAAATATTTGTATATCCAAGAACAGCTCTTATTATCGCAAAATGATATGCTTTCTTATGTAAAGCAAAAAAAGTTATTGTCGTTGTTTATCTTTTTGCGACACCCTGCTGTTTTTCTGCGCTTTTTGAAAATGGCGCGTTATCGACGGTGTTTTAAACACTAAATTTATTTTTTTATGTTATTATCTTTCCATTCTTATGATTATGGGGACGGAAAATGGAGAGCATTAATTCTAAAAAAATTGCCGAGATTGTGCATTCACCTTCGGCCGTGGTAGATGTTGAAATCAGAAATATCGTTACAGATAGTCGAAAAGCGCATAAAACCTCAATGTTTGTGGCAATCAAAGGTGAAAAATTTGACGGGCATGACTTTGTGAAAGAGGTTATCCAGCATGGTTGCCCGTTGGCCTTGGTTTCTCGGCTTTTGCCTGATGTGCCGGCGATGAGGCAGTTGGTTGTTCCCGATGTGCTTGATGCTTATGGAAAAATCGGACGTTATATTCGTCAAAACTTTAAAGGAAAAGTTATCGGTTTGACCGGAAGTGCCGGAAAAACCACAACAAAAGAAGAAATTAAGTTTGTTTTGAGCCGCTTTACCGATGTTTATGCTACCGAGGGAAATCACAACAATTTTATCGGTGTTCCCGAAAGTTTGTGCAATATGAGTTATCATGCTGATTACGCGATTATTGAAATGGGCATGAGTGCCAAGGGAGAGATTTCGCGTTTGACCTCTTATGTTAAGCCCGATATTGCCATTGTGACCAATGTTTACCCGATGCATATTGAGTTTTTTGAAAACTTTAAGGGAATCGCTGAAGCTAAGGCCGAAATTTTTGAGGGGCTTGCCAAAGGCGGTACGGCAATCATTAACGGTGATACAAATTATGCTGATTTATTGGTGCGCCGTGCGGATGAACATCAAGCAAATGTTTTGCTCTTTGGATCTTGTAATTGCCCCGAAGTGACTGAAACAGAAGATGGTTGTCAGGTTAAAGCCGTTATCGGTGGTAAAAAGCTTTGCTTTGAGCTCTCTGAAAGTGGGGAGCATCATGTGGCTAATGCTCTCTGTGTTTTAACAGTGGGTGAGGCGCTGGGGCTTGATGTGGAAAAGGCTGCGACGTTTCTTAAAGATTTTCGACCGTTGCCAGGACGTGGCCAAAAACGAATCTTAAAATTAGCTGACGGTGGCCATTATACCTTGATTGATGACAGCTATTCCGGTCAGCCGGAGGCGATGAAGTTGGCTATTCAAAATTTGGCCAAGCAAAAAGGCGGTCGCCGAATCGCTGTGCTTGGCAAAATGGCCGAACTTGGTGATAGCTCAAAGGCTCAGCATATTGAGGTCGGACAATGCCTAAAATCCGCCGGAATCGATGTTGTGGTCGGCGTTTGTCCCGAAATGAAGGATACTTTGGCGCAGCTTGATGCTTCGCAAAAGACCTATTATTTTGAGAATCAGGTCGGTTTGGATGAATTTTTATTAAATAACTTGTTGCAAAATAATGATATTGTCCTTATAAAAGGAGCAAGGTATTCTTCAAAACTCTATCAGGTGGCTGAAAGCCTGATAAAAAAAGGTGAGGCCTGATTATGAAATGTCCATTTTGCGGTTGTGATGATACACAGGTAAAAGACTCGCGTAATGCCGATGATAATACCGCCATTCGCCGTCGGCGCGAATGTCCGGAATGCGGCTCTCGTTTTACAACCTATGAACGGGTGCAGTTGCGCGATTTGTTGGTGGTGAAAAAAAACGGAGAGCGGGTGCCCTTTGATCGCGATAAATTGGCTCGTTCAATTTCTTTGGCGGTGCGCAAGCGTCCGGTTAATCAAGAGCGTGTCGAAAAGGTGGTCAATTCTATTCAGCGTCAGCTCGAGGTCTCTGGTGAGGGTGAAATTCCTTCCGAGCTTATCGGGCAATATGTGATGGAGGCTTTGGCTAAGCTTGATCATATTGCTTATATCCGTTTCGCCTCGGTTTATAAGGATTTTCGCGAAGTGAAGGATTTTGAAGATTTTGTTGAGACAATCGACCGGATGGCTAAGCCGGAAATTGCTCAGGCTAAACTTGATGATTAAAGAAAGGCAGTTGAATTATGGCTGGATTTGTTTCTGAAAAAATTAAAATGAAAAGCGAAGCTCGCTTGGCTGCCGTGCAGGCAACTTATATGATTGAATATGGGCAGCTGTCGGTTGATGAAGTAATTAAGGATTTTGTGAACGGTGAGGTCGGTCGCTATGTGATTGATGAAGATGAGCTTACACAGCGCGAGGAGCTGGTCGAAGTCAATGAAATGGACAAGCCTTATTTTACCGAAATCGTGCGCAATGTGCAAAAAAATAAAGAAGCGCTGGAAAAAGCCATTATGTCTTATTTGGCCGAAGGATATTCCTTTGAACGGATGGACGGAACTTTGCGCGCCCTTCTTCTTTGTGCGATGTATGAAATTATTAACACTCATGATGTTGATACCAAAGTTATCATTAAAGAATATGTTGATTTGGCTTATGCCTTTTTTGCTAAGAAAGAACCAAAGATGGTTAATGCTTTGCTTGATAAAATTGCAAAAGACCAAAATCAGGGTGATAGAATATGACACGCTTAAAAGTTTATGAATATCCTCATCCGATTTTGAAGCAAAAGGCGCAGAAGGTTTCCGGCGTTGATGATGAAATGCGCCGCTTTCTTGATGATATGCTCGAAACGATGTATGAGGCTGGCGGCGTTGGCTTGGCTGCACCGCAAGTCGGTGTTTCTCAACGTGTTTTGGTCATAGACTATGAGCGCGATGAAGAGCATGCCGGCAATCCAATCTACATGGTTAATCCCGAAATCATATGGAAATCAGAAGAAAAAGTCTGTGGTGAAGAAGGGTGTCTTTCCGTCCCCGGGCAGCGTGCCGAAGTTGAGCGTTATGCCCAAGTGCGCGTGCGTTATCTTGATTACAATGGTAAAGAGCAGGAAGTTTTAGCCGATGACTTTTTTGCCATAGTTGTTCAGCACGAGATGGATCATCTTGACGGTATTCTATACATCGACAGAATTAGTCGCCTAAAAAGGAGTATGTTGCTTAAAAAACTGAAAAAAGAAAAAAACAGCGTATAACAGCACATCTAGAGGCATTTTACGCTGTCTCGAAAAATTCATGTACTATCTGTGTACACTAAAATTTTTCTCGCAGCTAGAAATGCCTCTATCTGTACTATTCTCCGCTGTTTTTGGCTCTGTGGTCGACTAATACAGATTTCTCGGGTCTCCGCCATCCTCACGTACTGGTTTGTATGCTTTGGTGTGTTTTTTGTGGGTTGTTCGTTAAAACTCAATAACGGGGCGAACCTCATTGCTGCTAGTCTTACTCCCGCCCAGGCTAAAGGTATTTAAACCGTAGCTTTCTCTTAGAAGAGAGCACCATGCAGAAGAGTATCCCCATTCCGTTGATGACCAAGCGTAGGTGCTGGTTGTAAATTGCGTTCCACCAGCTCGGCTAAAACCTGTATTTATGATGCTTTGGTTGTTTTTTATATTCGTAAATATTCCCGCGGCGGGCAAACACCAATCTCCCTCACTTGTTCCTTCTGTTGTATATTCATTTGCCTTAAATACTGCTTGAAAAGCGTTTCGTTGTCCGCTCATTGTATCAATTATAATTTTACTATTTTCGCAACTTGCAAAATCTTGTGAGGCTTCTGATGCTGTGCTATAGTCTTTTAATTTGCCTATATTATGTTCTGTAAAACCCCATTTATATGTTCCTTCCACAGATTCTAAAGCCATCGCCTGTCCGCATTTGCCATCATCAGATTTGTAAACAACAACAGCAATTGCGGTCTTACCATCCACCACATCTGTGCTACAGCTTCCGTCACTA
>CASFLB010000056.1 GCA_949295395.1 uncultured Pseudomonadota bacterium | reverse complement strand
AGACCGTCGCTTCATTCTAGCAAAGGAGTTTTTTATCTGTAAAGCTGTAAGCTCTTTGGAACTACCGGCCTAGCCGGTAGTTTTCTTGTTACAAAAAAAACGCCCTTTACAAAGGGCGTTCAAAAAAAGATCACAAACACTAGTCGAGTTCGTTAATTCTTCTCTGAATTTCATTCTCGTCAATTGTTTGCAACAATTTGCCATTCAAAATCATGGTCGGAACACCATTGACCTGAATTTTTCCGGCCAATTCGCTAAACGAAGCCATAATATTATTAATCTTAGCAGAATTCATGTCTTCTTTATACTTAGCCATATCAAGACCAAGAGACTGAGCCGCTGCATCAACAGATTCTTCAGTCATCGGCCCCTTAGCCTCAAACAAAGCCATATACATTTCAGCATATTTACCCTGTTCGCCGGCAGCTAAAGCAGCTTTAGCCGCATAACCGGATACCGGAGAAACAAAAGACAAAGACTTAACCAAAACCTTAACATTGGGGTTTTTAGCAATGATGTTTTTCAAAGCCGGGTACAAACGATGGCAATATCCACAAGAGAAATCGAAGAATTCGACTAAAACAATTTCACCATCAGGATTACCAATAACCGGTGTATTCGGGTCATTGTTAATAGCATCAATATTGTCATCAAGCATTTTCTGAGCTGAAGCCAAAGCCTCTTCACGAGCGATTTGCTCATAATTTTGCATAGCTTCAACAACAAGCTTAGGATTATTTTTCAATGTTTCCTCAACACTTACCGTTGAGTTGCTGCCTCCCCTCAAGGACAAAGCCAAAGCGGCAATGGAAGCCACCAAAGCAACCAACGATATATAAAGAGATCCGTTTTTGTTCATTTTTATTTTCCTTACTTCTTCTAAAAGCAGATTACTAAACCAAAACTAATTTAGCTAACTTTCTTTTTTTTGACAAGAGTCAAAATAAAATGTGTTTATTATTATTTTATTAATCTATATAATATTGATTAACAAATTTGTGCTAACATAGGTTTAAGAGCTACTTGTAACGAGGCCTGAGATGTTTCAATTTAAAATAAAACTTTTTTCAAGCGCAAAGTCATTAGAAACCAAAATAGACATGTTTCATGACAAGATTATCGATTCGGCCATGACTTTCAAAAAATCCATTGGCGAATTTTTAGACAGCGGACGAAGCGAAGAATTTAAAAAGGCTAACAAACAACTTCGACAAATCGAACACGATGCGGACCAACTGCGCCGTGATATTGAAAACAGACTTTACTCTCAAAATCTTATACCAGACTTACGAGCCAATGTGCTTGAATTAGTTGAGAATCAAGACCGTGTGATTAACCGTTTTGATGAAGTATCTTACCAGTTTTACATTGAGCGGCCCGAAATTCCCGAAATTTATCATGCACGCATACGTAATTTAGTTGAACAAGTCACCGATTGCGTTGAAAACATGAGCATTGCTTCTCGCTCATATTTCAGAGACTTAAGCTTAGTTCGTGACTATTCGCAAAAAGTCTATTACTTAGAGCACGAAACAGACATCACATCAGGTCATCTGAAAACGGCGATCTTCGATTCGGACATTCCCTTAGCAAACAAATTACAATTAACAACGATTATTGATGAAATAGAAAACATCGCCGATTTGGCCGAAGATTCGGTTGACCGTCTCCTTATTTTTGCCATTAAACGAGATATTTAAATAAGGAGAAACAAATGGACGAGGGATTATTTTTCCTTTTTCTAAGTAGCGGACTATTTTTAGGCTGGTCTTTGGGCGCCAATGATGCGGCCAACCTCTTTGGAACAGCCGTCGGCAGCCGCATGATAAGATTTCGAACGGCAGCACTCATTGCTTCAATTTTTGTGATTTTAGGCGCGGTTTTTGCCGGTTCCGGTGCAAGTGAAACCCTCTCAGCCTTAGGCCGAGTAAATGCCATAGCCGGCGCTTTTATGGTTGCTTTAGCCGCCGCATTAGCCATTTATTGGATGTCGTCCTCCGGCTTACCGGTTTCAACCTCACAAGCCATTGTCGGTGCCATCATTGGTTGGAACTTTTATAGCGGTAATCCAACAGATTCAAACACGCTTGTAGAAATTGTTTCCTCTTGGATTTTATGTCCGCTGTTAAGTGCCGCTGTTGCCGTTCTTGTCTTTTGGGGCATTAAGCTCTTGATGAAACATCTCAAAATCCATTTGTTTAGAATGGATAGTTACGTCCGCATTGGCTTAATTATTATCGGAGCTTTTGGAGCCTATGCTTTAGGAGCCAACAACATTGCCAATGTTATGGGGGTATTTGTCGATTCCAGCCCTCTCCACGCACTTTCCATCGGAGACATTGCCTTTTCAAAAACACAAATTTTGTTTTTTATTGGCGGAATATCAATCGCCATAGGAATTTTCACCTATTCCCATAAAACGATTAGAACCATTGGCAACAATCTAATGCACATGACCCCGATTGTCGCGCTGATTGTTGTCTTTGCCCAATCTTTGGTCTTATTTTTATTTGCCTCTAAGTCGCTTAAACTTTTTCTTGACGCTCACGGCCTACCATCTTTACCCTTGGTTCCGGTTTCAAGTTCCCATGCCGTTATCGGAGCAATTCTTGGAATTGGCGTTGCCAAAGGAGGCAGAAACATTAACTGGAAAATTGTAGTCAAAATAGTTTTTGGCTGGTTTTTAACCCCAATTATTTCAGCTGCGGTTTGTTTTGTTTCACTTTTCTTTTTAGAAAACGTGTTCAATCTTAGTGTTTATGAGCTTTAATGATCACGATTAATCATAAAATCAGCCAAAGAACAAAGTGTCTCTGCCTTATCACCAAAAGATAAAAGAGCATCTTTAGCCTGAGCCACATAATCTTTGGCCAAAACTTTTGCCTTATCCAAACCATAAAGCCCAACAAAAGTCAGTTTGCCCTGCTCGGCATCTTTTTGCAAACGCTTGCCAACAAGTTCAGGATTACCTTCAACATCAAGAATATCATCGGCGATCTGAAAAGCTATTCCGATTGATCGAGAATAAACAATAAGTTTTTCACGCTCAGCAACCGAAGCCTGACCCAAAACAGCCCCAGCCTCGCAAGCATAACGAATAAGGCGTCCGGTTTTCATTTCTTCAATACGCTTAATCATCGTTTCCGAATTTGATTCTGGAAATTTCTCAGCCAACAAATCAAGCATTTGCCCAGCCACCATACCATTAAAGGCACCGGCCGCATTAGCCAACAAAGCCACCAACTCACAGCGCGTTTGAGGTAACGGAGCCGTTTTCTCCTGAGCCAACAACTCAAAAGCATATGTCAGCAACCCATCACCGGCCAAAATAGCCGTTGCTTCATCAAAAGCTTTGTGACAGGTTGGTTTTCCGCGTCTTAAATCATCATTATCCATAGCGGGCAAATCATCATGAATCAAAGAATAAGAATGCAAACACTCTAAGGCGACCGCCGTTCGCAACGTTTCCTCAAAAGTCAAACCAAACAATCCGGCGGTTTCATTCACCAAAAACGGACGCAGTCTTTTTCCACCGTTTGTTACCGAATACTTCATAGCCTCGACGACGCGACTTTCCGCTTCTGTTCCCAAAGGAAAAAACTCACTCAAACGAGCGTTAAATTCTGTGCTGTAACAATTAAGTTTTTCTTTTATCGTCATAACTATTCTTCAGTCTTGTCTAAAGGGGTTGTAACCAATTCGCCGTTTGAAGAAAGCTCAAGTTTTTCAATTTTCAATTCAGCGGCCTTGAGTTTCTCTTCACAAAAATTTTTCAAAGACACCGCTTGTTCATAAGCCTTAACGGCATCATCAAGTTTAATACGCCCATTTTCCAATTCTCGCACCAAAGTTTCTAACTTGGCTAAAGCATCTTCAAAGCTCAAATTTTGAATATCATTATCCATTATCATCTCCGAATATATTTTTTCATGACTATACACCATTATCTTTTCATTCGCAAATTCTTTCGCACGTTTTATATACAACTTATGTTTATTAACCTAAAGGCTATCTGAATATTAGTTTTATTATCTATCCATGATTACAAAAAACGTGTTAAATAAAAGGGTGTGTTATGGAGGATTTCTGATATGGAAAAAAAGACAATAAACAATGGAGCAAAACTCTTAAAGGCTCTGGCCAATGAAAAACGTCTCCAAATTATAAGTGTGCTTGAAAACAAAGAATTAAAGGTAGGCGAACTTGAAAAGAAAATAGGTTTAAGTCAGTCTGCTTTATCGCAACATTTAGCGATATTGCGTGCCACAGACATTGTATCAACCCGTCGTTTGGCACAAAATGTATTTTACGCCGTCAAAAACAAAACAGCCTTACAAATTGTAGAGCTGCTTAAAGAACAATAACTCTAGGGCTACGGTATTTGGGTCAAAGCAATTTTTTGGCTAGAACAATCATAGCCAATACTTATTTTTCCTTGGCGCAATAAAGAGGCCTGCCGCCCAAAAACATCAAAACGCCAACCTTGGAACATTTTAAGGCCCCGATCTTGACCGGCGGCAAATAACTTAAGCTCGTCATCACCGGCAATAATATGGGGAACCGTTTCGTTTTTTTGGCTGATAAGAACCAACAACAAACGCAACAACTCATATAAATCTTGAGAATAATTTATTTTCTTTTCGGTTTTGGGTTTTGCATATTCGCTACGAGGCAAGCTTTCAGCAAAACACACAACATCAAGAATTTCTTGAGCCAATTTTCCATTCAAAATATCCGAACGCATATTCCGAATTTGCTTAAGCTCCTCAAGATTATGAGGCGCGACCGCAGCAATATTCAGCAAGCAATCGTCTTTAATAATAGTCTGACGCGGAAGATTTTTCTGTTGAGCTCTTTTTTCGCGCCAAGCCGCAAGTTCACGCAACACAGTTAAATATTTACGGTTTCGAATATGCTGACGAATTTTAAGCCAAGCCTCTTGGGGCTTTGTTTCATAATTATTTTTATCCAAAAGTTCGGCCATTTCTTCATCGAGCCAGTGTTCTCGTCCGTTTTGAGCGATTTTTTGCTTCATAAACTGATAAATATGAACAAGATGCGTCACATCGGAAATAGCATAATCAAGCTGTTTTGCGCTCAAAGGCCGAACACACCAATTGGTCAAACGAGAACTCTTATCCAATTCAATACCAAGAATAGACTGAACCAAATTTTCATAACTGACAGAGCTTCCAAAACCGCAAATTTGCGCCGCCACTTGCGTATCAAACAACGGCTGCGGAATAAATCCGGCTAAATGATATAAAATTTCAATATCTTGCCGACAAGAATGCAACACCTTAACAACATTCGGATTTTTCATCACATCAAAGAAACAAGACAAATCAAGCTGCGGAGCCAAAGGATCAATAATTCCTTCTGTCTCAGGACAAGCAACCTGAATTAACCCAAGCTGAGCATAATAAGTTTTTTCGCGATGAAATTCCAAGTCAACCGTAATAAACGCTTGGCTCTCCAAAATTTTGCAAAAATCTTTTAAATCTTCTGTTGTCGTAATCAATCGCATCAAGGCCCCTCTTTTCTTGTGATTTTAGTCGCAGATTCTGTTTTTAGCAACCTTAAAATAAAAAAAACTTGATTTAGACAAATTTTCGTGTATTCTGTATCTGAGAAATTTATTATTGTATAACGAAATATCTAATCATTATGTACACAATTTTTGTAGGAAAAGCAAAAGACCAACAAAAAAATGATGTTGCTTTTTTGCACCAATATGTTTCAGAAATTTTGGTCGAAGCCGGCTTATGCCCTGCTGTTTTTATGGAATCACGCGCCGTATTTGTTAATAAGGGCAAAGCCAACATTGAAAAAGGATTCGCCCTTGGATTTTCCGAGCTTGAAGATTGCCGGCGCGCAGCTTGTTGGTTAAAAGAACATCTACGCCATGGTCTTCATAACCTCCCTGCCCGCGAAGCGGCTTGCTACCTTCCTTTTGCTGAAAGTATGGAGGCCCCGGATTTAAAAACCGCCGTCAAAACGTGGAAAACCACCAACAAAGAAAAGAAAGCTCGCGCTTTTATTTTTGAACAAAAAGATGGGTATCAAGTTATTGGGCATCAAGCCACAAAGTAACACAAACAAAATTAAGAAAGAGCTGTCTTAGGCAGCTCTTTCTTTTTTTAGAAATTGCGCTTGCTTTTATCAGAAAACAGCGCTAGAACTAATAGGCTAGGTTTAATAACAATAAATGAGGAAAATTATGAACGGCTATCGTACACATACCTGTGGCGAACTCAGAGCCTCCGATGTCAACAAAGAGGTCAAGCTCGCCGGATGGATTCATCGCAAACGCAATTTAGGAAATTTGTGCTTTGTCGATTTGCGAGATCATTACGGGATTACCCAATGCGTATTTGATAGTCATTCAGATTTATTTGAAAGAATAGAAGCAATTCGCGTCGAGTCGGTTATCGGCATCAGCGGCGAAGTTGTTCACCGTGAAAGCGTTAACAAAAACATTCCGACCGGCGATATTGAAATTAAGGTCAAAACTTTGGAAGTATATTCTGAAGCCGACGTTTTACCGGTACAAGTTGCTTCTGATGGCGGCGAACCGGAAGAATTGCGCTTAAAATATCGCTTTTTGGATTTGCGTAAAGACCGCATTCACAAAAATATTTTATTGCGTTCAAAAGTTATACAACGCTCGCGTGAATTAATGCGTGAACAAGGCTTCACCGAATATCAAACACCGATTTTGACGGCTTCATCACCGGAAGGCGCGCGCGACTTCTTGGTTCCGTCCCGCTTAAACCCCGGAAAGTTTTATGCCTTGCCGCAAGCCCCGCAACAGTTCAAGCAGTTATTGATGGTTTCGGGCTTTGATAAATATTTCCAAATCGCCCCATGCTTCCGTGATGAAGACCCAAGAGCCGACCGCTCCCCTGGAGAATTCTATCAGATGGATATGGAAATGAGCTTTGCCACCCAAGATGATGTGTTCGCAGTTATTGAACATACTTTGGGAACAATATTTAATGAATTTGCCAATGGCAAAACCGTTGACCAAGCGCCTTATATCCATATTCCGTTCCGTGAAGCCATGTTAAAATATGGTTCAGACAAACCGGATTTGCGCAACCCATTGTTTATGATTGATGCAAGTTCTTTGTTTGGAGACAGCGGCTTTGGTGTTTATGACTCTATGGTCAAAGAAGGCAAAGTTGTTAAAGCTATGTTGGTTAAGGGTATTGCCTCAAAACCACGTTCGTTCTTTGATAAGCTTGATGGTTACGCTAAAGAAGAAGGCATGGGCGGTGTTGCTTACATCGCTTGGGCCGAAGGCGCAACCAAAGGTATTTCCCGTATGATGAGCGCTGAAAAGATTGAAGAAATTAAACAAACTATGAAGGCCGAAGACGGCGACGCCATTTTGTTTGTGGTCGGCAAAGGCATGAAATTTGATAAATTCAGCGGCCGCCTACGCAACAAAGTTGGTGAGGAATTAGGCTTGATTGATGAAAATTCATTCAAAATGTGCTGGATTGTCGATTTTCCGTTCTATGAAGAAAATGACGAAACCGGCGCGGTTGAATTTTCACATAACCCCTTCTCAATGCCTCAAGGCGGGATGGATGCCTTGCTAAACAAAAATCCGCTTGATATTTTGGCTTATCAGTATGACTTTGTTTGCAACGGTGTTGAATTACTGTCAGGTGCTGTCCGCAACCACCAACCGGAAATTATGTACAAAGCTTTTGAAATTGCCGGTTATGATAACTCGGTTGTTGATAACAAATTTGGCGGCATGATAAGCGCCTTTAAGTTTGGCGCCCCACCGCACGCCGGTTCGGCTTATGGCGTCGATCGTTTAGTCATGCTGTTGCTTGATGAACCGATTATTCGTGACGTTATCTTGTTCCCATTGAACGGAAAAGCGCAAGATTTGATGATGCAAGCGCCAAATGTTGTCACCCAACAACAGCTTGATGAATTGCATATTCAGGTGGTAAAAGACCAAAAATAATGT
>CASFLB010000055.1 GCA_949295395.1 uncultured Pseudomonadota bacterium | reverse complement strand
TAACGTCTTTCATTCTGACGGTGCGCGTTGTTGAGATTTGGGGTGGTTTCGTTTCTTTTTCTTTGTTTTGTTTTTCTTGTGTCTCAGGTGCGGGTATTTTTTTGGGACGTGAGATGTTTTCATTTCCTTTTGGGGCTACTGAGGCAACAGCTTTTTGTTTTTGTTGCTGTTTTTTTTGTTTGCGGCTTAGCTTGGAGTTATCATGTGCCGAACTGATGTTGCGATATTCTGCCGTTTCGGGCAAGGGGTTTTGTTCCTTCCATCTTTCGTGGTTTTTCTTTTGGCGAAGGGTGCGTTCATCTTGCCGATAGTCGTAATGAATATGAAAATCTTGATGAAAACCACCCCAGAAAATAATGTCTTTATCCATATAAATTCGGCTGGTGTAGCTTTCGCGGCGGTCTATCGTTTGGGTACTGTCCAAACTGTGTAAGATACGGTGGTATGGATATTCGATTGTTAAACACAAGTTTTCAAATTTGTTCACATCTAATAAATCCGGAACTTCAGCCGCGTCTTTTACCGCAACTTTGTGGTGAACGCTGAATTCGGGGCCGCTTAGCGGTTTGCCATCTTTTCCTAAAATGGCTACTTTGGTGTAATCTCCATGACTGCGGATGAATTCAATTTGTTCTAGGGTTAGTTTTTCTTGGATTTCTTCCGTAGAATTGAGCAAGCCTTTTTCTTGATAAGTTTTTAAGAGTTCGGCTCCCTTTTTATGGTCAATAACATAAACTCTTGATGTTTTTCCATATTTTTTCATGTTGGAGACGAGTTCATCACTATAACGGTCGTCAATATCCAAGTGTTTTAGAAATTGGCGGAATTTTTTTTCATTTTTGCGAATGAAGTCTTTGATGAAGCTTCGTCTTGCTCCTAAAAACATGTAAGCTTTGGGTGCTGTTTCTGCCGAATAATAGTAGTTGTATAAGACATCTGAAAAGTCATAGGCATTCATTTGAGGCAACATTTCAGCCGGAATATTCATCTTTTGGAGCTGCTGTTTGAGTTTGTTTTCAATCTTGCGGAAGCGAGGAAACTGTCTGTATAGTTTCCATACCGGTGAGGTGCTTAAATCATAGTTTTGTGCTGCAAGTTCCGGCTTGTTGTTGGATTGAATGTGTTTTAAGTATTGTTGCGTGTGCCTTGTATGGGCTTGTGTTTTATCTGTTTCATTAATGCTGCCGTAAAAGTCCATACGTATGATGTGTTTTTCATCTCGGGATAAAGCGTAATGAGCTTTGTTATCTTCATAATGAAGTCCCCATTTGCGAATAAGGTTTTTTATTTCTTCACGCGCGTTGTCTCTTTCTTTGCGGATATTGCAGGAAGATAAAATATCAAGATATTCTCTAGCCAGTTGGCGATTTTCTTTTTCAATTTCAAAGGGAAGTTCTTCTTCACTTATTCCATAAAAATCCTTCTGAAAATTTTCAGTCCCATCTTCTGATAAATAGTCATAAGGATTTTGGTGTTCCATGCTCTTCCTTTTGTTAATCTTTTGTCAATCGTATAAAGTAAAATTAGAAATTTGTCTAGCAATTTGTTAGCTAAATTTTTATTTTTTTAGAGTATCTTTTAAAAAGATGTATAAAAATATCGGAGAAACAATATGTTGGATTTTGTTTGGGACGTCAAAAAATTTGGAAAACCAGAGGCAAAAGTTCTTTTTATGAAGGAAAAATCGTTTGATTGGGAGAGAATCGGCACGTTTTGTTCCGAATCGGAAATCAAAATGCTGAAAAAAGCCGTCGATAATCGCTCTTTCAAGATTGAAGCCGGAAAAAGCCTTAAGCTGGATAATGGCGAAACAATTTACCTTTTGAGTGTTGTTAAACATAAGGTTTCTTCTTATGAAATGCAGGTTGCCGCGGCAAAAGTCGCTTCGGCTTTGAAAAAAGTTAAGACCGCCGCTGTCTTTTTGCCCGAAGGTTTAGAGAAGACGGCTTCTGATGTGGCTTTGGGAATGGAGCTTGAGCTTTATAGCTTTGATAAATATTTTACGACCAAAAAAGAAGAAGATTTTTGTCAGCTTGAACAAGTGTTTTTATGGGCTGAATCCGGGGAAATCAACAAAAAAGCAATGGCAGAAGTCGCGGCTTTGGCTAATGGCGTTCGCTATGGACGCGATTTGTGTAATGAACCGGGGAATGTGTTGACGCCATTGTCTATGGCTGAGGATATTAAGCGACTTTCATATTTGGGAATTGAGGTCGAGATTATTCCGGCTGATAAGCTTGAGGAAAAAGGTTTTTCGTTGCTTTATGCCGTTGGTAAAGGTTCAGCTAATCCTCCTTGTGTTGCCGTTATGACATGGAAAGGAAATCCGTCCTCTAAAGATATTGATGTTGCTTTGGTGGGTAAGGGAATTACCTTTGATACCGGTGGTATTAATCTTAAAAATGAGCCAAATCTTATTGGTATGAAACACGATATGACCGGTGCGGCGGTGGCGGCCTCAACGCTTAAGGTTTTGGCTTTGCAAAAGCAAAAGATAAATGCAACGGCGGTCTTGGTGATGGCTGAAAATATGCCAGACGGCAAAGCCTATAAACCTGAAGATGTTTATACATCTGCTTCCGGTTTAACTGTCGAGGTGATTAACACTGATGCCGAAGGGCGAATGGGGTTGGCTGACGGGCTGTGGTATGCTTCAGCAAAACTCAAAGCCAAGAGGGTGATTGATATTGCTACCTTAACCGGTGCTGTGGTTATGGCTTTGGGGCATGAGTTTGCCGGATTGTTTTGTGATGATGATAAAATGGCTGATGATTTGCTGAAAGCTGGACTTGATAGTGGTGAACGTTTGTGGCGTTTGCCAATGTGCGAAGAATTCGGCAAGCTCTTGAAATCTGATGTGGCTGATGTGAAGCATTTAGCTGCTCGTGGGCATGGAGCAGGTTCGGCAACGGCCGCTATGTTTTTGAAAAAATTTGTTAAAGGCAAAACGCCTTGGGCTCACCTTGATATTGCCGGTCGTGATGATAGTTCTACACCTCGTCCGCTTGAACCCAAAGGTGCGACGGCTTTTGGAATTCGTTTGCTTTGCAATTATCTTAAAAATTTGAAAAAATAATTTTCTTATTTTTTCTTGAGGGTTATACACATCCGTTTCTGCTTGGTTGCTTTTTCGGGGCAATGTCCTTATAACTAAAATAAGGCTAAGTAGAAAGGTTTTTAAGATTATGTTTTCAAAATTTGAACGGATGACCGCTTGGCGTTACCTTAGAGCAAAACGGAAAGAAGGTTTTATTTCCGTGATTACTGGTTTTGCTTTTACCGGAATTGCACTCGGGGTGGCGACTCTGATTATCGTTATGAGTGTGATGAACGGTTTTCGGAGCGAACTCTTATCACGTATTTTGGGTTTGAACGGACATATTGGAATTGTTTCTTCCGTCGGGTTGCCGTTTAATAATTATAAAGAAGCTGTTGGCGAGATTGCGCAAATTGAGGGGGTTAAGCAAGTTATTCCGATGATTGAAAAGCAGTTGCTTATCAGCTCCGGTCGTCAAGCCGAAGGAGCTATGGTGCGCGCGCTTAGTCCCGAAGATTTGGTTAAAAAGCCGTTGTTGGTCGACAGCATTGAAGGGGCTGATGTTTCGGCCTTTGAGGGCGATGTGGTTTTGGTTGGACGGCGCTTGGCTCAGAAAATGGGGTTGGTTCCGGGGAGTGAGCTGACGCTGATTTCCCCGAACGGAAAAGTGACCGCTTTTGGTACGGTACCACGTATGAAAAGCTACAAAGTTATCGGCACGTTTGATGTCGGAATGTATGAATATGACTCAAACTTTGTGTTTATGCCTTTATCGGCCGCGCAGAAATATTTTAGTCTTCCGGAGGCTGTGACGCAGATTGATGTGTCTTTGGATGATGAAAATCAGCTGAAACCGGTTCGCAAGGCGATTGAGGAACGTATCGGCGGTGCGGCCTATGTCTATGATTGGCGGCAGACTAATGCAGCTTTCTTTAACGCCATTGATGTTGAGCGCAATGTGATGTTTTTGATTTTGACGCTGATTATCTTGGTGGCGGCGTTTAATATTATTACCGGTCTCATTATGTTGGTTAAAGACAAAGGGCGTGATATTGCCGTCTTGCGGACCATGGGTGCGACAAAAGGTATGATTATGCGAATCTTTTGCATGGACGGTGCTTTTATCGGCGTGGTCGGAACGGCTATCGGTTTGGCTCTCGGTTTGCTATTCTGCAATAATATTGAGGCTATTCGCCAGTTTTTGCAAAAAATTTCGGGGCAGGAGCTGTTTTCGGCCGAAATTTATTTCTTATCTCAGTTGCCGGCAAAGGTTGACCCGACGGAAGTGTTCTTTGTGGTTGTGATTTCTTTGGCGTTGGCGTTCTTGGCAACGCTGTATCCGGCTTATCGTGCGGCTAAGTTTGATCCGGTGGAGGCGTTGCGCTATGAGTAAAATTATTCCGTCTATTGAGCTGAAAAATGTTATAAAAAAGTTTAAGCAAGGGTCGCAATCGCTTGAAGTTCTTAAGGGAATTAATTTGGCGGTCAATCCCGGTGAGGTTGTGGCTTTGGTCGGGCAGAGCGGCGCCGGAAAGTCAACGCTTTTGCAAATTTCCGGTTTGTTGGAGCAACCAAGTAGCGGTGAGATTTTGCTTGATGGCAAAAAATGCTCAAAGCTTAATGATGTGCAACGAACCGAATTGCGCCGCGATTATGTGGGCTTTGTTTATCAATATCACAATCTTTTGCCTGATTTTAATGCCTTGGAAAATGTGATGTTGCCGCAACTTATTGCCGGTGTTTCAACCAAATCCGCCGAGGAAAAAGCGCGCTGGTTGCTGTCTAAGATGAAGCTTGATAAGCGCTTAAAACATCGTCCGAGCGAGCTTTCGGGGGGCGAACAGCAGCGTGTGGCCATTGCGAGAGCTTTGGCGAATAGTCCAAAACTCCTTTTGGCTGATGAACCGACCGGAAACCTTGATCCCAAGACATCTGAAATCGTTTTTTCAGAGCTTTTGTCTTTGGTTAAAGATACCGGTTTGGCCGCGTTAATCGCAACCCATAATTTTGAGTTAGCTGAGAAAATGGATCGAAAAGTACGCTTACAAGACGGAAAAATCATCGATTTGCAGAGCTTTTCTCATTCTCCGAAAGTTAAGTTGGATATGTCTAAAAATTTTTACTAAATAGAGGAGGGTGTTGTGAAATATCTTGTTTGTTTGTTCTTGGTTTTAAGTATGTGGGCTTTTCCTGTTGGGGCAAAGTATAAAACACCGGCTGATGTTAAATCTGTTGGAACGAAGACCAGCAATTATATCTTTTATAATCAAGATGCCGATAAAGATGGTATGCTTACTCTCGAAGAGTTTAAAAATCAGCGTATTACCAAAGATGTTGAACAAAAGAATCGTCTCTTGAAAAAGAAGGGACTTTATAAAACCCCTGAAGAACAGTTCAAGATTATGGATGAAGATGGTGATGGAAAAATCTCTCCTGAAGATTTATCTAAATATCTTGACCAACAACGTAAGGCTCTTAATTCTAAGTGAGCTCCTTTTTTATCTTTTTTTGAAAAAAGTGCTTGCAATCTTTGTTTTATTGTATATAATCCGCTTTGATCATGGAGCGAGACTGTGCGAATGGCATGCCAGATCGCTTACAATGCATCCGTTTGATAATCTTTGTGAAAGGAAGCAAAATGCCTAAATTGAAAACTAAAAGCGCTGCTAAAAAGCGTTTCAGCGTTACCGGAACCGGTAAGTTGAAGAGAAATTTTGCCAATAAGAGACACCTCCTCTTTAATAAAGGTACCAAAATGAAAAGACAGGCTCGCGGTACGACTTTGGTCAACGAAGCTGATGTTAGTCTTGTTAAAAAATATTTGCCCTATATCTAATGAAGGAGTCCTACAATGTCTCGTATTAAAAGAGGTTTGACAGCTCACGCTCGTCACAAAAAGATTTTATCTATGGCTAAGGGCTATAGAGGTCGTAACAAAAATGTTTTCCGCGTTGCCGTTGAAAAAGTTGAAAAGGCTCTTCAGTATGCTTATCGCGACAGAAAAGCTAAGAAAAGAAGTTTTCGCGCTTTGTGGATCCAACGTATTAACGCTGCGGCTCGTTTGAACGATATCACTTATTCTCGATTTATGAGCGGGCTTACCAAAGCCGGCATCGAACTCGACCGAAAAGTCCTTGCTGATATCGCTTTGAAAGAGCCTGCTAATTTTGCTTCTCTGGTTGAGAAGGCAAAAGCTGCTTTGAGCAAATAATCTTTTTTCTTTCGTCCGAGGGGGCTAACAGAGGTTGGGCCCGAAGGTGCAAACAAGGATTGAGCTGGAAGGCACAAATGATAGTGTCGGAAGGTGTGAACGAAGGTTGGACCGGAAAGTGTGGACGGAGTTTGGCCAGAGGCACAAATGATAGTGTCGGAAAGGCGTAAGAGATTATCTGTTATATCAGAGTTTGAAAAAAAAGAGTTAACTGATGTTTTTCGGTTGACTCTTTTTTATTTTAAATTTGAAGAAAAAATACTATTATTAATCTTGTGTTTTAATGTTCAGGTGTAAAACTATGGAAAATCTTGAAAATTTGAAATCAGAACTGTTGGCTGAAATTGCCGCCGTTTCGGATCTTAAGGCTTGGGATGAGTGCCGTGTTGCCCTTATCGGTAAAAAAGGTAAAATTACCGAACAGTTGAAAGGCTTGTCAGCGCTTCCGTTAGAGCAAAAAATTGAGGCCGGAAAAAAGCTCAATGTCTTGAAATCTGAAATCGAAGCAGCTTTGGCAGCTCGTAAAGACGTGTTGGAAGTTGAAGAACTTAATAAAAAATTGATGAGTGAAACGGTTGATGTGACTTTGCCTATTCGTCCTGAAGCTCAGGGTCGGATTCATCCTGTTTCTAAAATCTATGAAGAAGTTGTTGCCATTTTTGGTGAAATGGGCTTTGAGGTTGCCGAGGGGCCGGATATTGAAGACCAATTCCATAACTTTAACGCTTTGAATATGCCGGCAAACCATCCTGCACGTCAAATGCAAGATACCTTCTATATTCCTAATAAAAACAGCGATGATTTTGACGACAGCTATGTGGTTCGTACGCATACGTCTCCGGTACAAATTCGTACAATGGAAGCTAAACGTCCACCTATTCGTATTATTGCTCCGGGACGTACGTATCGTTCAGACTATGATGCCACACACACGCCGATGTTTCATCAGGTCGAAGGCTTGGTTATTGATAAAAATATCACCATGGCTCATCTTAAAGGCTGCTTGTATGACTTTGTTAAGGCCTTTTTTGAGCTTGATGAAATTCCGGTACGTTATCGTCCATCGTATTTTCCGTTCACAGAGCCTTCGGCTGAAATGGATATCGGTTGCTTAAAAACTAAAACCGAGCTTAAAATCGGGGCCGGAACTGACTGGCTTGAAATCTTGGGCTGTGGAATGGTTCATCCCAGCGTTTTAAAGGCCGGTGGCATCGATCCTGATGAATATCAGGGGTTTGCCTTCGGTGTCGGAATTGACCGCTTGGCGATGCTTAAATACGGTATTCCTGACTTGAGAACATTTTTTGAATCCGATGTTCGTTGGTTGAAGCATTATGGGTTTACGCCATTGGATTTTTCGTCAATGACAGGTGGTTTGAGCAATAACGGAGGAAGCGCAAGATGAAATTCAGTATATCCTGGTTAAAAGAGCATTTGGATACAAATGCATCGGTTGATGAAATTGCCGAAACTTTGACTCGCATTGGTTTGGAAGTTGAAGAAGTTTTCAATCCGATAAGTAAGTTAGACGGCTTTATAACCGCAAAGGTTGAAGGCTTTGAAATGCATCCCGACTCAGATCATTTGCACGTTTTGACCGTTAATGACGGCAAGCAAAAGCTACAAGTCGTTTGCGGTGCGCCAAACTGCCGCTTGGGTATGGTTGGTGTTTTTGCACCGGTCGGAACGATTATTCCGATGTATAACGAAGCCCTAAAAGTCGGTAAAATCCGCGGCGTTGAAAGCTTT
>CASFLB010000054.1 GCA_949295395.1 uncultured Pseudomonadota bacterium | reverse complement strand
TCATTTTATTTTGGGTTCTTAATAAGCATAGTTCAAGGCCGATTATGCGGCGCATTAAAAAGAGTTTATTTGTTGTATTTCTTGTTGGATTCATTTTTTTAGCTCCTGTTGCTTTTGGTTAAAAATTAAAAACAAAGCCTGCCAAGAAGGCAGGCGGAGCTAAACAACTGTCAACATACAGTCGCCGTTATTCAATATATTAGCGGCACTCCGCCCAATACAAGCGGAGGATTTAATTATGTTGAAGGTGTTGTTTAGGCACCGACGGTTACCTCTAACCGACAGAGAGATTATAAATGTTTGAATGTGAGATTGCAAGGGAAAGTTTGTATAACGGGCAACTAAAGTTTGTATAACGGGCAACTAATACAGATTTCGCGGGTCTCCGCCATCCTCACGTACTTCTTTGTACGCTGCGGTGTCGTCGCCCTAAAATCTTATTATTTGCCACGTTCTCCAAACTTTTTTAATATGGTAATGGGCGACTAATACAGATTTTGCGGATAGGAAAAATGCTCACCTACTTCTATGTAGGCTCCGCTTTTTCCTTTCTGAAATCTTATTATTCGCCTCGTTCTCCGAACTTTTTGAAACGTTTGTTCTGTGGGGGGGTGTTTGCGAAACATTTTTTTATTAACTTGACAAATATTAAAAAAATGATACCTTTTTTTTACTTTAACTCTTATTATGTTTAATTAAATACTTAATAATTATGATGAATTTACCAAGTTTTGAGGAAGCTTACGCTTGTTCGCGGATGTTTCTTGATCGCTATCAAGAATTGTTGCAGGAATTTGATAATGATTCCGAGGATGTTTGTCCCCTTTTTAAAGATGCTCTTGAATCTCACAAACAAATTTTGTGTTCTTTGCAGAAATTATTTTACGAGAGTTTTCCTAATGTTAAAATTATGTTGTCGGGGGCTCTGTCGTATAATCAATTTTCAGCTTATTGGAGAATTCTACTTAAATATCCTGAGCTTTGCAAAGGAATTGAATGGAAAATTTTTACGGCTTTTTATGAAGTGACTCGCGAAGTTAAACATCATTCTAAGCTTGAGGCCTTTCGTAAATGTCTTCCGGAAATTTCGGCCTTGTTTTCAACCCCATTGATGGTTGATTATATGTGGAAACGGGTTAATAGTTCTTCCGGTTTGGTGTTACCTTTTGTCTGTTGGCTTTCTTCGGATTTGTTTTCGGCCGAGGTTGGTGCTAATGTTGAAAAATTTTATCGCGCGCTGCTTAAACAGGCTCAAGGGCAAGAATTGTCCGAAAATCAGAGCTTGTTGTTGGAGATTTGCTCTTAGAAAATTTGGCAGAGAGAAGATATCTTCTCCCTGCTTTTTTTATTTTAAAATTTATGTTTGACAAAAATATTTGTCAGTTATATCCTGTCCGAACATTTTTATTATTTTATTCATTATAATTTTTATATTATGGTTAAGTATAAAGCAATTCTTTCCGGTTTATGTACGGCTAGTTCGGAGTTTCTTTCTCTCCATAAACGTATGCCGCTTAAGAAAACTGAAGTGAAATTGTCATCTTCTGACAAAGTGAAGCTTTTTGTGGAGGCTTATCTGAGTGATTATTGCGCTTTTCATCATGTTGAACATGGTGAGGTTCTTCAGATTGTGGTGCCGGCTAAAAGCTTGCAGAGTTTTGTGATGGTTAATGAAGCTCGCGGTTTTCAAGGTGTTGATGTTCTGCGTTGTTGCCAAAAGGCTAAGCAAACTCATTTTGTGGGGGAAAGCTCAAATCGTGTTTTGCAGAGAGGTAAGGTTGTGCGTTGGAAGTATGCTGAAGTTTATTTGGTACACAAAACTTCTGACGGATCTTATGCTTTTGAAAAGTTGTTTGCCAAAGATGAGTGGCTTGATGGCGGAAAAGTGGCCGAGGCTTTTAAGCGTGTGGCGGTGTCTTCCAACCTTCATCTTACGGGTAATGTTTTTCGTAGTGCGGTTAGCCTTTCCTCAACTCTGCCGAAAATGAAAATTTCAGCTTGGTGTCAGGCTTTGGACAATGATTGTTTTTTGTTCTGTGATTTTAATGACGGAGCTATTCGTTGTCAGCCCTATAGTCAAGCTGAATTTACGGAGTTTTCTGATTTGCGCCATATTCGTACCGGTGCCTTGTTTTTACGCTTGGCGTCTTTGGTTCCGGGGGAATACCGTTATGAAAGAATTTGATTGATTAAGCCGGCTTTGCGCCGGCTTTTTTGTGCTTGAAAAATCAAGATTTTCGAAAATTTTGGAAAATTTTTCATTTTAGGGCTTGATGTGTTTTTCATTTTGTGATATAGTCTTCGACGAAAACTTATTAATTTATTTTATTATGATGAAATTAGATATTATCTATGGTCAGGAGATGACTATTGATTATGGCACAAAAAGGGGCCGCGGTCCACAACCGGAGTTCAGAGATTTTACGGATAAAATCCGTAAGATGCTTAAAACTCAATCTTTTCAAAACTTCTGCAATTCGCAGGGAGTGAAGAGCGGAAGCCTGCTCCAAATCACAATAGGGAAAAACAATATTCCCTATAAACTTAATGAATTTGGTGACTATTTGGATGGTTACCGAATCGTTAAGGAAGGAGAGGACAAGGACTTTTTGGTTAAAACCGGAAAGTGTATTGCTCGCCCAGGTATCCGTGAAGAAGTTATTTATCATTCCGAGATGTTTTATGTGTGGTTTGCCAATAAGGCATGGCATGCGGAAAAATTGCTTGGGAATGATGAATGGCTTGAAAAGGCTAAGGTAACCGCTGCGTTTTTGAGATTGGCCGAGGAGCGCAACTATGCCGTTGGCGCGGTTGAGCTTTTTTATGACGAAGCTAAAAAACGCGCTTGCTGGAAGGCCAATGCGGTTGGCATAGAAAGCAAGGAACAACGCGAATTAATTTGTTGCTTCGACGGCGGAACGTTGAAAGACCTTCCGGCAGGAACTCTCAAAGCCATGCCGAAGGATATCGGGCAGGGACGGTATTTGAAGACAAAGTTTAATCATTTCCTTTATGAGGGAAATGGAAAATTTGTTCGCCTCAAATAAGTGCCGAAAATGAATTGAAAGTGTCGCAACTCAGGTTGTGACACTTTTTTTTGACAAAAATACTTGCTTTGGTACAAAAAATGTGGTATATAATTATTTGAGAGATTATTTTTATTCCTATTATTGGGCAGGTGAGTTTCGTTTTGGCTTTGGCTGGCGAACATCCGAGTGATAGGAAAATTTTTTGATATTATGAAAGGAGAGCCTGCTTCTTTCTTGTAAAAAAATTTTTTATCATGAAAATAAAATTATATTTTAAAGCTCTGTTTGGACGTGTATCGTCTGAGGAGTTTAAAGAAATGGTCGATGTCTTGGATTATGAGGCCGTGGCTGCTGTCTTGAGAGCTCGTCGCTCTTATGTTAACACTATCTATTGGTGTACGGTGCCGTCTGAGATAGAGCCAACAATCGGCGAAGTACAAAATTATACGCTGATTGAAAAAGTATATGACGAGCCGATGAGACGTCTGCTTTTGTACTTTGGGGCAAAGAGCTATGCTGATGTTTGTGCGGAAAGGTCTGCTCGCTTAGAGCGTTGCCGTCAGCAAACGGAGAAAGAAAAAGCCGTAAGAAAAGAGCGTGGCGAGGAAATCGTTTCCAAGCTTATTGGCTAAAAGACTTTATGAAAGTGTCGCAACATTTGCTGCGGCACTTTTTTTAATTTAAATAAACTTTTTATTTGACAAAATTTCGTCAATATGGTATGTTTTTACTCGAATTAAATTTATTATTAATTAAAAAAAATATTATCATGGGAACAATTGTAAAAATGAACGGTACTGTTCGTGTTATTGAGACTGAAAAACTTGGTTGTGGAACAGGATCGTACGTTCGCTCTTCGGGTGAGGGTTATGATCAAAAAATCAAGCGCTTTTTTAAGCATCCCGACTATGTGAACTATGTTACAGAAAGCATGGAGCTTTCGGACGGAGATCTCGTTCAGATGCAGAATCCATCGCGCTATGGTGAAGCTATCGTGGATTGTGGTCCTTTCGGAAAAAGAGCCAATGAGCGTATTTATCTGGAAAATGTGCTGATTATTTCCGGCGATGCCAATGGTTGCTATAATTATGTGGCGACGCTTAATCAGTCTAAAAACAGTGGCCAGTATCAGAAAAAAGCACAACGAGTGCGCGAATCGGCTACTTATCTGGTTAAGAAAAAGCTGGTTGGATACAGTTGGGAGCTTTTGCTTGACAACTTGGAATGGCTTGATGCTGAGAAATCCGAAGAGGCTTTGGTGAAACTGGCTAAAGCAAAGTTGTGCAAATCAACCTCTCCAACGGAAATCAGAAGCTGTAAAATCAAAACCGATAAGTTTTCGCTTGATTTGAAAATCGCTCGAGTGAAGAAGGTTAAGTCCTTCAAAGGAGAAGAGATGATGTTTGTTGTTTCTCTTAACTCGGGAAAAATTTGGCTGCTGCCGGCAGAGCAAGTTGAACTTGGTGAAGATGTTTCTCGAAAAAAGTGCATCATGACCCAGTTCGTGTGGCTCAGACAGGTTGGAACCAGCGGAAACTTCTGCATCTCTGAGTAAAAATTTGGCTGCCTTCGGGCGGCCTTTTTTGTTACTTGTTAAAAAAATTTTTCTTAGATTGCTTTTTATGGTTGAAAAAATTTTTTTTATTGTTAAGTTATCTCTTGTATTAGTTGTTTAACAATTAAGATTTACAAAAAAACCATATGGAGTAATTAATATGAAAAAACTTTTGAGTTTGTTCTGCGCTTTTGCTTTCTTGACCGGATGTTCTGCTTTTGATTCTAACGGCGGTCTGTTCAGCGGCGCTGAGTGCGAATCGAGAGAAGCTCGTGACTTCATGGCTCATGCCGAAGATAGAGTTTTCTTTGCTTTCGATAGCTCTGCTTTGTCTGACAATGCTGTTGAAATTTTGCAAACACAGGTTGATTGGTTGAAAGCCAATGAAAATGTTGACGTTATCGTTCAAGGCTACTGCGATGAAAGAGGTACCAGAGAGTACAACTTAGCTTTGGGTGAACGTCGTGCTAATGCTGTTAAACAATACTTGATTTCTCAAGGTATTGCTGCTGACAGAGTTTCTACAATCTCTTACGGTAAAGAAAGACCGGCTGTTCTCGGTAACAACGAAACCGCTTGGGCTCAAAATCGTCGTGCTGTAACTGTTGTTAAGGCTGTTGCTGAATAATTACAGTCAAATTGTTTTCTGTCTTAAAAAGCACTTGCTAATTTGCAGGTGCTTTTTTTCTGTTCAGAGTGTGAAAAATAAGGCTTGAGATTGCTCTAAAATTGCTTTACTCTAAGCGTTGAGTTTGAAATTTTTTTTCGTTATGGGAGCTTTATGATGAACATTTTGAAACAGTCGTTGTTGCTTTTGTCGTGTGTTATGCTGCCGTTCTCGGCTTTGGCTCAAACCGGTTTGGAAGCTGATGTTAAACAATTGCGCGACGATGTTCGAGTTTTACAAAACCAAATTTATCGCGGACAGATTGAAAATGATCCGACGGCAACTTCCGGAACAGTGCAACAGCGATTAAGCCAGATGGAGGAAACCGTGCGTCAAATTTCAGGGCGTATGGATGAGTTAGAGCATCAGTTTAAGCAAGTCGATGAGCGCTTTAAGGTGCTTAATCAGGATATTGATGTCCGTTTCAAACTCCTTGAAGGGAAAAAAATTGACTCTAAAGGCTTAGGTACCGAAGCTAAAAGTAAAAAGTTTGATGCGCCTGTTGCTGCGAATCCGGCAAAGTCTTTGTCTGGTGATTCGGTCAACGGAGAAGAGCTTGCTCCTTTAGAGTTGCCTAAAAAAGAGGCTCCAA
This sequence comes from uncultured Pseudomonadota bacterium, assembly GCA_949295395.1. GTDB lineage: Bacteria > Pseudomonadota > Alphaproteobacteria > RF32 > CAG-239 > HGM16780. The sequence goes on along the minus strand of CASFLB010000054.1, from coordinate 3,259 downwards.
AACCTGCGGCTAAACTCTCGGTCGATGAATTGTATAAAAAAGCGATGGATGCTTATAATGCCGCTGATTATACTGCCGCTGAAACCTCGTTTAATCTTATCTTGAAAGATTATCCGAAAGAGAAATTGGCCGGAAATGCTCAGTATTGGCTTGGTGAAGTTTCTTATCAGCGCAAGGAATATGCTAAGGCTGCCGTTGCTTTTGGTAAGGCTTATAAAGATTATAAAGACGGAAATAAAGGAGCTGACAGTCTTTATAAACTCGGAATGTCGATGCAACAGCTTGATAAAAAAGCTGAGGCATGTGCCGCTTATCAATCTTTGCCAAGTGAGTTTCCAAAAGCAGACAAGGCTTTGTTGTCGAAAGCCGCGGCCGCTGCGAAAAAACTTTGCAAATAATTGTGTGATTATTTGAGGCTGTTAATGGAAAAATTTTTTGCCGCCAATCCGATTGTTGATGATGTTATTGCCGCCGGTGTTTCCGGCGGTGCTGATTCATTAGCGTTGGCGTTGCGGCTTAATGATTGGGCAAAGAAAAACGGCAAAAAAGTTGTGGCGCTTACGGTTGATCACAAGCTCCGTTCCGAATCGGGCGAGGAAGCGGCTTATGTGGCAAAACTTATGACGCAATTTGGAATTGAGCATCATATTCTAACATGGGAAGGTGAAAAGCCAACCTCGGGAATCGAAGAAGCGGCTCGGTTGGCTCGTTATCGGTTGATTGCTGATTGGTGTCAGAAAAACGGTGTTAAGGTTTATGCGACCGGACATCATATGCGCGATCAGGCTGAGACTTTTTTGCTGCGTTTGGCTCGTGGAAGTGGGGTTTCCGGCTTGAGCGGTATTTTGCCTTGCAGCGAGATGGCTGGTTTGAAAATTATTCGGCCGCAGCTTGATGATACTCCCGAAGAACTCAAAGCTTATTTGAAGAAAAAAAATGTGCAATGGGTGGAAGACCCTTCTAATCAAAATGATGATTTTTTGCGTGTGAAAATTCGCAAGTTTTTGCCTCTTTTAGAAAATGAAATCGGAATTTCGGTTCGGCGCTTAGCTGATACTTGCAACGTTTTGGCGCGGACCAGAAGCTTTGTTGACAGCGAAGTTTCAAAGCTGTTTTCAAATAATGTTAAAAAATGGGCCAAAGTCGGGGCTTCTTTGTCGTTGTCCTTTTTTGCATCGCTTCATGAGGAAATGCAGTATCGCTTATTGGCTTTGATGATTAAAACCATTGGGCAAAATGTTTATACTCCTGAAGCCAAAGAGGTGTTGAATATTGTTGAGAGTTTACTCTCTTCGGCACCAAAGGGGCGGACACTCGGCGGATGTGAAATCTTTGTGTTTCAAAAATGCTTGTGGGTGGTGGCCGAACGAGCCTCTTCTCAAGTGCTTTCAAAAAAGGCGTGGGAGGATTTTGTTAAAGAAAATCCTCGTTTTGAAAAAGTGTCGTTGCCCTATAAATTGCGGGCGGTGCTTGTCTTTGGCGGAAAAGGGGAAAATGCCTCTTGAGTTTTTAACTCTTTGCCCCTATATTTAATAGTTGCTTGATTATTTTGATAAGGAAATTCAATGAAACAATTTAAGTCTATGGCCGTTTGGCTGATTGCTTTAATTATCTTGTCCATGTTGATGAACGGCGCCGGGCCTTCTTATCAGGGAAAAGGACAGTCGCTCGCTTTTTCTGATTTTATGAATATGGCTGAAAATAAAAAGGTCAGCAGCGTGGTGATTGAAGGGCCGCAAATTACCGGCGTTTTGAGTGATGGCAGTGCGTTTAATTCTTATTCTCCCTATGATCCAAGCATGGTTGAAACCTTGCGCAAAAACGGGGTGAAGGTTGAGGCGCGGCCGCTGGATACGTCTTCTTCAACTTTTTGGAATGTGTTTGTTTCATGGTTTCCGATGATTCTGTTGGTCGGCGTGTGGATTTATTTCATGCGGCAGGCAAACTCCGGCAATAATAAGGCCATGAGTTTTGGAAAGTCGCGCGCCCGTCTGATTGAAAATAACAAAAAAGTGACCTTTGCCGATGTCGCTGGTTGTGACGAATCGAAGCAAGAGCTCGAAGAGATTATTGACTTTTTGAAGGATCCGGCGAAATTTCAGCGTTTGGGCGGAAAAATTCCGAAGGGCGTTTTGCTTGTCGGCCCTCCGGGAACAGGTAAAACCTTGTTGGCCAAAGCGGTGGCCGGTGAGGCGAATGTGCCGTTCTTCTCAATTTCAGGTTCGGACTTTGTGGAGATGTTTGTCGGTGTCGGTGCGTCACGCGTGCGTGATATGTTTGCTCAGGCTAAGAAAAATGCTCCTTGCTTGTCTTGTCGAAATGGATGGTTTTGACGCTAACGAAAACGTGATTTTGATTGCGGCAACCAATCGTCCCGATGTTTTGGATCCGGCTTTGTTACGTCCGGGGCGTTTTGATCGTCAAGTCACGGTGGCAAACCCTGATGTTAAAGGGCGCGAGGAGATTTTGAAAGTTCATGTGCGCAAAGTTCCTTTGGCAAAAGATGTGAATTTGTCGGTTATTGCTCGCGGAACTCCAGGGTTCTCCGGTGCTGATTTGGCAAACCTCGTTAATGAGGCGGCCTTGCTGGCGGCGCGCAAAAACAAGCGCAAAGTTACCTCAAAAGACTTTGATGATGCGAAAGACAAAGTCCTTATGGGGAACGAGCGCAAGTCGATGGCAATGGATGAAAAAGAGAAAAAACTCACCGCTTATCATGAGGCCGGACACGCAATCTGCGGTCTGTTTACCGAAGGGGCTGATCCTATTCACAAAGCAACGATTATTCCGCGCGGACGGGCGCTGGGTATGGTGCAATATCTGCCGGAAAAAGACCGTTATTCCTTCTCTCGGCAACAGATGTTGGCGCGCCTTGTTTCGGTTATGGGCGGCCGTGCGGCCGAAGAACTTAAGTTTGGTCATTCAGAGGTAACGTCCGGTGCGTCTTCTGATATCGCGGCGGCGACAAATCTTGCGCGCTCTATGGTGACCGAATGGGGAATGAGCGACAAGCTTGGTCCGGTTCTTTATGCCGAAAATTCCGGCGAGGTCTTTTTAGGCAAATCGGTTACGCAGAACAAAAATATGAGTGAAGACACCGCTCGTCTTGTCGATGCTGAAATTAAGTCCTTAGTGCTTGATGCACACGACAAAGCTGTTTCTCTCTTGAAAGAGAAAAACACCGAGTGGGAGCGTTTGGCACAAGCCCTCATTGAGTATGAAACCCTAACCGGCGAAGACATTGACAAGGTCATCAAAG
>CASFLB010000053.1 GCA_949295395.1 uncultured Pseudomonadota bacterium | reverse complement strand
CGAGGAAACGCGAATCAACGGTGCGCGCGGCGTGCTTGATGAAAAAGATGTGGCCCGCGTTGAAAGTGGTTACAAGTCAGCCTTGGCCGTGATTCAAAATTTGTTGAAAGCTTAACCCTTAAATTTTGTGCCTTATGGATATGACAAAGAAAACATTGTTGGTGGCGGCAGTTGTTTTTATTGCAATTGTCTTGCTTTTCACCTGTTGGCAAGTTTTGCTGGTGTTGGCCTTTATCGGATTAGCTTGGCTTTTGGTTGACCTCGGCCCTGAGAAGTCTTTGGCTTGGCTGAAAGAAGCTTTTGTTGATGTTTTTACCTATGGTAAAACAAAAGTCAAAGAAGCGGCAAAAAATGATGTTCAGGAAGAACTGGAAATTCATGATGCCGTGATTAAGCCGCTTGAGAATGGAACTTATGAACTAAGCGTCTTTACTGAAAAAGGTAAGTTGACCCTTGAGCCACGTAAGTTCAATGTGATTCCCGAGGTTCTAAGCAAGGGAAACAAAGTGACCTATCGTGAGGTTTCAACTTGGGAAGATGCCCGTATTAAGAAACGTGTCACGATTTCGGCCGTCGGCAAAGATGGAGAGGAACGTGTGTTCCGAATTGTCACAGATTAAACTTTATTAGAAAAAGCGTTGTTCGTAAAGAGCAACGCTTTTTTTGATGCGTAGGTATAAAAAACTTGACAAAAGACGAAAAACGATTAAAGTAACGGTACAAAATTATTATTATAAACATTTAAAACTTATATTTATGGAAACAAAAATTATTATTATTTGCGGGATTTTGATCGTTGCGGTATTCCTGCTTGGTTTGTTTCGTCTTTGGTGGCTACGAAAGTGTTATGACAAAGCGCGAACTGAAAAGAGATATGTTCTTCCAAGCGAGCAGGTGGCTTTTGCCGATAAACTTCTCAAAATTTATAGCAAAGCAAGGTCAACAACATGGAAAAGCATGGGCATTGCCCTTGCAGTGATTGCGATTTTAGGCACCGCCGTTTGGGGATTTAATCGTATCGCTCAAACCACCAAAGCCGAAAAGGAACAGGCAAAGGTTGAAAAGAGAGAAGAGGGCTCAGGCAAAGGACTTTTTTATTATTTCAGCTATGATGCTAACCTCGAACGCTTTATTGAAAATCGAAAAGAAAAGCTTGAAAAAGCTCAAGCCGAGTATCAAGAGGTTGCTCAGAATTTGACAAAGGCCAAGCAATCCGGTGATTTGACTCAGATAACGAAGTGCAATATTAAATTGAAAAAACTTAAAGAAGAATTAGTTTGGGCTCAAACTGATTATAATAATTTAGAAGGGTTTGATTTTAGGCTAAATTTACATTATTTTGGCTTTGGTTTGTTGAGTATTGCGATTGTCTTCTTATTGTTAAGTTTCGTAGATATTGAAAGCACAGATAATACATCTATTGAGTTTAATGTATTTTGTTTGTTTTGGATAAGTGTATTCTCTGTGGTTGCTCTTGTTTGTGCTCGTTTTGTTTCTTTTGTTTCTGTTATTTGTTTTCTTTTGCTTATTTGCAATATTTGGTTTTTTATTAAAAATCGGGAAAGAATAGCGGAAGCTTCTAAAAGTAAGTATTAAATAAAACACTCTCCAAAATTTTGGAGAGTGTTTTTGTTATTGGTGTTTCTATATTGCTTCTTTGACCGCGTTATATGCGTCATTGAGCTTATTGGCATTCGGGCCGCCGGCTTGAGCCATGTCCGGTCTGCCGCCGCCGCCGGCGCCGCCGACCGCTTGAGAGGCTAACTTAACCAAATCAATCGCTGAATATTTGTTGGTTAAATCCGGTGTGACGCCGACAACAATTGAAGCCTTACTGTCTTTATCCGTTCCTAAAACAACAATTCCCGAGCCCAAGCTCTTATTAATCTCATCAATAAAGGCCTTTAATTCCTTCGGGTGGACGTTCGGAATGGTTCTTGCAACAAATTTTACGCCGTTAACCGTTTCAATCTTATCTTGATTGTCTGTGGCTTTAGCGTTCGCAAAAGCTTTTTTGAGATTAAAGATATCGGCTTCAAGTTTTTTCTTGTCTTCAAGAAGCTGTTTTACTCTTTCTTCCAGCGTGTTGGGGTCTGATTTCAAAATCTGTCCGACGGCGTGGAGCTTGTCTTCCATGTGTTGGACATATTCTTCCGCACCACGGCCGGTGACGCATTCAATACGTCTTACGCCGGCAGCAACTGCACTCTCGGACACAATGTTAAAGTATCCAATCTCTCCGGTATTGCTGACGTGGGTACCACCGCAAAGCTCACGAGAGAAGGTGCCGTTTTCATCGCCCATGGAGACAACGCGGACTTCATCACCATATTTTTCACCAAACAAAGCCATGGCGCCGGTTTTAATCGCTTCTTCCTGCGTCATCAATACCGTGGTAACCTTATAATTCTTACGAATGGCTTGATTGACAATGTTTTCAACTTGTCTTAACTCTTCGGCCGTGATTTGTTTGTGATGCGAAATGTCAAAGCGCATTCTGTCCGGCGTGACTAAGGAACCTTTTTGGGTGACGTGTTCGCCCAAAACTTCTCTCAAAGCCTTATGAGCCAAGTGGGTGACTGAGTGGTTGGCGCAGATGTCTTTGCGGCGTTCTTCCTGAACTTGGAAGGTTAAGGTATCACCGACTTTAACCGAACCTTTTAACAATTTGCAGCAATGAACCGAAATGCCGTCCAGTTTGTGTTTGGTATCGGTCACCTGAATGGTGGTGTCTTGATTTTGCAACAGACCTGTATCACCGACTTGACCGCCCATTTCAGCATAAAACGGTGTCTGATTAGCCACAAGGTAAAATTCGCCGCCGGAGACCATGTTTATCATCTGATTGTCTTTGACTAAGGCGGTGACTTGAGCGTCGGCTTTTAAGGTATTGTAACCTAAAAATTCGGTAGCGCCGACTTTTTCTTGAACATCAAACCAAACTTTTTCCGTACCGGCATCGCCTGAACCGGCCCAATTCTTTCTGGCTTCCTCACGTTGTTTTTCCATGGCGGCGTCAAAGCCTTTGGTATCAACATTGATGCCTTTGGTGCGCAAAGCGTCTTGGGTTAAGTCAAGAGGGAAGCCGTAAGTGTCATAAAGCTTGAAAGCTGTTTCTCCGGCTAAAGTATCGCCTTCTTTTAATTCGGCCGAAGCTTCGTCCAGCAAGCGAATGCCTTTATCCAAGGTGCGCAAGAAACGGGTTTCTTCAGCCTTAATGGTTTCGGTAATCAGAGCCTCGGCACGGTATAATTCCGGATAAGCTTCGCCCATTTCTCTTTGCAGAGACGGAAGTAATTTATACATCATCGGTTCTTTAACGCCGAGCATATAAGCGTGTCTCATTGCTCTTCTCATAATGCGGCGTAAAACGTAGCCACGGCCTTCATTTGATGGCAAAACGCCGTCGGCAATCAAGAAAGCGGTTGAACGCAAGTGGTCGGCCAAAACATTGAATGATGCTTTGAACGGCCCTTGAGGATCTTCCTTGGGAGCGAGTTTTGAAATGTCGTTAATCAAATTGCGGAACAAGTCAATGTCGTAATTGGAGTGAACGCCTTGCAAAATAGCCGAGATACGTTCCAAGCCCATGCCGGTATCAATGCATTTTTTCTTTAAGGGAATTCTGCTACCGTCGGGCAAGTCTTCAAACTGGTCAAAAACCAAGTTCCAAATTTCTATCCAACGGTCGCCGTCTTCTTCCGGTGTTCCCGGTAAACCGCCCCAAACCTCGGGGCCGTGGTCATAAAAAATTTCAGAGCAGGGGCCGCAAGGACCGGTATCACCCATTTGCCAGAAGTTGTCTTTGGTGGCAATGCGGATGATTCTGTCATCAGGTAGGCCGGAAACTTTTTTCCAGATATTCCAGGCTTCATCATCATTATGGTATACGGTGACGGCTAAGCGGTCTTTGGGTAAATCAAACTCTTTGGTAACCAATTCCCAAGCCCAGTTAATGGCGTCATCTTTGAAGTAATCACCGAATGAAAAGTTGCCCAGCATTTCAAAAAATGTGTGGTGTCTAACGGTATAGCCGACGTTGTCCAAATCGTTGTGCTTTCCTCCGGCTCGAACCGATTTTTGGGAAGTGGCGGCTCGGGTGTAGTCACGTGTTTCGTTGCCGGTGAATATGTTTTTGAATTGAACCATACCTGAGTTGGTGAACATCAGGGTTGGGTCATTGTCCGGAACAAGTGATGATGACGGAATAATCTTATGTCCGTGTTTTTCAAAGAAGTCTAGATAGGTTCTTCTTATGTCTTTTAATGTGACTGTCATTGTTTTTTACTTCCCAAAAATTTATTGTTATTAAACCTTTCATTTAATAGGCTAATTTTTGGTGTGAGTCAATAAAAAAGAGAAGGCTTTTTCTTCTTGCCTTCTCTTTGTTTTAAAAGATTTTTCTTACATATAAACTTCAGCGGTTAATCCGTGTTCGTTCACTAAGGCCAGATTGACAAATGCCATATATAAAATAAAGGCAAAAGTGGCGTAATTCAGCTTGCCGGATGTTGGGTCTCCGGTTTTATAAACTAATATGGTGCGGAAAGCTAAAATCGTGTAGGGCACAATAATCACCAATCCCCAGCCTAATTGACGGTGTAGAAAGACGGCATAACACCATAAAAACTGTAAAATCATGTGTCCAATGTAGGGATAGTTATATTTAGGAAATTCAAGAGAATCTAGTCGAAGGATAATGATGATGAAGGCAGCACTTAACACAATATCGTATATCATCCAAAAAATCGGGAAGAATGCTCCCCCCGGAACAATTGCCGGAAGGTAAATCCATGAAAACCATTCCGCCAAACCTTCATTGATAAACATCTTTGAATAATTGGATACTAAACTGCTTAGTGAGACAATGTAGGCAATCATAATGTATTTTTTTGTGTCGGTAAGTTTCTTAACCATAGTCGTATCCTTTTATAATTATGTTTGTGTTCAAGATATTCTTCCTGAAGTTAAAATGCAACGCTTTTATTCTGACAAAAATTTTTAAGAAAATACTTGATTTTTGTCAAAATACGTGCTTTAATCCCAATAACATTATGTTTTAGGGAGTCTGAAATGGCTAAGAAAAAATTTGAAGCCGGTACAAAAATTGAGTTTATCGGTGGTGTGAATGATGATCGTATCGGTGGTAACTGCTCGGTTATTGAACATACGAACGAAAGCGGAAAAGTTACGCGCGTTATGTATGATATGGGGGCAATGTTTGCACCCTATGAATCAGGGTTTGAAGCCGCTTATCCTAATTTGGAAGATTATTTTGACAGAGTAAACCCTGTCAGTGGTGAAGTTACGAAAGCAAAAAAGCCCGTCGATGCTCTTTTTATTACACATGCGCACGAAGATCATATCGGGGCTTTGGTCAGTTATGTTCGTATGGGTTATCAGCTTCCGCCAATTAAAACAAGTCGCTTTACCAAGAATCTTATCAATATCGTGTTTACGCAAAATGGCCTTAAAGCTCCCGAAATGGAAAAAGTTAAACCCGGTGCAAATATTCGTATCGGCGATGATGTGGTGGTTGAGCCTTTTGTTGTCAGTCACTCAATTTTGGAGCCAATCGGATTTCATACCCTGACCTTTGTTAATGACAAGCCTCATGCCGGTATTATGAATTTCGGTGACTTTTTGACTGAAGAAAATATGCCGCTCGGGGCATCTTATAACAAAGATGATATTGAAGATTTGCTTAAACGCAAGCTGACAACGACGTTTTTAATCGATTCAACCTCGATTACTCCAAAATCAACGAAACGAATCGGTTTTGACAAAGCCGTTGAAAATACCGTTGATGTGATTAATCGTAACCCGGATCGTCATACAATTATTTCTCCGGTGATTTCGCGCAGTTTTCAAAATATTGCCATTGATATAGAAGCGGCACGCAAGCTCGGAACAAAAGTTTGTTTGGAAGGTGCTTGGCTGAACTTGGTTTATAGAGCCATGCAAATAAGCGGGTATGATGATTTTGATGATGTTATCTATAAAGGCCGATTGAACAAATTTTTAGAAGATAAAAAAATTTCTAAAAAATATATCGTTTGTACCGGCGCTTTTGCTCAAGGTCTGCAAGAATATCGTCAAAACCGCGAAACCGGCGGTCTGAACAATATTCCGATGGCGGCGGCAACCAAAATGGCGCTCGGACTGCATAAAGACATGAAAATTACATCCGATTGTTTGGTGCCGGCGCGTCAGAGAATTATTGATGAAATTAATGGCAAAACGGGGCCTGAAATGTTACAACTCTTTGCTTCGCAAGGGGCAAAAGTTGTTGTGACACCCAGCGGCAAAAAAATTGCTAATTTTGAAGAAGTACAAATGCAAGATTCCGGTCACTTGAATGGTGATGCCTTTCGTGCAATGTTGGCGGCAAACCAAAAACTTGCGCCTGAGGCTGTGTATATTCCAATTCATGGTAATCCCGAACAATGTCAGAATACGGCCGATATTGTGCGAGAAGCCGGTGGTCAAGCCGTTATGGCGTTGAACTCGGATGTTATTGCTGTTGCAAAGGGAATGGCTGAGCCGGTTGTTTCCGATAAACCAAAAGATTATAACTGGATTGCTCTCAAACGCGTGTTCTACAATCCGCTTAAGCCCGAAGAATTTGTTCCGGCGGAAGGAAAACTTGAATTTTGGTTGGTGGATAAAAATTATCAACCTCTTCAAGATAAGCCGATTTTAGACACCAGTTTGATTAAAAAATCTAACCCCGGAGATGAGGACTATTATGCAAACCATGCTGAATTATTTGATGACACAGCAGAGCTTGAACGAAAAGAAACTAATCGTCAACGCAAAGTCAAAATGTCTCGAAAAGAGAAAAAAGAATTTAGAGATGAGGAAAAAGCTGCTCGACTTAAGAAAAAAGCGGATATCCATAAACGCAACACTCGCCGAGAAGCTGACATCATGAGCTATGTTGACGGCTTGGGGGCTGAACATGTTAAAACAACAAAGTCAGGCAAGCCAAGAAAGATTAATCCTTTGAAGAAAAATGGTTTTTCTCGCGATTAGTTCATTAGACTTTTTTCCTAACTTGAAAAGTTTATAACTTGTCGTTTCACGAACTTTATGTTATACTTATCTATGGTTAGAGGTGTGTGAAAGTGTGAAGGCCTCGATAAATGAAAAATTCCTGCTTTGCGGCAGGAATTTTTTTGTGGGGTTGTGAGGATTAAAATTCAATGACAGGGCGGATCGTGAGGTTTCTATATTTACCACCGTGCGATATCCCGTAGCGACTTTTAAAGGATGAACTCCACGCGACACCATCATCGTATTCGGATGATGACCAAGAGTAGTCGCTGTCTCTTACTTCTCTTCCATTTACATAAGCTATCCCCATATTGACTTCGTGTTGATGATGGTAAATTAAGGATAGTATTCCGGCTGCCGGTAAGCACCAATCACCGGCACTTGTCACTTCCGTTTTATACTCATGCGCCGCCCATGCCGCTGGATATTTACTCTTATTTCCCGAGGCTATTATCTTTGCTGTATTGTTGCAACTATCCAAGTCCCAAAATGCGTCCTCTACTCGATCATAATTCGGTAAACTCGAGATGTCAACCTCTTCCGTTGACCATGCATAGTATCCCATCAATTCCAACGCCATCGCTTGTCCGCCGCCGTTACCGTCGACATAGACCACGACACCAATCGGCGTTTTGCCTGATTGTGGTGTTACTGAACAGGTCTTATCTGAATATAATATGCTACCTATGACGCAATCATCCCCTTGTGATTGACTTGTTTCAATTATTTTTTCAAGTTCCGTGATTTTATTGGTCAGCTCGGTAATTTTATTAATGTGCGTGCAGTTCCAATAATTTCCGAATGGGCATTTAAGTCCATCGGTACAAGAGGTTGTGCTTGTGTACCCCAAGGTCGTACAACTCGGCGTGGTGATACAGGCCGCCTGACTTTGCGCTATGCCACAAAGAACAAATGCCGTTGTTGAATAAAGTATTTTTTTCATTGTCGTTCTCCTTTGCTTTTTTCTACATTGCGCAATAGTCGCAATAATCCGTGCAACCGTCTTTACAGCTGGTCACATACCACAAGCCTGAGCATTTCTCATATTCACAAACCGAACAACTCGGGCATGAGNCTCATATTCACAAACCGAACAACTCGGGCATGAGGTTAAATTGCCTAAGTTCGGACAAGGCTTGCAGTTGTCATATTTGATAACATCACCGGATTGACAGGTCTTAGCACCGGCCGCTCCTCCCATATCTCCGCAGTCTAAAAATCCGTCACATGGGTTGATTTTAATTTTGTATTTTGTGACACCGTCACAATCCAAACAACCTTCGCCGTCTTGTAAATAACCGTTTGGAATAGAAGTATAAGCATATTCCGAACCGCAAGGCGTACAATCACAAGACGCATATTTACCATCACAAGCCTCACCAACCCCAAAATAAGGCTCCGTGCATTCAACATAATTACTCGGACAAGCCGGAACACATTTGGTGTAATAA
>CASFLB010000052.1 GCA_949295395.1 uncultured Pseudomonadota bacterium | reverse complement strand
TTTTCTTCAGAAAAAGGAAAATAAACGGCATTAATCACAATAAAGACCAAAAGATAAATTAACAGCGCCCAACTTTGAAACAACAAAGCTTCACCGGCAAGGACCAGAAAAACGCCAAGCAGCATCGGATTGCGAACATAGGCATACGGCCCGACGACAACCAATTTTTGCGTAGGGTTCCACGGGGCAAGAGAACCTTTGCCGATATGAACAAAAAGGGAAATTGTCTTAATCATAAGAGCCAATCCGCTCATAAAAAACAAAAGCATCAAAACCAAAGTCACTGAGAGCTTTGGCGCAATCAAACTTCCACCGCAAAAACACAAAATGATAATCGGTAGTGTTATCAAAACATTAAACGGCAAAATCAAAATCGCTCTTAGCATTATCACCTACCATTTGAGATAGAACGTCCACCCTTCCCGTCCAAACAATAAGCCGGAACGGCAATAATCTCTTTTGCATTTTTATCACAAGCAATATAGCCGTTTCCACCCTCTTTATTCTCCGAAGAAGGCAACAAGTCATGAAAAGGCTCATTTGGAGCATCTCTTACTTGCAAAATAGGAATTCGCAGCGTTAAGTTTCCACCATTATTAAAACTTTTGCGCAAGCGGTTAAAATCCATAAGCGAGAGAGCACCTTTGTCGTCAGCCACCAAAAATTCTCCGGCCGTGTCAAACTGATGCGTCATATGATGCCCGTCAACATTCCACGGGTGTTCACGCGCAGTTGATACATAATTTGCCAAGCTGTTCAGACGCTTACCGACAAAACCGTTATATTTTAGGGCCAAATAATGATGTGTCGATTCTTCATCAACCGCCTCAATCCCCATTTTAGAAAGCTGCTTATGAAACAACTTTTTCTGGGTATTATAAACCGGCGTGCGTTTATCTTCTTCAAAAGCATTGCGGTCAATTTTCAGCTGTGCCGCACCGGAGGCAATGCTTTCATCAGGCGCTTTAACAACCGGCTCTTCAAGAAAATTGATATTCAGATTAAATTCATTCAAAAGCTGATTCATCTTTGCCAGTTTATCATCGCTTGGCTGATTAAAAACGCCTTGCTGAAAAATTCCGAGTGCCACAATCTCCGCGCACAGCTCATTCGGCAACGGCGGAATAGACAACGATTTTACCTTATCAAACGCGGTTTTAATCGGAGCCTTAACCTCTTTCCCGCTTTCAAAATCATAAGCTTCCTTAAAAATAGCGCTGTTCTTAGAGATTAAATTTGAGATAAAAATATCATAATCAGAAAACCGACTGTTTCCATCTTGCGCTTTGGTAAAACCATTCCACAAATTTTTCTTATCCGCCTTAACAACGCTGTCAATAAATTCATCTTGCACCAAAGCGGCTTTATCGGGCAAAGCATGCCGCTTAAATAAATCTTGCAACGCTTTTTCATCTCTTATAAGTTTGATTGGCTCTTCTAGATGATGTACTTCATCAAAAAACTTCTGATGATTTTTAATATCTTTGGTGCGTTGTTTAACACCGGCCACAAAGCGCAATTGATCGGCAGCCGTCAATGAGTTCAATATATCCAGCTCTTTTTGCTGTTCGGGGCTAAGTTCAGCTTCTTTATCAATCCCCAAATATCCCTTATACATAGACGGCAAATACCTTTTTCCGACATTGGCCACTTTTTCAACCTCTTGAAGCGTAAATTCCTTATTTTCCAACTCTGACAACATTTTATAAGTGCTGTTGTCAAAACCTTTTTTGGCATATTTTGGATCTGTCACAGCCTTTCGCCCCAAAGAAGAAAAAAATTTTCCTTTATACTGAAACAGCTTAAAAGTTAAAGGCTCATCGCGACCGGCAATCTTAACATAAAAATTTTCTTTATCCAAACCAACGGCGCTAAACGCAGCATCGGGAGAAACATCCGTCATTTTACCCAAACTTTGCTGATAAGCAATCTCCTCACAAATCTGTTTTTTTAACAGAAGAGTGTTTTTATTTTGAGCAGAAGCTTTTTTAACGGCTTTTTGCTGAGCTTTGTCTTCTTCTTTAGTCGTTGATTTAAAGGCATAGGGATTAAAATTAACCTCTGATATTTGCGCCAAAAGAATATCTTTAACCTTTTGACAGGCTACTTTTTCATCACCAAATAAAGCATAACCTTCAATTAAGGCCTTTTTGATTGGCGCATTTTTCTGTCCTTGGCAGTATTTCTGCATATTTTTTCGCGTATCATGCAACAAGCGGAGAGTTGTAATTTCGTCTATTATTATTTTATTAGGCATCAGCGGTCACTCATTGACAATTAATTTAATATTAATAAGTATAATACCATAAGATAAATATTTTGTTAAGACAAAAAAACACTTGCAAAATAATTTTTTTATGCTATATTTTGTCCATAAACCAAATTAAATAAACATTATTATGAACAAGAAAGAAAGAAAAAACACCCCGATTCGGGCTGTTCAGATTATGAAAAAAGAGTTTTTTGCTAACCGCTTTGGGGTAAAACCTCGTGAGTTAGCATGGGGAATAATCATCTCCCAAAACGAAAACTCTGAAAAAGACTTAAACGCCGCCTTGTTGTTTAAGAAAGATAAAAACCTCTTCATTGATATTCTCAATGACAAGATTTCTCCACTAATCAACATCTGCGGCTGCCAAACAACAGCGGTAAAAGCCACATTCAACCGCACCCGCTGCGGATACAGCTTTAAGAGCGGAGACTTGAAGGCTTTCATCAGCAAAGAAGAACTAGAGAAGGCTTATCACAACAAGCTTTTCAATCAAGACTTAGCCGCCGAAGCCGCTAAGTTGCAGTAAAAAGAAACAGTTCTAAGTTACGACTTAGAACTGTTTCTTTGTTTTAGAGTTCCTCATTAACAGGATGATGATCAAGACCATAACCTGTTGCCCGCACGGTACGAATATAATCGGGTCCATATTCATTCAACGACTTACGCAAACGACGAATATGAACATCAACGGTGCGCGTCTCAACATAGATGTTTGTTCCCCAAACATTTTTAAGCAAATATTCTCGAGAAAAAATTTTCCCCGGAGTTTCCATCATCATTTTCAAAAGACGGAATTCCGTCGGTCCGAGATGAATAAAATTATCCCCACGAAAAACCTTTTTCTCCACCAAATTCATACGAATATCTTCAAACACGAGCTCAGTTGCCGTCTGTGGTTCAGGAGCACGCCGCATTTGAGCTTTAACACGAGCCACCAACTCCGGCACAGAAAACGGCTTAGTCACATAATCGTCGGCACCTGCGGTCAGACCTTTAATTTTATCTTCTTCTTCACCTTTTGCGGTCAGCATAATAACCGGAATATTTTTAATATCAGGCTTTGAGCGCAAGAGTTTACAAATTTCAACACCGGACATTTCCGGAAGCATCCAGTCCAAAAGTATAACGGACGGTTGGTGTTTCTCAATCTCAGCCAAAGCCAAAGCCCCACGGCTGACATGTTTAACCTCAAACCCTTCTTTTTCCAAATTATATTTCAACAGCAGAGCCAAGGCCTCTTCATCTTCAACAATCATAACAAGATTAGACATACCGCACGTTCCTTCACAATTAAGCTAGAACTCACCTTAACATCTGAGAGTTAATATTGCCTTAAAGCCTGTATATTTGCGGCATAATCATCGGTTGCAAAAACGGCTGTACCGGCCACCAAGATATCGGCACCGGCACGCACACAATCCGGAGCGGTTTCACAATTAATGCCGCCGTCGACCTCAAGCTCAATATCATAACCGGCAATCATTTCTTTAATTCGTATAATTTTTTCCAACTGAGAAGAAATAAAGCTCTGTCCGCCAAACCCAGGATTAACACTCATGACCAAGATCAAATCAAGCTTATCCAACACATAGTCCAAAACCCGTTCTGAGGTTGCCGGATTAAGAGAAACACCGGCGCGGCAGCCTAAGGAGCGAATTTCATCAAGAGCCTTATCAAGATGAGTAACGGCTTCGGCATGAACGGTAATAATATCGGCGCCGGCCGCGGCAATCGAGGCCAACATTTTTTCAGGATTTTTAACCATAAGATGGGTATCAAAGCACAAACGGCTTCTTGGCCGAAGCTCTTTGATAACCGGCGCCCCGAAAGTTAGATTCGGAACAAACACACCGTCCATCACATCAAAATGCAACATATCGGCGCCGGCGGCTTCCAGTTTATGAATTTCTTCTTCCAAATTACCAAAATCAGCCGATAACAGGCTCGGGGCAACTTTGACCATAACGAACATCTCCTTAAAAGAATATTTTGCTTATTATAAATCAGACTGATTTAAAAGAGTCTAAATAAAAGTAAGACTTCTTGATTTTTTCAAATCAAGCATTACCTCCATTAACGATAACAAATTTAACAAGGAGAAAGGTTATGTCCGACATAGCGATAAAAATTTGTGACCTTGACGTCAAAAAACTCAATGAAGAATTAAACGAAGCTTTAGCGGAAGAATGGCTGGCTTACTATCAATATTGGGTTGGAGCGCAAGTTGCCCAAGGCGTGCAAGATGCCTTAGTCAGAGATGAATTTATGGAACACGCCAAAGAAGAACTTGAACACGCAGAAAAAATAGCCAAACGCTTGGCTGAACTCGGAGGTATCCCGCTTACCCACCCCAATCAATGGGAAAAAAAGGCAAAATGCAAATACGAAGAACCCAAAGACTTTTCATCATTAAAGCTTTTGGAGCAAAATTTAGCCTCGGAACGCTGTGCCATCATGCGCTATCAAAAAATATGTGAGCAAACGCACGGAAAAGACTATATAACATTTGACATGGCGTTGAGTATTTTAAAAGACGAAGTCGAACACGAACAAGACCTTGACGGCTTAATTTGCTCTATTAAGGCTAAATGTGGCAAAATATAGACTCTCGTTTTTAAAATTTTGTTAAAAAATTATTTTATTGAATTACAATTGATTATAATTGCCGTTACTAAAAAAAATAAAAAAACGGCAATTTTTTTAAAATTTCTTATTGACAAAATTTAAAAAATAAATTATCTTTACGTCGAATTTGTTAAACAACGTAAAAGAACTCTCGAAAAGCGGGCAACATAGACCTTCCTTCTAAAAGCTCCAAATAAAAAATATGGTCTACCGCTTTAAGAGAAAGTCTGCCGGATCAAACTCAACGGCAGACTATCTCACGAGGCCGCATCCCCTAATGCCGGCCTCGTTTTTTTATTATTTACAATTTATTTGAAAAAATTAAAATAATATGCCAAGATAAGCTATTAATAAAAAACAGCGGAGAATAAGAATGATTATCAAAAACATATTTTGGGATGTTGACGGCGTCTTGGCAAACTTAAATTACGCTTATTATAACTTCTTGACCAAACATCCGAAATATGCTCCGACCTACGGCAACATCAAATGGGAGGACTTGCCCAAAGTCTTGCCGATTGTTCCGAAATATGGCGCTTTAGAGCTCAAAACCCATCCCCAAATGGGACAAGAAATGGATTATGACTTTTGCCATTCACCCGAATTTTTTACCAATCGTCCATTGTACCCTCATGTTATCGAAACCTTGAAGGAATTACACGATAAAGGCTATCGCCAATTCACAATGTCGGCAACCTTTGATGTTGAAACCAAAAAGCGTTTTTTGAATAATCTATTGGCTGATGTCACAGAATTTTTAACCATTGAATGTGTCCAACACGGAAAATTCATGCACGATTCGGCCAAAGAAGACATGCTCAAAAGCTGCTTTGATAAATATGGCCTAAAAGCCGAAGAAACAATTTTGGTCGATGACCGAATTTATAATCAATATGCCGCCATCAATGTCGGAGCGCATCCGATACGTTATCGTTGCGAGTTTACAACCGATTTGCCTGAAGAATTAAATTGGATTCCTGAAGTTCACAGCTTGCAAGAACTCAAAGACTGGCTCAAAAACAACACAACAATGGAATAATAAACACTTTATGGCCATTCTAGATTAAATAATCCGCCAAAAAAAAGGGAGATTTGTTACCAAATCTCCCTTTCTTGTTACAACAAAAAAGCCTCCTTAATGGAGGCTTTTTAATGGTGCCGACAGAGAGACTTGAACTCCCGACCCACTGATTACAAATCAGTAGCTCTACCAACTGAGCTATGTCGGCAACGACAAGAGAATGTATATATCAGAGAACACCCCTTGTCAATGAAAAAATCAAAAATCAACAAACTACTTTGTTTTCTTATTTTTTTCCAAAGAAAACAGCTTATTAATATCAAGCCGCGACTGCTTACGAATATGCTCAAGCTTTTTGGCAACATCTTGTTTTTCAGCCCCTTCAGGAAGCTGATTAAACAGTTTTCCGTAAACAATTTCCTGAATCCGTCGTTTTGAAACCTGCGGAATTTTAGCTTTTTTCGCTTCGGCAAGAGCTTTGTGGTAATAACTCAAATCATGAGTTTTATCAGCAATGGACGACAGCGCCATACAACGTTCTTCACCTTTAAGAAATTTAAGAGCAATAACGGTTTTCGTATTTTTCCACTCATCTTTTTGCCCCAAAGTTCGTTGCATTTCGGCGATTCGTTTCAGAACATGAATACGGGAGTCTTTTGAAGAATAACGATAAGCATCCATCAAATGGTGAATAGACTTCTCTGCCGAAATTTTTTTATCGCTATTAGAGGTCAAAAACCCGATTCTTGTCGCACGGCTTGTATAAATATCGGCCAAAGCAAGATTAATCTGCGACTTTTCCTGACGGTCTTTAGCCGAAGACAAAGCGTGTTTATAAGCTCTCAACACAATTTTATCATTTTTATCCGCAAGACGCCCCTGACAATAAGAAATAAGCTTATAATCGGAAGAATAGGTCAAAGCTTTCCGCAAACAATTAAGTTCCATATCCTTAGCCGGCCCAAAATCAGCCTTTTCGAGCCGCATACGATAATAAACTTTTGAGGCAATATAATTTATCTTTGCCTTATTTTCAGCCGAAAGCATTGGCTCAAATTGATTAATTTCCTCCACCAACTGAGCCGCACTATAATTGTTAACCTCTTTATCGGGATTAATGGCACAATCACGTGCTTCAGCAACCATTTTACCTAAAGCCAACAGTGGTTGCAGTTCATCAACTTGAGACAACCTCTCACGGATATAAGGAACAATCAAAAGAGGCTGATTGCTTTGTTCTTTGACGGCATTCATATACATAATATCTTGCTCGCTAAAATAGCAAACGCGTAACAAGCTTTTATTTGCCTCATCTATTTTTTCATCTAAAAACTCCGCGGCAACATTATCATTATAAAAACCGATTAAAAGTTTATAAGCCGAATCCGTCAAAGCCTTAGAGTCATTTTTCAACTCCGGCTCATCTTCCAAACAAGCCTTAAGCACTTCTTGATAATAGTCAGGATTACCTTGAGCAATTTCCTCAAGAAAATGTTGTTTAAATTCCTCATTTGATAGCGGTTTAATGGGATTTAAAACAATGGTTTGTTCTTCTTCATTAACGACGCCTGAAGTTTCCTCCGCTTGTCCAAGCCCATCACCTTCCAAAGGTTGAAGAGAGATTGCATCTTCATTTTCTAAATTTTTTTCTTCGTTTTGAGCATCATTTTTTGTCATATTAAGCCCTCCAATCTGAGGACATCATAAAGACACTTTTAAACTTTGTCAACAATTATGTCCAAAAAAGAATATTTATTAAAACAAAAAAAGCAGAACCTAAAAAGATTCTGCTTTCTCATTTATAGAAAATAAGCAATTCTCCTTTCTTTAATCATAGACATAGGTAGCTTCGCAGTCATACCGGCAATTCGTACTGGCAACCGAGTAGACCTCATCACAAGAAGCTCCATCACCTTGAGTAGGACCTATTTCAAATATCCTATCACTATCACCAAACGACACATAACAATAACAAGTTCCTGAGCCATCATAAGGAGGCCATGTATTATTCGGTGTACAAGTCACATCAGCTGCATCATAAAACACGGCACGAACACCACATCGATTACCAACCTTATCCCAACCGCTGTCGCAAGCCCATGCTTTGCACTTAGACGGACATTCGTCATAATTCTTCGTACAATGAGCATGCGATGGAATAGAAACACCCGTTACATCATCACAAGGATCTTTATCCGGTATACAACTATCACCGCTCTTTTTATAACCACTC
>CASFLB010000051.1 GCA_949295395.1 uncultured Pseudomonadota bacterium | reverse complement strand
CGCCGCGCGCGGCGAGCGCGCGATAGAGCGCGCCGATCGCCTCACCGTCGCCGCTCCCGCTTTGACGACGACGGCCGATTCGAATGATCCTGCGGGAACTTTAGTTCCGCGGCACCCCTCTTGCCATTGTGGAACAGCATCATCATGTGCTGATTCCATGGACCCGTCTGGCCCGGCGGACCGGTCGGCAGTACCATGCCGTCACCCTGGATCATCATACGGATGTCCTGCCGGCGTTCCACCGCTCCGCGAGCAGGGGGAATTACGATTTTTCAACGGAGGAAGCGGTTCTTTCGAACCTTCGTTGAACAAAATTGCCTCGCTGATGGTGGAATTCTTGACCGGAATGTCTGTAATTTGCTTGCCGCAAATCTCTAAGCCAACACTCTTTAACGCTGTGGCAATCGGCAAGAACAGGTCGGTGTTTTCCGGACTGTTGCCCGAATGTGCCAAACCGGTTACTGTTCCGTCTTTGTCAATCAAGGCTCCGCCTAAGGTGATGTTTTGGACATAGGTGTCGAGTAAGATCTCGGTTCCTCTGTCTTCGCTGTAACGATAGCCTTTTATCTTGCCGGAATCTTCCAAATATCCCTCGCCGGTGTCGAAATCAAGTATACCTAAGCTCATGTAGGTCTTTTGATTTATTGGTGGCAGGCTTAAGTTCAAGGACAGCGGGGTGTACATCGTCTTTTGGTCGAGGTAAATCAAGGCCGTGTTCTTCTTCGGATTAATTCGTACCGCGTGGCCCGTCAGTTGACCGCCGTTGATTGTTCTTAAGGTATAGCTGTTTTGTTCTTTGGTGATTAAATCTGCCGAGGTCAAAACGAACTGGTCGGATACAATCAAGCCGGCTCCTTCTTTGCCATTGACGTTGGTAATGGATATAATCGACATACGAACTTTATATACATCTTCGGCTGAAAGCGGTATGCCGTATGGAGCACGCTCAATGATGCACAGAGAGTTCTGAGCTTCGATAGCGTTCTTGTCATCAAGAGGAATATTTATCCAGGTTTCTTTGCTGAGTGAGCCTGTGGCTTTGACGCCGCCGTCTTCTTCAACGGTGACCGGAATCTTGCACATTTCTTCCTCTGTATCACAGCAAGTGTTGAAAATGCTGTCACATTTATCACAGGGTTCATTCAGTTTGTTGTCTTCGCAACCGCCATAGAGCTTGTTGTCTTCACAACCTCCGTAAATTTTGTTGTTGCAATCACAATCCGGACCAAACAAGGTCATGTTGTTGCATGGTGTCATTGGTGTTTGATCACTGGTTAAGGCTGCAATCGGTGCGGCAACCGCGGCTACCGGTGCACCAACAACCGCTAATAACGGCGATATTCCTTCACCTTCAGAGGGTTCTTTTGAATAACGATTTTCGGTTGGCATCGGATTCATGCTCGGATCAAGAGGTTCCGGTGCAGCTTCTTTATTTAATAAAATATCAGCCGGTTGAGTATTGACTTCTTCCGTTACGGTTTCGGTTACGGTCTCGGTTTCTTCAAGCTCAAGCCCTTTCAGAACCGTTGCTTGCTCTTGTGGTGCCGGAGCTGTGGTTTGCACTTTTGTTGCAACTTCCGGTGTCGGAGCTTGTGTTTTTGTTGCAATTTCCGGTGTCGGCGTTGTTGTTAACGGTGCTGGTATTGGAGCCGTTGGGGTTGTTGCTTGAGACGTGCCTTGCAATGGGATAACCGGATCCGTACGTGTTACCGTTGTCGTTGTCGTAGTCGTTGTCGTTGTACGGTTGCTTTGCGGTGTCGAACCAATGCTTTGAGTTTGAGTGGTCGTTGTGGTCTTAACGCTTTGTTTTACGATTGGTTCATCTTCCGGTGTGTACACATATTTTGTTACGCTATTTTCTTTAGCTTCATGGTTCGTGTATTGGCATTTTATTGGATTATAGGCCTTTTCATGCTCAATATAGAGGTTTCTGTCGCTTTCTTTTTCGGCCGGTGTTAAACGATGGCTAACAGTCTTTAAAAAGGCCGGATGATTGCGAAGATTGTTGACAGCATCTGCAAAGGCTTTTTCTACAAGCAGAACTTCTCCGTTTTGTTCTCCTTGAAGCAAATCGCCATAGCCGTCCGTTTCTCCACTCCAATAGACTTGAGTGCGGTTGATGTCGGTAACCGTCCATCTTACCGTGATTTCTGAAGAGCCAATCCGGCGATCTTCCGGAATACCTTCGTTCCAGTTATATTTGTCGCAAATGTTCATAAAGAAGTTTGTGATATCAGCCGTGATTAAATATTCCGGCAGAGGACTTGGGGTTTCTTCGGTGCAGATATCATCAGGTATTTTAACGATGTTAAAGCAATCTTTTAGCTCGTTGTCAAAGACAGATATCAGCTTTAAGTTATTTTCCATTAATCGTCCTTGGTTGAGCACGGCTTCTTTGGTGAAACGACGGCAACCAAAAATACGAAATCTGTAATTGCCGAGTTTTTGCATTAAAGGACCATTGATGTTCTCGCCGTTTAGCTTGAAATCAACCCATTCCAATTGTATTGGGGCGTAAAATCCGCATTTTCCGTGAATTTGGTCGTAAACGCTTTTGCTCGGTTTAATCGTATAGTTTTGCACAAAGTTGTAACGCGTAACTTCTTTGACTTTTGCGACTTTTGGAGCTTTAGCAGCCTTTTTACATCCTTGTGGGTTTACGGTGCAGGGAGAGGCTTTTACCGCAACGTTTTTATCGCAGCCAAGCCCGTCTTTTCCGCAACCTTGTCCAGGGAATATGCTGTTGTCTTGTCCTTCTGTGGCTTCGCAGCAAGTGCCGCCGAAGATGCTGCCGTCACGGTAAGTCTTGCCTGAAAAATTTTTTCCTTGGCGAACGTCTATCGGTTGGAGAGCTTCACGACGCTGTTGAATTCTTGTGGTGATTTCGCCGGCGTATTTGGGGTCTTTTTTATCAAAAAAGCCCATGGTATTACTGGTGCCGGTATATTCTGTGCGTATTTCTACTTCGCCGCCGTCGTATCCATTGTTGGAATAGGGAGAGGCTTGAGAGGCACTTATGGCTAATAGGCTTACTCCCAAAGCAAGCATTGAATAAGCTAACGGTTTGAAATAAATTCTTTTTTTCATTAACGGCTCTCCATTATTTTTTGTATCGCGGTGTCATGCGTCGATATGACAGCGCCTCAGCTACGTGCATTTTAAGCACATTTTTCGAATTTTGCAAGTCCGCAATTGTCCTTGCTAACCGTAAAATGCGGTGATAAGCACGGGCTGATATTTTATTTTTGTCTGCATAGTTTACCAAAAGCTCTTGCGCGTCGTTATCAAGATTGACGGTCTGTTCCAGAAGTTTACCTTTTAATTCGGCGTTGGTGTGTAATCCTTTTTGCCCAAGAGATTGGAAGCGGTCTTCTTGAATTTGTCGGGCTTTTATGACGCGTTCTCGGATTTGAGCCGAACTTTCGCCTTGTTTGATGTTTGAAAGTTCCCACGGACTTACGGCGTGCATTTCAATTTGTATATCAATACGGTCTAAAAGTGGGCCGGATATTTTTGATTGATATTCGGCGGCGCACATCGGAGCCCTCGGACATTCAAATTCCGGAGTGCCTAAATGTCCGCAACGGCAGGGATTCATTGCCGCAATCAGCTGAAATTTTGCCGGATAAGTGGTGTGGGCGTTGACCCGTGAAATCGTGATTTTTCCGTTTTCAAGCGGTTGACGCAGAGCCTCCAAGGTGGCGCGGTTAAATTCGGGCAATTCATCTAAAAATAAAACTCCGTTGTGGGCTAACGAAATTTCTCCCGGTTCAGCTCGGCGACCGCCACCGACTAAGGCTGGTGTGGAGGCGTTGTGGTGTGGAGCACGAAATGGCCGCGAAAAACAAAGGCGACCGTCTTTCAGTTCACCGGCAATAGAATGTATCATGCTGGTTTCAAGGGCTTCTTCGGCGCTTAAAGGAGGAAGAATGCCCGGAAGTCTGGCGGCTAACATTGATTTTCCTGATCCCGGTGGGCCAATCATCAACATATTATGTCCGCCCGCCGCAGCAATCTCCAAGGCCCTTTTGGCACTTTCCTGACCTTTAACATCGCTCATGTCCGGATATTTTTCCGTTGTCGGAGATTGGGCTTTGTTCGGAAAAGGAATTTGTTGTGTTCCTTTGAAGTGGTTTATTAATTCAATCAGGTTTTGCGCGGCAATAATCTCTTTCAAGCCTGACCAAGCCGCTTCCGAACCTTGTTGCGCCGGACAAATTAAGCCTTTTTCCTGACGATTGGCATGAATCGCTGCCGGCAGAACACCATTGACCGGAAGGATTGAGCCGTCTAGGCCAAGTTCACCCAAAACAATATAGTTACTGACATCTTCAAGAGGGATAATTCCTAAACAGCTTATTATTCCGAGTGCAACGCCTAAATCATAATGCGACCCCTCTTTTATTAAATCGGCCGGTGCTAGATTTATCGTTACTCTTTTGGCGGGAAAACTTATGCCGATTGTGTTTAGGGCAGCCCGAACACGTTCACGGCTTTCGGCAACGGCTTTGTCCGCTAAACCGACAATCGTAAATGACGGCATACCCGAGCTTATTTGTACCTGTAAATCAATGTCTTGTGTTTCAAGTCCGTTAAAGGCTATGGTGTTTATTCTGCTTAACATTTTTTACCACCGCGGGGTGCGTTCGCCGTTGCGCCAGCGTCGGGTCGGGAAGGTGTCTCTGTGGAGAAAGTCATAACTTGCCGTTTTGTAAGGAATGTCTCGAAAGCGGACGTATCCTTTTCCTTCAAAGGTTAGAGCGCATTCTTCCGAGCTGACTTGAGCGGTTGTGTAGCAATGGACGATATATTTGCTTATCGGGTTCAAAAGGCTTATTTTTACAGGCATATCCGCATAACATGGCGGGGCCGCGACATAGTTTATTTTGCCTTTCTCACCATATTCTTTGAATGGAGTACAACTGGCTAAAATACAAACGGCTACTAGGGCTAAAAGTCTTTTTATCATCTTGATTTTCCACTTTCTTTGGTCTTTGGAGTTTACTCTATCAGCTAATGTTTAATATATCCTAAATCTTTTTTGCTTTTTTTGCTTGATTTTCTTAATTTTTCATGTATATTCCCTTCTGTTCCTTGCTCGAAGGATTCTTCGGGCTATACATTTTGGTGCCAAGCCCCTAGCGGTTTGGTTTTGTTGAGAATCCATAAGGAGTTTTATTTATGACTAACTATGAAAGCGTGCTTATTGCACGTCAGGATCTGGGTACCGCTCAGGTTAACAGCATTGTTGAGGAACTCTCCAATGTTATTCAAAAAGAAGGCGGTAATGTTGTCCGTGTTGACAACTGGGGCCTCAAAAACCTTGCTTACCGTATTAAGAAAAACCGTAAAGGCCACTATGTTCTTATGAACATTTCGGCTCCGGCCTCTGCTATTGCCGAATTTGAAAGAATTATGCGCTTTAACGAAGATATTATTCGTTATATGACCGTTAAAGTTGATCAATTCAGCGATGTTAATGATTGTGCCGATAGTGATGCTTCGGCCGCTGTTGAAGAGTAAGGAGACCTAAAATGGCTAAACAAGTATTCTTTAGAAGAAAAAAAGCTTGTCCTTTTTCCGGCGAAGACGCTTTGAAAATCGACTATAAAGACGTTAAGCTTCTTTCCAGATATATTTCTGAAAAAGGTAAAATTATTCCCAGCCGTATTACTTCGGTTTCTGTAAAAAAACAGAGAGAGTTGGCCAGAGCTATTAAACGCGCTCGTTATATCGGCTTGCTCCCGTTTGTGGCTGATTAATCGGAAGGAGTTAAGACTATGGAAATCATTCTTCTGGAACATGTTGAAAAACTCGGTAAAATGGGCGATAAAGTAAACGTTAAAAACGGTTATGCTCGTAACTATTTGTTGCCGGCTAAGAAAGCTTTGCGCGCAACCGAGGCTAATGTCGCTTTGTATGAAAAGAAAAAAGCTGAATTAGAAGCTCATAATAAGGCTTTGTTTGATGAAGCTAACAAAAAGTCTGAAGCTTTGAAAGGCTTTAGCGCTGTGTTGATTCGTCAAGCTGCCGAAACCGGTCAGCTCTATGGTTCTGTTACTATTCGTGACATTGCCGCTGCTATTAAAGAAGCCGGTTTTGATGTTGAACGTCGTTGCGTTTTCCTTGAGAAACCGATTAAAGATTTGGGTATTTATCAAGTTAAACTCAATCTTCACCCAGAGGTTTCTCAAACCATTTTGGTGAACGTTGCTCGTACCGACGATGAAGCTAAAAAACAAGCTAAAGCTTATTCAGCTGAATAAAAGCGTTTGTTTTTCTGAAAAACCTCGGGTAATTTCCCGAGGTTTTTTTCTTGATTTAGAAGCAGGCTCGTGGTATAGTCGTGGCAAATTTGGTTTTAGGAGATGTTTTATGGCTGATAAAGAACCTTCTCAGCGGCAGTTGCGTGTCGGACAAGAAATTAAGAAAATTATTGCCAAGCAAATTGAGCGTGATGAAATTCGCAATCTGCAAGGAATTAACACCCTTGTTACAGTTATGGAAGTTAAAGTTTCTCCGGATTTGAAGTATGCTTCCGTTTATATCATTACCTCATCAAAAGAGGCTGAACAGCAGGTTATCGGCGGGTTGCAACTTGCGGCAAATTATTTGCGCAAAGTTATTATGGCCAAGACCGAATTGCGCTATGTGCCGGAGCTTAATTTTAGAATTGATAAGAGTTTTGAGGAAGTTGATAAAATCGAAAAGTTGTTGCGTAATCCGAAAGTAGCGCGTGATTTGGCTAAAAATGATGAAGAATAACGCCTTGTGATTGTTGTAGAAGTCGCGTTTGCGGCTTCTTTTTTTTTGTTTGACAAATGCAAAACTTGTGCTATCTCTTGGTTGCTTTGATTTATTTTTATGTTTAATTTTAATCTTTATAATTATGAAATCTTTTGTATTAACCGAGACGAAGACGTATATTCGGTCAAAAGGGGTGACGCAGACATTTGCCGGTGAGCTTGAAGCGGTTTATTTGTATTCGGAACGTGATAAAAAGTATGTTCGCTGTTATGATAAACTCAAAGGTTCTCTGGTTTTTCACAACGGAGATTTGTTGGTCTTTCGGCAGTTAAACGGACTTTTCAGACTTTATCGTTATTCTCAATCAAGGTTTGACGCTTTTCCTTTTCAGGTTAAAAATTTTATTTTTTGCCCTTATGGGTTTGTTTATCAGATGTTTGATAACCTTTGGTATTTTGGAACAGAATGTATTCTGTTGGGTGAGAAAAATTTGTTTGCTTGTGTGTTTACAACAAATCTTCCTGATGGGACTTTGCTGGTTCGGTATTTTGATAAAGGTAAAGTTGTTGAAACAATTTGGAAAGGTTATGAGTTTGCTTATTTCCTTTGCCATAAAGGAACATTTGCCGTTGGTGAACGAGTGACTGGCGGTTTTGATGTTTTGACACCGGTCGGTCGATTATATAAACCGCGTCGCCACTGTTTTTTGAAATTAATAGCACAACCGTATGCTAACGTTTCTTTGTTTGGTTGGGATGAAAAGACTTCTTCTTTTTTACGGCTTTATAAAGGAATAGATTGTTCTTTTTGGATGAATACGGTCGTGTCATTAAATGATTTTCCTCCGACATTATGGGGGTTTGATAGCCAAAATCAGAAAATTGAACTTGCGTCTTCTTCCCATTTTAGATTGGGAGATAGTCTTATTTGTGTTGGAGATAAAGAGTTTGTAAAAACATCGTCTTATATGCTTGAATTTTAATCGTCTTGGAATTTAAATACACTGTTCACATGGGGAACAGTGTATTTTTTTGTGTAAAAAGCTTGACTTTTGTCTAAAATGATGTATTCTTAGAAATCGAGAATTTATTTTTATGTCAAATTTAAAACTATATATTTATGGAAAAGATTATTCAAAACGGAACAGCCGTGCTGAAAGTATCATCAAGAGAAATCGGTGGAATTGAAACTCGTGTTGAAAAAGGTGAGTTTTGGACTTTTCGTAATCTGGCCGTGCTTTATTGTCCGGAAACAAAGCTAAATATGATCCTTAGTTTTCCGACATTGGAGGTGTTGGTTTCTCATGTGCGTTCCATTAGCGTAAAAAGCGGACATTTGGTTTATCCTTCGGGAACATGCAGTGGCGAGTATCAAAATGGTATGCGCATGAAATCATATGTTGGTGATTGCTACTATGCAATTGGGCCTGATTACAAAATTAAGCGCTTGGGGGCGTTGGTTGAAAATGGTGCTTTGTATGTTGATGGCAACCGTTTTTCATTCTTTGACAAGTATGTCGGTCTGAAGCAAAAAACTTATTTTTCCGTTTTTCGCAATGAATATAATCCTAAGCAGATTGTTTGTGCGGAAATGGATTTTAAGAGTTTTGATGTTTGGTATGATAACCGAAAGAATTGCTTAGTTTGAAGAAGCCAATGTCTTTGGCTTATGGTGTTGATAATACGGATTATTTGTATTTAACTGCCCCTCGAAGCTTTGGCGAAGTTATGAAAGATTCAGTCTATGTGCTGGCAAGGTTGTGTCGGTTGAAACCGGCTCTTTGAGAATAAAAGCTCTGCTTATGGCAGGGCTTTTTTCGTTTTAAATCAGTTGACAGGGGGTGGTTTATCCTTTATCACCTTCGGTATAAGGTTTTAATGTTACGGAATTTTGGAATGAAACATAAAGGGCAAGACATAAACGGTTGGCTGATTATAGATAAACCCCGTGGAATGGGCTCAACCGAGGTTGTGCGCCGTACAAAACGGATTTTTAAGGCTAAGAAAAATGGTCATGCCGGAACACTTGACCCTTTTGCTACCGGTGTTTTGCCGATTGCTTTCGGTGAGGCGACAAAACTTTTACCCTTTGTCACCGATGGGGTTAAGGAATATGAATTTGTGGTGCAATGGGGGGCTGCGACCAATACCGATGATTCTGATGGCGAGATTATCAATCGCTGTGATAAAATTCCGACGCAAGAAGAAATTCTTAATATTTTACCAGCTTTTTTAGGCAAAATCATGCAGGTGCCGCCGGCTTATTCCGCCCTTAAAATTAATGGGCAAAGAGCCTACGATTTGGCGCGGAAAGGGGTTGAATTTTCCATTCCGTCGCGCGAGGTCGAAATTTTTGAACTTGAACTCGTCGACATTCTGCCAGCGAATCGGGCAAAGTTCCGCGTGGTTTGTTCAAAAGGGACTTATGTGCGCACGTTGGGGCATGATATTGCTCAAAAACTCGGCACTTTTGGCTATTTGCAAGAGCTTCGGCGTTTAAAATGCGGGCAATTTGACCTTAGACATAAAATTTTACTGGAAAATTTAGAAAATATGGTGTATGGTGATGCCCTAAATGAAGTTTTGCTTCCGATAGAAACATTTCTGTGCGACATCACGGTTATTGCTGTTTCGGAAGCTGAGGCCGCTAAGCTTAAACTCGGGCAGGCGCTCTCGCCAAAGGCTTTTGATGTTCAAAACCTTGTCGGGCAAGAGGCGGTTGCCGTTTGTGAGGGTAAGCCGGTGGCCGTGGTGCGAATCGAGGAGCGCAGAATTGCTCCCGTTCGTGTGTTTAATCTTTAAAATTAAAAAAGGAAATATACAGATGTCGATTAGTCAAGATGAAGTTAAAGATATTGTTAGCAAATTTGGTTTGAATCCGAATGATACCGGTTCTCCGGAAGTTCAAATCGCTATTTGGACCGCTCGTATTAACAAACTTATTGAGCATTTTAATGTTCACAACAAAGATTTGCACTCTCGTTTGGGCTTGATGAAGATGGTTAGCCGTCGTCGTCACTTGCTCGACTATCTTAAAGCTAAAAACAGCGACAGATATCAGGATATCATTAAGAAACTGGATCTGCGTAAGTAAGAGACTCTTGGCGTTTGGAAGGGAGAGGCCGTTTTTTCTTTGGACGGCAAAGAAAGTTTTAGCTTTCAGTTCTTTCTTCCAAGCGCTTTTTTGCCCCTCGGGGCTTTTGTTTTAATTATTATGCTTTATTAAAAATCCCGTGGCTTTTATGACCAAGTCAGGGTGAGGTTTATAAAGATGTTAAAGATGTTATGAAAGGTGTTTGAAATATGGTCGAATTGAATATTTGCCGCAAAGAATTGGATTGGGGCGGCAGAAAGTTGGTGTTGGAAACAGGTAAAGTTGCGAAGCAGGCTCTCGGTGCCGTTGAGGCTACTTATGGCGGAACAACGGTTTTAGCTACCGTTTGTGCCGCAAAAGAGGCTGCGCCCGATCAGGATTTCTTCCCTTTGACCGTTAATTATCAAGAAAAATATTATGCTACCGGTAAAATTCCCGGCGGATTTATGAAGCGTGAAGGCAAACCTTCTGAGCGTGAAGTTCTTATCTCTCGCTTGATTGACAGACCTATTCGTCCGCTGTTTCCGGATGCTTTTAAAAATGAAGTTCAGGTTATTTGTACCGTTCTTTCTCATGATCAACAGACCGATTCCGATGTTGTGGCTATGATTGCCGCTTCAGCCGCTTTAGCTGTTTCTGGCATTCCGTTCCTCGGTCCTATCGGTGCTGCTAAAATCGGTTATAAAAACGGTGAATATATCTTGAACCCGACAATTGAACAGCAAAAAGAATCTGAGCTTGAGCTGGCTGTGGCCGGTACCTCTGAAGGTGTGCTGATGGTTGAATCTGAAGCTCAGGAATTGTCTGAGGAAACCATGCTTGGCGCGGTTATGTTCGGATTTGAAAACTTCCAGCCGGTTATTGCCATGATTAACGAAATGGTTGAAGAAGCCGGAAAGCCGCGTTGGGAAATGCCGAAATTCCCACCGGAGTTTGATGAGCTCTACAACAAACTGGAAAAAGGCTTTATCTCTAAGTTTGAAGAAGCTTTCAAAGAAACCGATAAATTGAAACGTGGTGAACTTGTTGCTCAGGCTTCTGAAGAATTTAAGGCTACCCTTGATCCGGAAAATGAGTTTGACCAAAAGTTTGCTCAAGACGCTATTGAAAAATTGATGCACAAAGTTGTTCGCGAAAAAGTTTTGACAACCGGTAAGCGTATTGACGGTCGTGATACCAAAACTGTTCGTCCGATTTGGTGCGAAGTTGATGTTTTGCCGATGGCTCATGGTTCAGCTATCTTTACTCGTGGTGAAACTCAGGCTTTGGTTGTGACAACTTTGGGTACGGGCGAAGATGCTCAAATTGTTGATGGTTTGATGGAAGAATATAAAGAAGACTTTATGCTGAACTATAACTTCCCGCCGTTCTCAGTTGGTGAATGTGGTCGTATTGGTAGCCCCGGACGTCGTGAAATCGGTCACGGAAAATTGGCTTGGCGTGCTATTCACCCGATGATGCCGAAAAATAAAGATACATTCCCTTATACGGTTCGCGTTGTTTCTGAAATTTTGGAATCAAACGGTTCTTCTTCAATGGCGACGGTTTGCGGAACAACAATGTCTTTGATGTCTGCCGGTGTGCCAATGGCTAAACCCGTTGCCGGTATTGCTATGGGCTTGATTAAGGAAGAAGATGGTCGTGTGGCCGTTTTGACCGATATTCTCGGTGATGAAGACCACCTCGGCGATATGGACTTCAAGGTTGCCGGTACAAAAGACGGTGTTACCGCTTTGCAGATGGATATTAAAATCACATCAATCACCAAAGATATTATGAAAACTGCTTTGGCTCAGGCTCACGAAGGCCGTATCCATATTTTGGGTGAGATGGCAAAGGCTATTTCTGAACCGCGTCCTCATGTTTCGGACAAAGCACCGCGTATTGTTGCGATTAAGATTCCGGTTGATAAAATTCGTGAAGTTATTGGTTCAGGCGGTAAAGTTATTCGTGAAATTACCGAAAAAACACATTGTAAAATTGATATCAGCGACGATGGTGTTATCAAAATTGCTTCGCTTAAGAAAGAAGACGGTGATGCCGCTCTTGAATGGATTACCGGTATTGTTGCCGAGCCGGAAGAAGGCAAAATCTATCATGGTGTTATTACCAAGATTATGGATTTTGGTGCTTTTGTTCGCTTCCTCGGAACAACCGAAGGTTTGGTTCACATTTCCGAAGTCAAGAACGAGCGCATTGCTTCTGTTTCTGACTTCTACAAAGAAGGTGACTCAATTTGGGTAAAATGTCTTGGCACGGACAATCGTGGTAAGATTAAGCTTTCCGCAAAGAGAGTTAATCAGGAGACTGGTGAAGACCTCGAATAAAAAAGTTCGTATAATGGTCGATTAGTGCGTTGTCTGCGGGTCAAAAGTGTCCTCACGTACTACTCTGTACGCTGCGGTACTTTTGCCCTTGACGCCTACTACTCGACTCATTCTCCGAACTTTTTGAAAAGTCATCTAGAGGCATTTTACGCTGTCTCGAAAAATTCATGTACTACTCTGTACACTAAAATTTTTCTCGCAGCTAGAAATGCCTCTATCTGTAACTGTTCTACCCAGTTTTAAGTCGTAGAAAAGCTCGTATAACGGGCGACTAATACAGATTTTGCGGATAGGAAAAATGCTCACCTACTTCTATGTAGGCTCCGCTTTTTCCTTCCTAAAATCTTATTATTCGCCTCGT
>CASFLB010000050.1 GCA_949295395.1 uncultured Pseudomonadota bacterium | reverse complement strand
GAAGGTATGTACGGCCGAAACTTGTTCAGGATACGGTTTAAGTACTTGCCCAAGTCATGGTAATTGTTCGACCTGTACACCGGTCAATACAGATTGCTCAACTGGAAGTACGAAGTACAAGCTTGATAGCTGCGAGAGTGGTTATAAGTTGAGCGGAAGCAGTTGTGTGGCCACCTGTGAAACAAATCCATGTGGCAGAGGGTGTTATACAGACAATGCTTGTACCTATGGGTGCAAAACTCGAAACTCATGTGGAGGTTGTGAAGTTTGCTACACCTATGAGGAAGACACCTGTATTGCTCTGACAGGAAGTCCAGATTGTAACCAAAGCGGAGGATATCTTGACGAAAAACCGTGCCAAGGTTCTTGCCGCCCAGGGCGAGTAATGCAAAATGGATGTTGCTGTGAGTATAATGGCTCAAACTGCAATTGTTGTTAAATAAAACAACACAGATAAAATCCCCCTCGTTTGTTGTCAAACTGAACTGTCCCCCGAAAGTTGGACAGTTCAAAACGAGGGGGATTATTTATAAAAAATATAGATATGAATGATTATGTTATATTCAGCGACCGTCTCGCAAAGAAGTAAGGGGAAAAGAAGACGCCGAGCGCAAAAGGCTTTCGGGCATTGAAAAGTTGAGGTTAACGGCCGAGGATAAACAAACATTTTTTTCGTTGACTTGATAAGTAAAATAATGTTCCGCCAGCTCATTGAGCATTTTATGAGATGTATCAGCCTTTTTTCCTTTTGTTTGTTCCCTATATTGGTCAAGATGTGCCGCAAAGTCACTATTTTCTCCTTGATAATAAGCTTGCTTTTCAGGAGAAGATAGCCATTCAATTTGTGTTTGTCGGGTAGTCTTTTTCATCTCGTCAAGGCTTTGGGGAGATTGTTCAATCAAACGCTCTCGATTCGTGGCGGAAATTTCATCAAGATAGCGGTTGATAAGAAAATCCCTGTCGGTTAAACGTAGGCCATATTTTTTATGAAGTTCACTAAAAAAGTGACGATTCTCCTCATGTTTGAGTTCATGAGCCGCCGAAAGCATAGGATTTCTCTCTTTTATCTTTTGAAAATGCGCTATAGCCGATTTTACAAAAGCTTTTTCTTCTTCGGCAAGATTGGGTAATAAATCTTTGTCAATACAGAGCATATAGCCATAGAGTGTAATTTTAGGAAAACCAAGATTCTTAAATCCGGCGAGTTTTGTTGGCAAAGGCTGTGTATGCTCCGATATATCTTTAAGGGCGATTTGCTTCGTTTGATCATCGCGTTTTATGGTATAAACTTCGGGATAATAAACAAGTTGCAAGCCGCGCGCCTTTTGCTCATCCGAAACCATGGAATCGGGGCAGGAAAACTCATTAGAAAAGACAAGAGGTTCGGCATTTTTCGGAATGTAAAAAGCCTCTTTGCCACCGCACATAGTTTTGAGCCGATTAATATAAGGCATCATGCAAACTCCGTAAAAAAATTCTCCGGCTTTAATGCCGGAGAACAAAATTTATTGACCGGATTTAATTTTTTCAATCAATTCCTTCACCGACGGAATCCCGTTGCGGTATAACGGATCAGTCGCAAAGCGATAAACCTGATGTCCGGCAAACAACAAATGGTCTTTAACACTACCGCCATGACCAACTTCATAAAGGGTTTTATGAATACAGTATGAACGCGGATCCGGAAGCTTTCCGGTTGTGCCGGTAGCTTTTGACCAAGTTGAGAATTGGCATTGAGACAAACAACCAACACAAGCTGCACGGTCTAGTTTCATCTGCTTGACTTCTTCAGGTGTCATAAAGACAACAGTCGAATCCGGTGTTTCCTGAATATCGGTAAAACCGGCGCTTAACTGTTGCTCAGCCTTAGAAACATCTTGAGGCTTAATATAAACAGTTTTGTGCTCATTAATGGTCAGAGGATGAGAGAATTCACTATTAGCTTCGGTTACAAAAGCAACTTCACCTTGTTTACGTTCAATCAAGCGTTCAAGAAATGTATTTTTAATGGCCGAAGAGAAAAAGCCGGTCGGGCTGAATTTTTGTAAGATAACATCACCTTTTTTGACCTGCATCATCACTTTTTTCCAAGCATCACTAATAGGGCTTTCTTTGGTCATCATCGGGCGCGTACCAAATTGGAAAGCAATTTTGCCAATGTCGGGATTGTCAATATAATCTTTCCACTCATCAAGAGACCAAATACCTCCAGCCAAAATAATCGGCAAATCCTTAAGATTGATAGAGGTTAAAAATTTGCGTAATTCAACCAATCTTTCATATGGTTTTTGCGGTTTTGTCGGATCTTCAGCATTCGATAAGCCGTTATGCCCACCGGCCAGCCATGGGTCTTCATAAACCACGCCGCCCAAAAATTCGGTAAAGCGAGAATAAGCCCGTCTCCACAAAACCTGAAAAGCACGAGCCGAAGATACGATTGGATAATAGTAAACGCCAAATTTTGAAGCTAATTCTCCAAGGTGATATGGCAAACCGGCCCCACAGGTAACGCCATGGATAAGACCTTTGGCACGTTCCAAAACACCGGTAAGCATTCTTTCGGAATCAGCCATTTCCCATAACATATTCATGTGGATACGACCATTTCCGTTCGAGATTTCATGAGCCACCTGAGCCTGAGCAACCCCGCCGCGAATAGCATATTCAACCATTTCTTCATGACGATCTTTACGTAATTTTTTAGAAAATGTTTCTAAGATGACATTACCTTTATCATCATAAAAATCGGGACTAACGCCGGAAAATGTACCGACACAGTTTTCTTTAGCCCAAGCACCGGAACTAAAACCATTGCTGGCATTAATACCTTTTCCGCCCTCAATCAAGGGGAGGACTTCTTTTCCGGAAAGAACGATAGGATTAAGATTTATCACGTTATACAACCTCAACTATAAAACAAACTAGAAAGACAATAACATAAAAAAATAAAAATGTGTAGTTTAAATATAATTTTTTTACAAGGAAAGCGGCGGCATGAAAAGGTTATCGGGAAATTCATTTAAGAAGAGGAGGGCGATAAGAATGCAAATAAAGGCATAGACTTGCAACATCTGAGTAAGAGCTCGATTTTGCAACAGCGGCAGTTTAGCGCGAAAATGCTTAATAAAACGATTTATACCAAACATAAGAAGGGTAATAAGAACCGCCTGCAATCCAAAACCGATTTCTTTGAGCCAATTTTCCGCCGGAGAGATAATTTTGAACAAAAAAGCAAAAAACAAAAGATAAGCGGCAATGCCAATCATTGTAAAGTTTTTAATTTTTAGAGCTTCATTTAATTTTTCGGCTTTATCGCGTTCAAAGTTTTCAACGGAAAAAGAGGCGATTTCCATACCGCGCAGTTTTTGAGGAGTTTCTTTTTGCTTTTGAACATGAACTAACGTCCCTTTCAATCGCTCTTCGGCCGCACATAAGCCACAACCTTTAGCCGTAAAATAAGCATGATTAGGATTCTTTTTGCAGGTTTTCAAATTTTTGAGCAAATATTTAAGATGATTTTGCCATTCTTCAGCCGAGGGGCGTTTGCCGCCGCGCGTAAAGGCACGTTCAAAAAATTCAAGCGTTTTAGGTGCAAAATATTCATGCAAAGAATAAGGATGAGGGGCTTGATATGTATCCGGCCAAAGCCCATAAGCATAGTGATATTGCTCAATACGATTTTGAATGGTGAGCATCTCAACATCTTTTCTTGGTGTTCCGGAAAAAGGATGTATGCCGTTGTTAAGCAACTTAAAAATCATAACGGCTAAAGCAAATTTATCCTGTTCTTCACCCATTTCATCGCAAGATTGGGTCATGCCTTCAGGATAGATATATTCTTCGCTGACAAATTCAGCCGGATAACGAACACCTTCTTTTTCGCCTTTAATGGAAAAGCCGTCGCAGTCAACCATGGCTACCATCATCGAATCTTTATAAACCGAAATATTAGATGGCTTTAAATCAACGATATAATGACCGGCACGGTGCAAGGCCGCCACCATAGATGTGACGTTATAAGCAGCAAACAAACGGTAAGAATATTTTTCAGATAGTCCGAGTTTTTGGCGTATAGCTCGTTGCATAAGGTGGTCAAGCGAAACGGCTTCATCCATTTTAACCAAAGGCATCAGATAACCAACACAAAAACCGTTATCATCATCTAAGATAGCTTCTGGCCAAGCAATTTGGACATACTCGACACCATTTTTAATAGCCGGAGGAAAGTGTGGTGGGTTATGAAGCATAGCTTCAAGTTTTTGACGATTCGTTGCACTTTTATTGCGATTATGAAAGATTTTAGCGACCAACTGGGGGGCATTCTGCACAAGATAAATTCTCCCGGCCGCACCGCCACGATTAATCATTGGCCCGAGGGTAATTTTTTCAAAGCGACCGTTCGGATAAATAGCGGCATAAGAACTTCCTTCAAGATTGGGCTGTTCAATCATTATAACCTCGCCCAAAGTAATGTTTTATCGTCAGAATTAAGCCTTTTGGCCAAAGGCGTGTTGAGTGTATTGTTGAGCGCACGAACCGCTTTTTCTTTTGACATAGGCTGAGCTAAAAAATTATTAATGGGCAAGAGAAAGCCTTTTTCGATTTTTGAAAAATCAGCAGAAAAAGCAAAATTAGTCAGTCCGTCACTCATTAAAAAGAGAGTATTTGCCCCTTCAAAAGACGTAAAACGCAAAGATTCTTGCCAGTCATCCATGGTATAGAAAAATGTTTCGCAAGAAAAGGCACCGTTTTCGGGTTTAGAGGCAACAAAATGGTCGCAATTTTCGGTGTTCAGGGCAATTCCGGCGCCATCGCCGATATGAAAGAAAATTCCTTGAGTACCGTGGCAAACGGCACCGATAAGAGTTGCCGAAAAATCCATTAAACCATCGGTATTTTTATTTTTATTAAAACGATGACGCAAGAGCTTTCCTCGTGCGACGGAAATAGCGTGAATAACGTGATGTTTAATAGCGTTAAAGTCACAATTTGACAAGAGATCAACAATTGTTTCGCAAATAATACGCGCCCCGATTTTGCCGTACTTAGCCGAACCGGCACCATCCGAAACAACGGCCACAAAATTTTTGCCGGAAGACTTATGCTTAAAAAAGTCCTGACAAGGCATTTTGCGGTAACAATGCATTGGTCCGCAAACACTAGCCGCTACTACCTTTATATTAGAATTGTTCTTCTTCATTCCAATCGCCCGTGTCTTCAAGCAAATCAGGAACATTTGGCGCCGCCTTTGATACGCAGGAAACGCTTCTGGAAAGCCACAAAAAGAACTCTGTAAATTTTAGTCCTGTCAAACGCTTGGGTGTAATTGTTGAAAATTTTGCGAGTTTTTCAAGATTAGCCCCTTGTGTTCCAACGGCATGAATAACAACTTTTTTATTAATCTGAGCCAAGCGGCACTTTTCGGCAATAATTTCCCAATCATAGTCGGTAGGTTCTCCGTCACTGATAAGAAAAATCCATGGACGCTTGGATGTAATACCGCAACTGTCATACAAACATTTTTGCTCTTCAATTTTTTGCAAGGCGAGTTCCATCGCTTTTCCGAGAGGCGTAAGACCACCGGCTTCCATAACCGGCGCCTCAAAATTCATAGCATCAATCCAATCGGAAGAAATTTCAGTCTCATCTTTGCCAAAGGCCTTAATAATCAAAAGCTGCACACGCGAGCTGGCATCAATATCATCTTTTAACTCTTTTTCAAGGGCTTTTAAGCCGGCATTTAGCTGTTTAATCGGTTCACCACGCATTGAACCGGAACAATCCAGTACTAAAACGCAAGGAGTGCGCTCATTAGCGTTATCGGCAAATTCCACATAAGGAATCATTTCATCGGAAAAAGAAGTCATATCATCAGCCATAATCGGATTCGCCTTAAGATAAAAAATTAAACACGAGGATAAGAATGGGGATAACCCGACCCCTCATAAGGTTCGGGAGACGCCATTTTGCCGCAAGCTGTAAGCGAACACCCCAGCAGAACGGCAAGAATCAAAAATAAGCCGAATTTCTTCATCATTTTGAAACCTTTTAAAGATATACTTTTCCTATAAAAAGAGTTATACTCTTAAAGACAGAGAAAGACAAAACTTATATTGCAGTTATTAAGATGATAAAATTTATTTTCGGACTGATGTTAAGTATTTTAGGAATAGGTCTTGCAGCGGCCTCTCAAGGAAATGTCAATATCTATGACACGCCTCGTGAATTGCCGTCGCGTTCATTAATGCGTTCCGACGGCACGGAAATAAAGCTGACAGACTTTGATGATGACTTTGTTGTCGCGGTTTTTTGGTCGCGTCATTGTATGCCCTGCATTAAAGAGCTTGATGATTTGCAAGAGTGTGCGGATAAAACGGCCGATAAAGGGATAAAAGTTGTGCTGATTTCTCCGTCGCATGAATGGAAAAGCAGCGAAGAGCAGAGAGAATTTTTAGATCGCTTCGGTGCAGAAAAAATGGATTTTTATACAGACAGAAAGAGCGATTTAGCGGCAGATTTAGGCATATTTACCTCGCCAAACACGGTTTTAATTAATAAGCAAGGCTTTGAAATCGGTCGGCTTCGCGGAGCGGCCAAATGGGGCGATGATCGAGTTGTCGAATATATAAGCCGCATAAAAGCCGAAAAATCGGATGAATTTAATGCAAATTGAAAAATATTATATTAGTTGGGCAGAATTTCACGATGATGTTAAGATTCTGGCTCGAAAAATAAAACAATCGGGAACATTTAATAAAATCATAGCGATTAGCCGAGGCGGATTATTGCCGGCCGGTATTTTGGCTTATGAACTTGATATCCGCAACTCTCAAGCCATAAATATTTCAAGCTATGATAATAATGAGCGGAGAGAAGACGATAAAATAGAGTTGGATTGCAATGTCGGAGAGGTTGATAATCAAACCTTGATTGTTGATGACTTGTCAGACACGGGACGCACCTTCCGCTTGGTGCGCAAGCTCTATCCGCAGGCGTGTTACGCAGCCGTATACAGCAAGCCTAAGGGACATGGCGATGTCGATATCTGTGCCAAAGAGTTGCCGGACAAATGGATTGTCTTTCCTTGGGATGTTGAATAAAAAAATAAGCCTCTAAAAAAGCCCTTGCTGTTTGAACTGTCCCCCGAAAGTTGGACAGTTCAGTTTGCAAGGGCTTTATTGTTACCATACCAAATACTCTAAAGGTCAGGAAAAAGCTCCATTCCTTTTTCCAAACGTGTACGCTGGAGTTCAATGGTAGTTGCAAGATTAAGCTTTCCGGTTTTAACAATACCGCGAACTTGATCGCCTTTGGTCGTGTCCGGATTGGCAAATAAATAAGTTACCTCAGGGTGGCGGTCATTGCCGATTCCAACCAAAGTTTGGTGCAAAACGGCCAGCATACCGCGTGAGAACAAATCATAAGCCAACTCTTCCGACATGGAGGTTGAAGACGCATATTTAACAACCGATGTAATGGCGTCAGTCACATTGTTTCCGTGAATGGAAGATAAGACCAAGTGGCCGGATGTAGCCGCACGAAGTGCTTCACTGGCTGTTTCAGGAGTACGAATCTCACCGACAAATATATAACGAGGTTTTGAACGTAACGCTGATTTTAGTCCGGCACCCCAGTCACCGGCAGGGGGTATATTTTGCTTGCAAAGACCCAAACCACCTTTGCGTGCGTGATAAACACCGTCCAAAGGCATTTCGCAAGGATCTTCGATTGTATAAGCAAAACCACCTTCAGATTGTAAATATTCTTTCATTAAAGAAGAAAGCGAGGTTGTCTTACCTTGTCCGGTCGGACCCGCCCAAAGAATAAGGCCGGAAGCATTAGCTAAAGATGTCAAATAATTCGCTAGTTGAGGATTAAACCCAAGGGTCGAAAACGGCGGTACTTGTTTCGGCATTTTACGTCCGCAATATTGTGGGCCATAAATGCTCATGGTGCGCTCAATACGGTAAAAAACTCCATCATAAAGAAGAGAATAGCTCGGGTTTTCTCCATCCCAGGCATCTTCCAACTGTTTGTAAAACTCTTCAAAATCTTCCGATTCCAAAACAGCCAAGCCGTTACGTGTCTTCCCGTCTGGGATGTAGGCTTTTTTATCCGGCGTCACATAGATATCAGAAAATCTTACATCATTAATTTTAACCATTGTTACAATCCTGAATAAAATGAAATTCTGAGCCTAAGCATACCAAACATATCTTAAAAAAAAGTGAAATAAAAAAAAGCATCTATTTTATCTGTTTTTGCCAATATTCCGTTAGCTTTTGCAAAAGCTCTGATTTGGGCAGCATTAACAAGACTTATCTTATAATTTTTTTCTGATAACATTTCTAACACCAATTCTTCGTATCCGCCAGTTGGTTCCAAAATAATCCGTTCTATTGGCTCTTTATTACCAATAAATTCTATGAGTGATATTATCCCTAACTCATTGTTCTTAAAGCGTTTAGTCTTGCCGGAGGGTAAAATACATACATCTAAATGATTTTTTGCTACATCTATTCCAATATTTATGTTATATTCATTCATGGGTAAGTCCTCCTTATACACGAGCGTTAAAGCTCAATCAACGATACGA
>CASFLB010000049.1 GCA_949295395.1 uncultured Pseudomonadota bacterium | reverse complement strand
GTTTGTGTTGCATCAAGAAGAGGCCTCAAATTTTCAACCGGAACATCATGAGCCACAGCGGCGTCAACAACCATTGGCTCCGGCTCAGAACTGACAACATCGTCAACCTTATCTTCACTCATGACCACAGGCTCAGCTTCACCCGAAGCATCTTCAACCACAACAGGTTCAACAACCATTGGCTCCGGTTCAGAACTGACAACATCGTCAACCTTGTCTTCACTCAAAGTCACAGGCTCAGTTTCACCCGATTCACGAACCATTGTCTCAGATGCCTCTGGCTCTTGTTCTAAAACATTGCCAACAGAAAAATCAAAACGCCCTTCTTGAGACTTTTCAGAAAATGCTTCTTCGTGATCGTTCAAAAGATCATCCAAAGGTCCATTATCATCTTTCCCCAAAAAAGAATCAGAAAAATCATCAACAACGCTGGCATCAAATTTAGGGATCTCATTATAGTGATGACTATCACGAACATCACCTTCTTTCAAAAGCTCATTATCGCCTAACTCTAAGACCGGCATTTTTTCTTCTGATGATTTCTGTTCGGCAATCAACCGATCAAGTTGAGCCATATCAATATCCTCATCGTCTGAAGAAATATCATTGGTTAGTGAATAACGATCTTGTTCATCCAAAGAAGAAGCAACAATCGGCTCTTTTTTATCAGAAGATACAACCTCATCGTCACCCCCCTCAACGGCAAAATCAAGAGATTGATCATTGTCTAAAATATCATTAACATCCATATCAGACGAGGGCTTATCCCATTCTTTAAGAAAATCGGGCATTTCCTCTTTCTCTAGTTTTTGCTCTTCATCAAGTTTGATTTGAGCGGCAACAACATCATCATCTCTAATCATAGGCATATTCTCCGGACGTTTAAACTTTGCCTGAGGAAGATTCATTTTAGACTTATCATAACGAGGAGGCAAAATATGCTCAATTCCTTCTTCGTCAACATAAGTTTCGGTCTGAAAGACGGGAACAGCCTTACCAAGAGGAGGTTTTGCCTTTACCACAGTTTTAGGTTGAGGAGCTTTTTTAACGGCGACAACCTTCCTCGGAACGGAAAGTTCAACTTTTCCGGCTTCAAAGTTCTCAATACCAGCAGGATCGACCTGCCCCATCATATCGGCAACCGAAACATAATTTTCTTCATTTAACACAGAATCAGCCATAAGCACTCCAAACAGATTTTTAGACAGTATAAAAGCATAATATTAAAATGCCTTTAACAAAAACAAACCCGCTGAAAAGAATCAGCGGGTCAGGTTTCGACTATAAAAATAGCGAAAGGGTTTGTTATAAGGGAATACTAATGAGAACCCTCAAGCCTCCCATATCGCTGTCTGATAAAGAAATTGTTCCTCCGTGAGAAGAAATAACATCTTTAGCAATAGATAACCCCAAACCGACACCTCCGGTTTCTTTATTCCGCGATCCTTCGATTCGGTAAAAGGCCTTAAAGACATCATCGCGCTTATCTTTTGGAAT
The DNA here is from genome assembly GCA_949295395.1 of uncultured Pseudomonadota bacterium. GTDB lineage: Bacteria > Pseudomonadota > Alphaproteobacteria > RF32 > CAG-239 > HGM16780. Next base: position 7,256 of record CASFLB010000049.1, on the reverse strand, counting down.
TCCCGGCCCATCATCATCAACCGTAATTTCCATACGATGATTATTGCTCTCGAGCTTAACGGCCACGGTTTTACCGTAATTAAAGGCATTTGAAATAATGTTTGTCAAAGCTCGTTTCAAGCCTTGTTCACGCCCTTGAATAGCACTAACCTGATCATTTGTTGCATAACGAATGAGAGCATTTTTATTACGGAATTTATTGAGAATGCTCAAAATCAGCTCATTCATATCAACAAAGGTCGACTTCTCTCCGGCCTCACCGCTAACAAAGTCCAAATAGCCGTCAAGCATTTTTTCCATTTCAGAAATATCTTGCAGGAAATCGTCCCGATCCTCACCTTTTGGCATCATTTCGGCCTGCAAACGCATACGGGTTAGTGGCGTACGCAAATCATGAGAAACACCGGCCAACATCTGTGTTCTTTCACTAATCTGACGTTGAATACGTTCCTTCATTTTAATAAAGGCAAGACCGGCCTTACGAACCTCGGAAGAACCATAAGGTTTGAAATCCTTAACATCAAGCCCCTTACCAAAATCTTCGGAAAAATGAGCCAAATCAGCAATTGAGCGCACTTGTATACGCAAGAAGAGCACCGCAACCAAAAACAATAACAAAGACGTTCCAACCATCCAAGCCACAAAACCAAACACAGCGCTGGTAAAAATATTTTTGGAAGACGTATCAAAACGATAAAGTCCTTGTTCGGTATCAACCAAAATCCACAATACCTCGTGCTTATTCGTCATATACACAACGGTTTCATAGTCAGGAAATCTTTCTTTTAACGATTCTTCCAAAAATCCGGTAATCAATTTATTATTTTTAGTCGCCTTATGCATAAACTGATGTTTTTCATCATTATCATAAAAGGTAACATTCAAATCCATATTTTTTTCCGTCAAGGAAGAAATCTGCGACAATTTTTGCGCATCGCCCTGACTATAATCAATAACCATAGCAATATCTGAGGTCAAATTTTCAGACAGCTTACGTCCCATACGTGACCAGTTGCCATTAAAGAAAGCCACAATAGAAACAACTTGAACCACAATCAGCGGAATAAAAATCAGCAACATCGTGCGAAAGAACAACGTCTTCGGCATAAACTTAAGCTTCAAATAGCGTAAAGAACTATCGACCGCTTTAGGAAATTTAACATGCATAGTAAACACTCCAAAATTTTAACTGCTTAGATAGTAGAATGAAACAAAAATAAATTCCAGTAAAATAAACTAACAAAACATTTCAATATAAAAAATCATTCCGGAAGGAGCATATATCCCTTACCACGAACCGTCTGCAAAAAACGCGGATTTTTAGAATCTTTTTCAATTTTTTTGCGTAGTCTTGTAATTTGCACATCAATAGACCGCGGACTTTGCCCAGCCCCCAAAAGCTCTGCAAGTTTTTCTCTTGAAAAGACCTGACCGAATTTTTGGGCCAACACAGACAGTAAAGCTTGTTCAACCGGGGTTGTATGAACAACTTGCCCTTGTTTGGTCAACAGTTCTTTGGTAGCAAGATTATACACACACAAGCCAAGAGACAAGGTTTCCGGAGTTGCCAGTTTCTGAGCCGGAGTCCGCCGTAAAATATTTTTAATCCGCAAAATAAGTTCCTGCGGCTCAAAAGGTTTTGGCAAATAATCATCAGCACCGATTTCAAGGCCGGCAATACGATCAGCCGTTTCCCCCATCGCCGTGAGCAAAATAACCGGCACATCACTTTCATGACGCAATTTTTGCAAAAACTCAAGCCCGGTTTCTTCGGGCATCATAATATCCAAAATCAAAAGATCAAAATCATATTGAGACAAGCGCTCACGTGCCTCATGAGCATTTTTAGCCGAAGATACAAGAAAATCGCTCTTAAGCAAAAATCTCTGCAACAAAGAGCGAAGTCTTGTATCATCATCAATGACTAAAATATGTTTTTTCGACATATCAGACAAGAGGCATCATCCTTAACTTATTTTGCCTTAGGCTTAGAGGACGATGTTTGAGCCGATTTAGCTTTTTTAGCATGAGCAATTGACGACTTTTTAGCTTTATTTTTAACGGCTTTTTTAACCTTTTCAGCGGCTTGAATAACTTTCTGAGTTGCGGCCTTAACTTCTTTTTTAATTGTCTGAGAAGCGGCTTCACCACGAACATATTCCATACCTTTTTCAAAATACTGATAACCGGTAATAAAGGTCAACACACCGGCAACCCAAAGCAAGATTTCACCAGTAATGGCAAAGAAAGAACTAACCCCACCCAAAAGGATTAAAGACAGAGCGGTCATTTGGAAACCTGTTTTCCACTTAGCCAAACGCGTAACCGGCATTCCGATTTTAACTTCAGCCAAAAACTCGCGCAAACCGGAAACCAAAACCTCACGGCACATAATGATAACCACCGGAATATAGCTGATTTCATGAACCATGCGATTCGCCACAATAATCAAAAGGGCCGACACAACCAAAAGCTTATCGGCAATCGGGTCGAACAAACGTCCAAAAGCCGAAGTTTCATTACGACTGCGAGCCAAATAACCATCAAAATAATCGGTAATGGAAGCAATAATAAAAAGCACGGCCGCCAAAACCGACCACATCAAAGAATGAATATAAATTGAAAGGAAAATGACGGGAATAACGACAATACGAGAAATTGTCAAAAGATTAGGTAAATTATACACGGTAGTCACCTTCAGTTAAGTTAACAAAATAAGAAGTTAGAAAGTATAATAATTCAGTTTTTTCAACTATGGAAGTAGTTATAAATTTTTTCCGCTGTTTTTTTGCTGATACCGGAAACTTTTTCAATATCTTTAAGCGAGGCCTGCGAAACTTCTTCCACAGAACCGAAATAATTGAGCAAATCGCGTTTACGTGACGCACCGATTCCCTCAATCTCATCAAGACGAGATTTATAAATTGATTTTCCGCGGCGTTTACGATGAGTTCCGATAGCAAAGCGGTGAGCCTCATCACGAATATTTTGCATATAAAAAGCGATAGGAGACTGAAAAGGCAACGAAAAACTTTCCTTACCCATTTGATGATAAAATTCTTTTCCGGCATTACGCTCCGGCCCCTTGGAAATAGCAATGATGGCGATACCGGAAAGGTCATAATTTTTAAGAGCTTCATGCACGGCATGGAGCTGACCGAGACCACCGTCAAGTAAAATCACATCAGGTTTATTTTCGGGCGTCATCCGCTCAAAACGACGCGTCAAAACTTCCTTCATCATCGCAAAGTCATCATTAGTAATATCCGGATTTTTGATATTAAACGTGCGATATTGTTTTTTATCAAAACCCTCAGGCGTTGCCACAATCATGGCGCCGATAGCATAAGCCCCTTGAATATGAGAGTTATCATAAACCTCGATTCGTTGAGGCAACCGCGGCAAAGAAAAAATCTGCTGCATTTCGGTTAAATTAGAGAGAACCGAAGCCTCAAGTGCTATTTTACGCTCAATAGAAGCCAAAGCATTTTCATAAGCACGCTGTTGGAGCTTATACTTATTTCCCTTTTGATAAGTATTAATTTTAACTCCCAAGGCCTCTTGCAAAAAATCTTTATTAGGTAAAGCTTCTGAAACCACAATTTCTTTAGGCGGAAGATGATTATTATAAAAAGAACTCAAAAAAGCTTCCAAAATTTCCACATCATCGGCATCTTCAGCCTGCTTGGGAAAATAAGGAACATTACCGCAGTTCTGCCCTGAACGAATAAAAAAGACCTGAATGCAAACCATATCGCTTTTTCGCGCCAATGCCACCACATCACAAGACTTAAGATCAGCATATTCGACCATATTACCGCTTTGAACATTTGTCAGCGCGCGGATTCGATCGCGATAAGACATAGCCAATTCAAAGTCAAGATTATCGCTGGCCTGTTGCATAAGCAAAGACAATTCATCTTGAATTTTCGTATTTTTGCCTTCCAAAAAATCAAGCGCTTCATCAACCAATTTGCGATAATTGTCTTGAGAAATTTTTCCCACGCAAGGAGCCGAACAACGTTTAATCTGATAAAGCAAACAGGGACGCTGGCGATTATGAAACACATTATCGCGGCAAGACCGCAACAAAAAAGCTTTCTGCACCGTATCCAACACGGAATTAACCGCACCGATACTGGCAAAAGGCCCAAAATATTTACACTTGTCATTGCGCGCACCACGATACTTGCGCAACGCCGGAAATTCGGATTGAACGTCAATCATCAAGTGAGGAAAGGTTTTATCATCTTTTAGCAGAATATTATATTTAGGTTCAAGATTTTTAATCAGTTCGTTTTCAACCAAAAGAGCTTTGGCTTCGCTTTCAACGATAATAAATTCCATGCGTTTAATTTCGGAAACCATACGCTGCAAACGAGCCGGCAAACGATTAAAATGAGAATAAGCAACGATTCGTTTTTTAATATTTTTGGCTTTCCCCACATAAAGAACCTTATCCCCTTCACCCAACATCCGATACACACCGGGCTTTTCGGGAGCAATGGCAATATGTTTTTTCAAGACCTCAAGACCGAAAGCAATATTCCCCACAATAAAACCTCATCGTTCAAACAAACCTGATTTATCTTTAATATTTTTATACAACAAATCAAGAAAAGAAATTTCTTTTTTTGCCGAAGAAGATGTTATCAAAGAATCTGCCATATAAGCAATTTTATTTTCCCAAGCCGGAAAAACATTATCACCGCCCCCAAAAAAGTGAAAAGCCTCACGTAAAAATTTTTTTCTTTTTTGACGCTGATTTTCATCAAAAGGCTCCCAAGCTTTTGAGTAATCAAAAGAAGAATCGACTTCGGTATAATTTTCAAAAGTCTCGACCAAATCGAGCCATTTATCATAACGTTTAGCCCCCAAATTCTTCTCAACAACATGAGAAAAGGCCTCCAATTTTGGTTGATTATCTTCAAGCTTCCATTGGGCATAGAGAGGAAAAACTTTGCGAATACTTTGCACCAACAAATCACCGGATGGCTCGGCCGGTTCTAATTCCATGATTTTAGCCAAGAGCTCCAAACGTCGTTCGGAAGAAGAATAAGAATTAGCCACTTTATAAACAAGCTTATGCCGCTTGGTATAGAGCATCATATCGCAAAACTTCATAAAATCGGATTCAGAAAACTCGTCATCTTCGGCAGAAAGCGAAAACAAATCAGCTCCATGAGTTAACTCATGCCTCAGCATTCGTCGAAACAACTTTTCATTAAGCGTGCAATACTTACTGTTAAACCCCAACAACAAAAAATCTTTACAATCACGTTGCATATAAGCAGCCGCTTCTTTTCCGGGCTTCAAGTTTGATTTTCCCAGGCTCTGATTTTGATGAAGAACAAGCGCTCCTTTATTTTTGGCAAAATAAAGAGAGAGTTCAGGATTTTCTTTAAGCATATCGGGAAAAACATCATTCCACAAACGGAGCCAATCACCGGCCCAAAAAAATTCATCGGGAAAATCAGAATTTTGAAAAACTTGTTCAGCATAAGGCACGGAAGAAGAGATATCTAAGTTTGCCGGCTCAAAAAAATGTTCTTGATCACGATAAAAAATCAGACGATCAAAAGGCTGAACAGGTTTCAACAAAACCGAGTGTTTTGGTAAAAGAACATTTTCTTCAAGTTGCTGTTTTTCTGACGCATAACGGCGTTCAAAAACTGAGGCAGATTGTTGTAAAGGCTCATCTTTTGAAAGAAGTTTATGGCGCTGTTTCAAAAAGCTGTAAATTTTCCACGAAGCAATTTGTTTCGGTGTGCGTGAATAATTATAATCAGGACATTTTTCACCCCGAAAAAGGGCTTCCTCGCGCAAGACTTCAAACGGCGCATCATTTCGAAAATAATGATAATTCATAGCCTGTCCAAGACTATTGGTACCTTTCAAAAAAGCTCGTTCATAAGACCACGGAACAACTTGTTTAAAAAAATACGTATCCCAAAAGCGGCGTACAAGCGCCATATCTCCGCTTTGAACCAACAAGGCTAAAACCGAATTTTTGCGATGAGGATAAGAGGGCACGTCGTTAGAATAAGCCACCATCTGCTGAACTGTCGGAAAGTTTTTTAAAAGCGAATCAAAACGCTTAAACTGCACAATTTCTTGCGCAATTTTAGCATTAAGCTCAGATGTATAAACCATTCCCGCCATAAAAAACCTCTTACATTCCTAACAATATACAATATGTCCATATTTTTGTCCACAACTTTTTTAGTGAAAGTTTAAGAATTTTATGGTATAATGTCTTTGTTAGGAAAAAAAAGCAGAAAGCAAAATAAAACGGAGAATAAACATGGCTGAATTAGGTGCAATAAGTTCGTATGCCCTCGCCGTACAAGAGATGCAGATGTCGCTGGTCAAACAGCAGATTGAAATGCAACAGCAGGTCATAGAAACCTTATTAGATCCTGACCGCTCTGTACCAAGCTCATCGACGGTCGGCACGAATGTTGACATGACGTTATAGAGATATATCCTAAAAACCCCTTTGAAAATATCAAAGGGGTTTTTCATCAAATAAGAAAATAAATAAACAAGACGGAAAAGAAATTCACCGCCAAAAACAAAAAGGCACTACCGACAGAATTTGCCATCATTTTAGAATAATCAAGAGAGATTTCGTTTTCATCAAGATAACAACGCACAAAAACAAAATTATAAACAAGCGCGACAAACACAGCCAAAGCATAAATCGGCCAATCTGAAAAAAACGCAACCAATTGGGAAGAATCAAATTTTATACCTTCAATTATCCCTAAAACAAGGGCCAAAAGAGCAACGGGATTTAATAAAATACCGGAAGAAAAAAGAGCCGCCAATCCGCGAAACATTTATTTTACTTGTCCCCACACACGGCGAGAAAGCACACGGCTGTTGCTCTCTTCAAAGCTACGCGGCCAAATAAAGCGTTGACGGGACGGGGTTGAAACAATTTCACCGCCTTTAATAACCGTAGCGGCAATCAATTCCATATTACCACGACGGGGCTGAGAATTAGAGTTATATTTAGACCAATCAAAATTTTCGATAACACGGCTATTCATAGAGCTCCCTCCCAAATAAAACCCTGAACACGGACATCATACCTCTGCAAAGTAAAGAAAAACTTAAAAAAATTCAAGAAAAAATTTTTATATCAAAATTTTGCCCATTTGCAAAATTCATCTTGAAAGCTTATCGAAAATTTGATATAATCGAGTCGTGAAGGCAAGCTGTAAAAAGGTGATATTATGATAAAGTCGCGA
>CASFLB010000048.1 GCA_949295395.1 uncultured Pseudomonadota bacterium | reverse complement strand
TTTTGTTTTATCTTTTTGATGATAATTCAAAACCTATCAATTATCCGGAATGTCTTGACAATGGCTGTTTGGATTTTAATTCTCCTCATTTTGAAGAGGCTGTAAAATTTCTGGCAGTTCATGGTTTGGGTATGTCACGTGAAGATGAATTAAGATGTATGATTAGCTTATTGAAAGAAGAGATATTGCATGAACAATTTTTCTTGATGTTTGATTACAAAATTTATTTTTCTGCATCTTTTGTTAAGATGATTGTTCAGGCGGTTGTTACCTTGCAGCTTGAAGAAGAATTTTTGGTCCGATTGGCAAAAAACAAATATTTTTTTGATCAAGATGCTATTCAGCTCGTTGTCTTGGCTTTTTTACAAGAAGTTATTTCTGAAGAAACCATGAAACTGGTTTTACAGGCTGCTTCTGATATTAATTCAGAAACTTGGGATATCATGTTTCAATCAAAAATTGATATTTTGGTTAAGGCGGCTCTGAAAATGCGGTTTCCTGGATTTGATTATCGAAAGTACCTCAAGTGAGGTACTTTTTTTGACCAAAAAGGCTTGCAATGTTAATTTTTCTATGTTACGTGTTAGGCAATTAATTCTTATTATGTTTTACTATTAAAATATTTTTTTAGATGAAAAAATTATCTGATGAAAAAATGCAAGAGCTCAATGCTGCGGTCGAACAAGCTGTTTGGGCTAGGGACATGGTTAAAGAAGCTGAAGATCAAGCTTTTAGTAATCGTCTTCAAAAAATTTTGGCTTTTGATTATCCAGAAGCCGGCAAAGATTTGATTGCTTTTTGTCGTGAAGGCTATCTTCTTGATCTTGACGGGGATATCTTGCTTGCGGATGCTTTAGTTGCTCATAAATTATCAGAAAATGATTTTTTGGAGGCAATGCGAGTTTATGGTTGCTCTTTGGAGCGGACACAACTTATACGTATTTTGCAAGCGGTTTGCGACAAGAAAATTTCTTTAACGCTGTTTTTTGATTTAATTCGGCTTGGTGGTTATTTCTTTGAGGCAATTTTGGAAGAAATTGTACAGGCTGTGTTGGATAAAAAAATTCCGGCAAATGTTTTTTCGCTTTTGTTAGATTTTTATAGTTGTTATTCTGTACGATCTTTGATTGCTAAAGCTTATGTGAACGGACTTTTCTCAGCGGCTGATTTGCAAAAAATGTATGCGAAGGGTGAACGATTTACGGCTCGAGAGGAATATGATATTATTTCTTCTGTCATTGATGGGCAAAATTCAGATTTTATTTTGGTGCCATTGTTTGATAAAACTTGTCGATTGAAGCCTTCTTCTCAATGTTTGATTATTCAGGCAATTGCCGAAGGGAAGATTCCTCTCCATCTGTTGTGGCAGCAAGTCGATTATCATTATCCGTGGGATGATGGGGCTCTTTGCTCTTTGTATGAAAATGTTGTGACTGGAAAAATTCCTGAAAAGGTTTTGGCCTATGTGGTGGAAGATAAAGCCATCAAAATTGGTGAAGATGTTTGGGAAATGTTTTTTAAGTCCGGCTTTGATTTCTTGGTTCGGGCTTATTTGCGGAAGTTTTATCCTGAGCTTGAAACAAAACTCTAAAAAATTGCGCCTTTCGGGGCGCTTTTTTTATGCTTTTTATCAAAAATGACAAAAAAATCTTGCAATGTTAAATTTTCTATGTTACGTGTTAGGCAATTAATTATCATTATGTATCACTATTAATACTTATTTATTATGAAAAAATTATCCAATGAAAAAATGGCTGAAATTTGCCAGGCTATTCAACGCGTCGACGCTTCAAGACCGAAGGGGAGCAGAATTGATTATGTTTTTGCAAAAAGGCTTCAAAAGATTTTCTACCAGTTATGGGAGGGAGATTCTTCTGCCGGAGACAAACTTGTTCGTAGTATTCGGGATGGAGGCTTTGTTCTTGATGAGCACTATTATACGGCGGTTAATTTGCTTATTGCTAAAAAAATCTCGGATGAGCAGTTCTTTAGGTTCATTCTCTATTGTCGAGGTGGTTGTCCAGATGTTGCTTGGGAAATGTTTTTGAAAGCCGTTTGTGATAAGAAAATATCTTATGATTTGTTTGAGAAGGTGGTGGATATCCTTATTCCGAAACATCTTTATCATAAGGTTGTTCAGGCGGTTTTAAGAGGGGAGTTACCCATGGAGGCTTTGCTCCTTTTGCAAAACAATAATAATTATTCTTTGAGTGATGAGGCCGAGTTGTTGGCTTCAGCCTATATCGAGGGAAAAATTTCGAAAGAAATTATCTCAAAGATTGTTCGCAACGGCTTTGACTTTGGCTCTTACGAAGTTGATGTTATCAAATCTGTGATTGATTCCGATGCGGACCATAAAAATTCAGAGGATATTCTGATTGTTTTGATTGAGGCCGGTTATGCTTTTAGTCCAGATAATGACGATTTGTTGGCGGAAGGTCTCAAAGAGGGTAAAATTTCTGAAAAGCTGCTACGGGCTATGGTTGAACAAAAATATGTCTTTACTCCAGATTTTGTGTCAGCCATTTTTGATGCAACGGTTGATGGTCGGATTTCAGAAGATATCTTGCGGGCTCTCGTTCTCAATGACTTTGATTTTGACCTTGATGGGCATCTTCAGCAAAAAATGTTTGGTAGTGGCTATGACTTTTTGGTTCAGGCCTATTTGGAACATAATTATCCGGAACTGGATATTAAACTCTAAAAAATTGCGCCTTTCGGGGCGCTTTTTTTATCGGAATTGACAAAAATGCTTGCAATCTTTTGTTTTTTGTGATATAAAAGGGCTGTTAACGTAAAAATTATGTCAAACTATTAAATATTTTTTTATTATGGAAAGAATATCAGATAAAAAAATGGCTAAGATTCGTAAAGCCGTTGAAAAAGCTGAAGAACTACGAGCCAAAAGACAATGGGAATTTGAACAGGCACGAAATGCTTTGCCTTTTTATGCCCAAGCCGGTAAAGAAAAGGAAGTTATTCAACTGCTTGATTGCGAAGATGATGTGTTAAAGAACTCAAATGATACGATTTCTGTTATTGAAGCAATTGTTCAGAAAAAACTTTCGGACGAAGTGTGGGCACATTTGTATGGCACAACTTTGCGAGTGTATTTGCTTTCTTCTGAGGTGGTTCATGTTATAGCTGTTCGGTATGCGGCTGAGCAAATCAAGGATGAAACAATGTTTTTTATTGTTGATGCTCTTGATAGGTTGACTTCTCTTCATGGGCCTTTGTGTCTTAACGCGTATTTACCTGAATTTATTCAATTAACCATTAATCGGAGGATTTCAGAAGATTTGCTTCTCTATATTTTTTCAAAGCCAAGAGAATGTTCTTTGAAGTGTTCGTTGGTTGATGCTTTTTTGAAGGGAATAATTTCAGAAAAATTGATGCGGACAGTTTTAGCGTCAGGAGCTTATTGGGAAGAGGAAGCAATTCAGAAAATGTTTGCCAGTCAAATAGATTTTCTGGTCGATTATTGCTTAAGAAGGTATTATCCAGAAATCAATATTCAGCTCTAAAAAATTGCGCCTTTCGGGGCGCTTTTTTTATGCCGCTTGTTTCCAGCGGCCGTTGTCTTCTTGCTGCCAATAGCGGAGTTGGTGGCCTTTGGTTTTTAAGTCTTTCCACATCTTGCGGGCGTGGTCAACCGCCGTGGCGTCATTGCCGTCAAAAATATTAAACACTCGCTCAAAAGATGTTTCTTCTTCCGCGCTGATATCCGCACCGTCAACCAAAAACAAAAATTCGGCGCCGTTGGGATTGTCTTCGCCAGAAGTCAGCCATATCGGTTGTTCTTCGGCTGAGCCGTCTTTTTTACTGCCGTGGGGCAAAAATGATTCATCTTCATAGGTCCATAAGATACTGTTTATAAACTCTACGCGTTCGGGGTTGCCGATTTTTACTTTTATTTTTTTTCCCGTGCCATAGGCTTTTTCCAGCAGTTTTGGCAAAACAGCCTCCAGTGTTTGTTTTTGCAAATGGTAAAAGTCAATTTGCGCCATTATTTATTCTCCGTGGCTAATTTTACGGCGACAAAGTTTATGCTTTCGCCATTTTGGAGCAAAAGCAAAATCGGGCGGTTGTTTTCCATTTTTGCCTCGTTTAAGCAATTTTTGACCGAAGCAATGTCGATAATATCTTGCTTATCCATTTTAATAATAACATTGCCAGCCTTTAAGCCTTTTTCAGCCCCGTCGCTGTCTGCTAAAACCTCGCTTATCATCATGCCTTTGGTATTAGGCAACAAGTGATATTGTTTTATGGTTTCTTCGGTTATCGGTTTTAGTTTGAAGCCTAATTCTTCAACCAAGAACTCGTCTTCATTTAATTGTTTGATTTCAGCGGTTTTAGATGTCGAGGAAAGAGGCTTTTCTGCTTTTAATTCTTCAATCATTATTTTAACGCTTAGGGGCTTGCCATCACGGATAATCTTAACATCCGCGGTGCTGCCGATTTTGGCCTCGGCAACGCGGGTTGAAAAATCTTTGGGCGAGGTGATGTCTTCTTGATTAAAGCCGCTGATGATGTCTCCGGCCTCCAGTCCGGCTTTTTGTGCCGGTCCGTCAATCGTCACATCAGACACAACAACGCCGTCTGTTTTTTCTAACCCAAAAGCTAAGGCTGTTTCCGGACTGTTGGGCTGAATCTTTATGCCAATCCAACCGCGGTGAACCGTGCCGTCGGCTTTAAGCTGTTTGATGACCCAATCGGCCAAATTTATCGGTATGGCAAAGCCGATGCCCATGCTGGCGCCGTTGGTGGAAAAAATGACGCTGTTAATTCCAATGACTTCTCCGGCCATGTTAAACATCGGGCCGCCGGAGCTGCCTTGATTAATAGAGGCGTCGGTTTGAATGAAGTTGTCATATTGCCCAGATTCAATATCTCTTGATTTAGCCGAGATAATGCCGGCGGTGACGCTGCCGCCCAAGCCGAACGGATTACCGATGGCTAAAATCCAATCGCCGACGCGAGCTTTGTCCGAGTCACCAAAACGTACCGGCTTTAGCTCTTTTTGGGTGTTTATTTTGATTAAGGCAATATCGGTTAAGTTGTCTTTGCCGATAATTTTGGCCTCATGCACGGTTTCGTCGCTTAAGGTGACGTCAATGCTTTCGGCGTCGTTAATCACATGAGCGTTGGTGATGATAAAACCTTCTTTATCAATGATAAAGCCCGAGCCTAAAGCCTCTTGCTTTTTGCCGTTTTCAAAAAAGTGGCGGAATTCCGGTGCGGCGGTTTCCATCATATCTTCTTCAGGCTCAAGTCCGTTATCGTCGGGCTTGGTTGTTGTTGAGATATTGACCACCGACGGCGAAAGTTCTTCCACCAAATCAGCAAAACTCGGGAGACCTTGACTTATCATTGTTTCAGCTGCTGCGGCTTCTCCTGTCAGAAAAGCCGCCATCGCAACTGCCAAAGTTTGTTTTATCATCTTTTTAACGCTCATGTTCGCTTGTGTCCTTTAACGGGTTTTTCCTTGCTCTAAGGGAGCTGAAAAATATTCAAAGAACGCGCTTTCCGGCGACAAAATCATTGAAGCATCGCCTTGTCCCAAAGCGTTGCGGTAGGCTTCAAGCGAGCGGTAGAATCCGTAGAACTCGACATCTTGGCCGACGGCGTTGTTCCAGATATCAATCGCTTGCTGATCGCCTTCACCGCGGATAATTTGCGCTTTTTTGTTGGCTTCGGCCTTGATGATGGTGCTTTCTTTATCTGCCGTGGCGCGAATTTGCTGGGCTTGCTGCTGACCTTCGGCGCGGAACTCCTTGGCATCTCTTTCGCGCTCGGTTTTCATTCTGGCGTTAATGGCCTGCAAGACCTCTATCGGCAAATCGGCGCGGCGGATGCGGACATCGGCGACGCTAACACCAATTTGCTGGGCGTCTTTTTTGACCGCGTCGCTGATGTCTTTCATAATCTGCGTTCTTTGCTTTGAGAGCAATTCTTGCAAGGTTATGCGGCCTAAGATTTTGCGAACCGAAGAGTTGACAATCTCTTTTAATTTGCTTTCGGCCTGAAATTCATAGCGAACCGTTTGATAAAACTTCAATGGGTCTACAATCCGATAGCGGGTGAAGCTGTCAACATCTAGACGTTTTTTATCATTTAAAACAACCTCTTGTGCCGGCGGGTCTAAATCCAACAAGCGGGTGTCATAGAACACGACGTTTTGAATGAACGGAACTTTCATTTTGAGCCCAGGGTCTTTAACCAAACGTACCGGCTCACCAAACTGGAGGACAATTGCTTGTTCGGCCTGATTAACCACATATAAGGTGTTGGCCAAGACAAAAGCCGCAATGACGATAATGACGATTAAAAAGATTTTTAATTTACTCATTTTATTGTCCCTCCTTTACTTGTGATTTTGCCGGATTAAGCGGCAGATAGGGCAAAACGTTGCTCCCTTTTGAAGAAGGGTCTAAAATGACTTTCTGAGCTTTGCTCAAAACGTTTTCCATGGTTTCAAGATACATTCTTTTGATTGTGACATCTTTACCGCTTTTATAAGCGTTGTAAACTGACAAATAACGAGCGGCGTCACCTTGTGCCTTATTAACAACAGCGGCTTTATAAGCCTCAGCATCTTGTAAGAGCTGAGCGGCTTCGCCTCGTGCTTTTGGCAAAACTTCATTGCGGTAAGCCTCTGCTTCGTTCTTAAAGCGCTCTAAATCTGCTTTGGCGCGTTGAACTTCGTTAAAGGCATCGACAACTTGTTTCGGAGGATCGGCTTTTTGCAATTTGACACGGACAATCTCAACGCCGGAGCCAAATTCATCAAGCAATTTTTGAAGTTCTTCTTTGGTGTCGTCTTCAACTTTGCCGCGGTCGCCAGTGATAATCGGTTGCATTTCTGACTGGCCGACAATCTCTCTTAAGACCGATTGAGCCGCGACTCTGACCGTGCCTTCCGGATTGCGGACGTTAAACAAATAATCTTTGGCGTTTTTGACTTTCCAGACAACGGTTAAGTTAATATCAACGATGTTTTCGTCGCCAGTCAGCATGTGGCTTTCGGTGAATGATTTTAGTTTGTTGCTACCAATTCCGGCGGTGTTTGAGGTGTTGTAGGCGTCCATTTCCCCAAGATTGATGCTGCGTTCTTGAGTCATGCTGACTTTGTAAACCTCTTCAATCGGGTAGGGAAGGTGGTAGTGCAAGCCGGCGTCTGTGGTTTCGGTATATTTTCCAAAGCGTAAAACAACGCCCTGTTCATGTGGTTGAACCTGATAAAATCCGCTTAAGCACCATAAGAGAATCGCCAAAGCAATCAACCAGCCGAATTTAAACTCAAAATTTTCGTCACCGGTGGCGGTTTTGGCGGTGTTTATGCTGATGATTTTTTGCACTTCTTCTCGTGCCGAGCGTTGGGTTTTGCCCGTGTTATCGCTATCTTCCCACGGGTTTTGTATGTCGGTCATCTTTATACTCCCAAAGTTTATTTTTGTTGCATTATTTTTCTTTATAATATAAACCCTAGTCATTGGCAATTGTAGATGAGAATATATTAACATGGAAGAGAAAATTAAAAAATTTGTGGCTGAGGTTTATCCGACTGCGGTTCTTGACAGTCTTAAAATTTTGAACGGGCGCGTCATCGTGACTTTGATGAATGCGGTTGATTCTCCTGAAAAGACCGAAAGCCTCAAGCAAAAAATCGCCTCACTTGACGGTGTGTTGAAGGCAACCATTATTTTTACTGCGGCAAAGGGTTTTACCGGCCTTAAAACGCCTGAAGAAATGTGGCAGGTTAAAGGTGTGAAAAAAATTATTGCCGTTGCTTCAGGAAAAGGCGGTGTCGGAAAATCTACCACCGCGGTTAACCTTGCGCTGGCACTTTCAAATTTGGGCAAGAAGACAGCTATTTTTGATGCCGATATTTATGGACCGTCTTTGCCGACGATGCTCGGTTATGACGGTGTGCCGCCGTCATCAATGGATGGCAAAACCTTTGAGCCGTTTATGAATTTTGGTTTGGCCTCAATGTCGGTCGGAACGCTGATTGATAAGTCTCAACCGCTGATTTGGCGCGGTGCTAAAGCCAGCGGTGCTTTGCAACAGCTTTTGTGCGATACTAACTGGGGCGATATTGACATTATGGTGCTTGATATGCCTCCGGGGACTGGCGATATTCAAATTACCTTAGCTCAAAAGCTTAAAACCGACGGCGCGGTTATTGTTTCCACACCGCAAGATATTGCTCTAATTGATGCGGTTAAAGGGATTAATATGTTTAAAAAAGTTAATGTTCCTATCCTCGGTTTGGTTGAAAACATGAGTTATTATATTTGCGAAAAATGCGGGCATCGGGCTGATATTTTTGGTCACGAAGGGGCTAAAAAAACGGCCGAACAAATGGGCGAAACTTTTTTAGGCGAAATCCCGCTGCATTATGCCATCCGTGAAAACTCAGACAACGGGACGCCGATTGTTTTTGCCGAGCCGGACAGTCCTTATACCCAAGCTTATATGGACATTGCGCAAAAAATTTTGCAGAAGCTTTAATCGGTTAATTATATTCTTTGTTGTAAGGATGACGTTCGGTCATCCTTATTTTTTGCGCCAAAAATCGGCCCATTTGCAAAATTCATCTTGAAAACTTATCAAAAATTTGATATAATCGAGTCGTGAAGGCAAATGATAAGGAGAAGAATTATGTTTTATTCACGACAAAAGGCGGTGTGTTCCGCCGTGCTGATAATGGCGGGATTTATGCCTTTGGACGCGAAATTTATGCCTTTGGACGCGAAAGCTCATGATTTTTTTCTTGATGATGAAGAGCAGCTTATCGACACACTTCACACACACCTTTATGCTTCATCATCACATTTGCCTTCATTTCAAGAATTTCAGGTTGCGGCGGTGTGTTTTGTGACCGATACCTCAGCGTGTGACGGAGGTGGCTTTTTTAGCAATTCCGAAGATTTGGGAGGAAATGGTGAAACACCGGATTTTGGACTAAGCGATGAAGAGCGTTGTCGCAAAGAAGGTTACACGATTTCATCTTGCCCCGAATGGTATGAAGTTGGCGGTAAAAAATGCCCCTATGGAAACTATTACACCGAATGTGTCTCGATGTGTCCGAGTAATTATGTATCGTGTACCGAACCCTATCATGGCGTGGGCGAAGAATGTAACGGCAAATATGCCTCATGTGAATGTACGCCCTGCGGCGCGGGTTATGATTATACCGAAATCCCCGAGGGTTATATTCAAGATGGTGAGAGCTGTTTGGATTGTGATGGTGTGACGAAATACAAAGTCAAAATCAATCCTTGCGACGGTTTTATGGATTGCGGTTCGATGGGCGGAGAAGCCGGAGCCGAGACCTGTTTGTCGGGCGATGTGATGAAATATGATAACTGTAAGCCGTGTCCGAATTTAGGAAGTTTAAACTCATGCCCGACCGGAACAGTTTGTTCTTATGAGGAATGTTCGGGCTTGTGGTATGCAACCGGTTGCGCCGCAAACTATGACTATTACTGCACGCAACCTCAAACGGATTGTGTCGCCTTGGGTTATAAACAAACGACCTGTGACGGTCACGCCTTAAGATGTCCCTATAACAGCGCGTTTATGCT
>CASFLB010000047.1 GCA_949295395.1 uncultured Pseudomonadota bacterium | reverse complement strand
GCACTCGGGATTCGCAAAACCTGACCGACGGAAAGGGTGTAAGGCGGACGCAGATTATTTGCAGTAATCAAATCGCGCAACGGAACATTATACCGCTTGGATATACTATAAAGCGTATCACCTTTAACCACGCGGATTTGATCGGGAATATCACCGAAAAACGTTGTTGCCAAATCATAGTTAAGCAAGCGCACACGGCCGGAGTTGAACGAGCAACCACAGACGCAAAGCACAAGCATAAAACACAGCAACAATCTTTTCTTCAAGGACGCCTCATAAAAAAATATCGATATAGAAAAGATAATAAAGCAATAAGCTTAATAATTTATTATTTTCTGTCAGAAGATTTAATCCCGTACTCACGTTGCTTCAAGGCGCGTTCGATATGAGCGTTGACACGACCGAGCATTCCGTCCGGCGTATCGCTGAAATTTTTACGGTTGGTATAAGAAATAAGAATCATTTCGGCATTTGTGCGGTCAACACCGAGACTTTGAATCATTTTTACCAGCGGATAATAAAGGTTTTGCGCCGTTTCGGCCGAAAGCTCACGCGGAGTTTGAGGCATGATAAGCGCAAATTTTGTCTTGTCAAAGCGGCCGACAAAACCGTTTTTACCGACAAGCTGTGAACAAATGGCGGCGGTTTGCACAAACAGTTTGTCTCCGCGTTCAAAGTCGATTCCCGTGCAGATAAAGTCATAAATGGCGCGCATTTCGACTACAACCATGGAAAAATCTTGATTATAACGCTTGCAACGGCTAAATTCCTTATCCATTTTTTTGAACAAAGCGTCTTGATTAAGAATGGTTGAAACAAGGGTATCGCGGTTTTTGAGTTTTTGAAGTTTTTTTTGCAAAGACGTCGCTTCCGACACATCGCGCAAGACAATGCTTAAACCGACGCAAGCAAGCGTTCCGTCCAACATCGGGCGGATTCGGATTTTCATCGGCAGCTTCTTTTTGTCAGAGGTTAAGATAACGGCTTCTTCGTTAAGAGTTTCGGGGTTGCGACTAACCTTAGCCAAAGCCTGTTTCAGATAATCAAAATTAGCGGCCGTATCTTCCATAATTGTTCCCAAAATCGGAAGATTAAGCCAATCGCCTTTGTGAATGTTAAAAAACTGGCAGGCGGTATCATTCATATAAGTAATCAAAAAATTTTGATTAAGGTGGAGATAAATATTTTCTTTATTTCGCTGTTCATTAGAGGTTTGAGCGCGGCTTTCTTGCAAAAGATTTTTATATTCGGTCTGCAAATGGGCAATATTTTTGCGCAAAACAAAGACATAGAGCAAAAGCGCAAGGATAACAAAACTAACCACCAAATAACCGACCATAAGCACCTCCCATAAAAACAAAACCATTATAGCAGGAAAAATCAAAGATGCACTAAGAAAAAACAGTTGCAATTTACATTTAAAAATCATACCTTAAGCCTAAGAATTTGAAGGAAACAAAAAAAAGATGACCACAGAGCAGGAAAAGCCTGAAATAGCCGACGAAAGCGGCGATAAATATAAATATGGATTTGTAACCGATATTGCCTCTGACACAGCCCCTAAAGGCTTGTCGGAAGACATCATTCGCCTTATCTCGCAAAAAAAAGGCGAACCGGATTGGTTGCTTGAAAGACGCTTAGAGGCTTTTCGCTTTTGGCAAAAGCTCAAAGAACCGACCTGGGCAAAGCTGAGCTATGACAAGATTGATTATCAAGATTTATATTACTATTCGGCGCCCAAGCAAAAAGTCGCACCTAAAAGCTTGGACGAGGTTGATCCCGAGCTTTTGAAGACTTATGAAAAATTGGGGATACCCTTAAAAGAGCAAGAAGTTTTATCGGGCGTGGTTGCCGTTGATGCAGTTTTCGATTCGGTTTCGGTGGCCACGACTTACCGCGCTAAGCTGGCCGAGAAAGGAGTAATTTTCTGCCCGATATCCGAGGCCGTAAAGGAATATCCGGAGCTGGTAAAAAAATACCTAGGCTCGGTTGTGCCTTATACCGACAACTTTTTTGCCGCTCTGAATTCGGCGGTGTTTACCGATGGCTCGTTTGTATACATTCCCAAAGGCGTGCGCTGCCCGATGGAATTATCCACGTATTTCCGCATAAATGCACAAAACACGGGGCAGTTTGAGCGAACCTTGATTGTTGCCGATGAGGGAAGCTATGTCTCTTATCTGGAAGGCTGCACCGCCCCGCAAAGAGACGAAAATCAGCTTCATGCCGCGATTGTTGAAATTGTTGTTTTGAAAGACGCTGAGGTCAAATATTCAACCGTTCAAAACTGGTATCCGGGAGATAAAGACGGCAAGGGCGGCGTCTATAACTTTGTGACCAAAAGAGCAGCTTGTCGCGGCGCAAATTCAAAAGTTTCGTGGACACAGGTTGAAACCGGTTCGGCCATAACTTGGAAATATCCGTCTTGCATTTTGCAAGGAGACAATTCGGTCGGCGAGTTTTATTCGGTGGCAATAACCAACAACCGTCAACAGGCTGATACCGGTACCAAGATGATTCACCTCGGGCGCAATACCTCCTCAAAAATAATTTCCAAAGGCATATCGGCCGGCCGCTCAAACCAAACCTATCGCGGACTGGTAAAAGTCAGCCCCAATGCCGCCAACGCCCGCAATTATTCACAATGCGACAGCTTGCTGATTGGCCCAGATTGCGGCTCGCATACGATTCCTTATGTCGAAAACCGCAATAAAACGGCAAAACTTGAACATGAGGCAACCACCTCTAAAATCAGCGAAGAACAGCTGTTTTATTGCCAACAGCGCGGCATTGGCGAAGAAGAGGCCGTCAGCCTGATTGTCAACGGCTTTTGCAAAGAGGTCATGCAGCACTTGCCGCTTGAATTTGCGATTGAGGCCGCCAAACTGATAAACATTTCCCTTGAAGGCAGTGTCGGATAAAACAAGAAAGAGAAACAAAGATGAAAACACCATTGCTTGAAATTGAAGATTTATGCGCAAGAGTTGCGGACAAAGAAATAATCAAAGGTTTCAACCTGACCATAAACGAAGGAGAGGTTCACGCCATTATGGGGCCAAACGGCGCCGGAAAATCAACCTTGTCCCATGTTTTGTGCGGTAAACCCGGATATGAAATTACCGCCGGTACGGTTCGCTATAAAGGCAAAAACTTGTTGGCTATGGCACCGGAAGAGCGTGCAAGAGAAGGCATCTTCTTAATTATGCAATATCCGGTCGAAATCCCAGGCGTTCCGGTCACCACCTTTTTAAAACACGCGGTAAATGCCATTCGCCAACACCGCAATGAGCCGGAATTAGACACCATGGAATTTATCAAACTCCTGCGTGAAGAAGGCAAAAAGCTCGGCATCAATCCCGATATGTTAAAACGCCCGATAAACGTCGGTTTTTCTGGGGGCGAAAAAAAGCGCCTTGAGGCTTTGCAGTTAGCTGTTTTGAAGCCGCAGTTTTCAATTTTGGACGAGGCGGATTCGGGGCTCGATGTTGACGCCATGAAGGTTGTGGCCGAGGCCATCAACGCCGAACGCACCGAACACAACGCCATGCTCGTGATTACCCACTACCAGCGTTTGTTAAAAGACATTGTGCCGGATTATGTTCATATCTATGCCGACGGTCATATTGTGGCTTCCGGCAACAAAGATTTGGCACGAGAGGTCGAAGAGCAAGGCTACGCACAGTTTTTGAAAGAGAAATAAATGGGAGAATTGGTTCAAAAAGTTGAGCTTATGGGCAGTGATCTCCCGTGGCTTGAAGGATTAAGAGAAAAAGGGGCAGTTTTTTTTGAACGCCAAGGGCTACCGACGGCAAAGACCGAGGCTTGGAAATACACGCGTCCGAGAGATTTGCTGGCCGATGACTTTATCCTTCCGCCGCTTGAAGAAGAAAAAGAAAATGCTTGCACCTGCGGCGAGCATTGCACCTGCGGTCACCACCAACGAGAAGGGGAAGATTTTCCGCTCTCGGCCTATGTTATTGATTTCGAAAACGGTGCCTTGGAGCATATCGCACATAATTTGCCACGCGGTGTGACCATAAAGCCCTTGATTGAAGCGATTTATGAAGATGATGGGATTCGCAAATATCTAAACAAAAGCTTTGATATGGAAAAAAATCCTTTCGCGGCGTTGAATACGGCTTATCTGGAGCAGGGGCTTTTCATTACAATAGAAAAGAATATGAGGCTTGATAAACCTCTTGCGCTGGTTCATCACAGCTTCAGCTGCCACGAAAATCTAATGTTTCACTTGCGCAATGTGATTGTTCTTGAAGAAGGGGTAAAGGCCGAGATTGTCGAATATTATAATTACTCCGGCAATGAAAAATCACGTTATTTCACCAATATCGTGAATGAAATATACGTCGGGCGCCACGCAGAGCTCAAGCATTACAAATTTCAAGACGAAGCCTTTAAGGCGGTTCATATCGCTTATAATGCCGTAAAAGTCAAAGGCGAGGGAAGATATAACGGCTTTTGCCTGCAACGCGGCGGAAATTTAGCGCGTAACGAAACCCGTCTCAGCTTAACTGAGGAAAGAGCCGAAGCCGAGATAAACGCCGCTTATATCATGAACGGCTGGGCGGTAATTGATACCACGACCGATGTCGAACATTTGGCTCCATATACCAAGTCAACCCAGTTGGTCAAAGGTGTTGTCGGTGGCCAAGCCAAAGGCGTTTTTCAGGGCAAAATTCACATTGCCCCCATGGCAATCAAAACCGAAGGCGCGCAGCTGCATAAAGCTTTGTTGCTGACCGATGAGGCCGAAATTGATGTAAAGCCCGAACTTGAAATTTATAACGACGATGTCAAATGCTCTCATGGTGCGGCCAGCGGAGAATTAGATGCCGATCAGCTGTTTTATATGCGCTCACGCGGTATCGGAGAGGAAGAAGCCAAGCAAATTTTGGTTGATGCCTATCTCCAAGATGTTCTTGAAAAAATCAACAATCAAGACATCAAAGACTGGTTAGCCGCAAAGGCCAAATTGGCAAAGTGAGGAAAATAATGTATGATGTTGAACAAATCCGCCTTGATTTTCCGGAGTTGCAAATCTTAATCAACGGCAAGCGCAACACGTTTCTTGATACGGCGGCCTCGGCGCAAAAGCCCAAAATCGTGATTGATAAAATGATTGACGTGATGACGCGCCACTATGCCAATGTCCACCGCGGGTCTTATACCTTGTCGGAAGAACTGACTTACGAATATGAACAAGCGCGTGAAGAAGTTCAAAAATTTATTAATGCCGCATCAAAAAAAGAAATTGTGTTTACACGCAACGCCACGGAATCAATCAACCTTGTTGCCGCCACTTGGGGCAGACACAAGCTCCGCGCCGGTGATGAAATTTTAATTTCCGAGGCCGAGCATCACTCAAATTTAATCCCGTGGCAAATGCTCCGTGATGAACTGGGGCTAACGCTCAAGGTCTTTAAAATCGCCGATGACGGCAGTTTTATAAAAGAAGAATTTTTAAGCCAGTTAAGTGAGAAGACCAAACTTGTTGCCGTTACCGCAATGTCAAATGTTTTGGGAACAATTTTTCCGATTCAAGAGATAACGGAAGCAGCTCATCAGATGGGCGCAAAAGTTTTAGTCGATGCCTGCCAATTTGCGGTTCACCATCAAATAGATGTTAAAAAATGGCAAAGCGATTTTGTGGCTTTTTCGGGGCATAAGTTATACGGCCCGACCGGAATTGGCGTATTATACGGCAAGCAAGACTTACTCGAAGAAATGCCACCTTATCAAACCGGCGGTGAAATGGTTGATATCGTCACTTTTGAAAAAACAACTTTTGCGCCGCCGCCAGCCAAGTTTGAGGCCGGAACGCCGGCAATTGTTGAAGCCGTTGGTTTAGGCGAGGCCTTGCGCTATGTCAGCCACTTGGGCTGGGATAATATACTTGAGCATGAACAACAGCTGACAAATTATGCCACCGAGCGCTTAAATGAAGTCAAAGGGCTAAAAATCATTGGCACGGCTAAAGGCAAAGGCGGTGTCTTTTCCTTTGCGGTTGATAAAATTCATAGCCAAGATTTAGCCTTTATTTTAAGTCAGGAAGGCGTTGCCGTTCGCACCGGTCACCATTGCGCCGCACCTTTGGTTCATCGCATGGGATACGAAACCGTTGCCCGCGCCAGCTTAGGACTGTATAGCAATAAACAAGATATTGATTGCCTGATTAAGGCCATAGAAAAAGCCAAAACGTTTTTTTAGTCGCACACACGAGCGGCCGTGAGTAGGTCTATCGAAGACGGATGCGCTTTTTTGAGGGCTTTCGCACATTCTTTAAGCGTTGAACCAGTTGTCAACACATCATCAATCAAAAGAATGTGTTTTCCCTTAAAATCATCAGGACGTTTAACGGAAAAAGCATTTCTAACATTAAGCTGCCGAACTTTTCCCGAAAATTCGACTTGCGGCCGTGTTTTCTTGTGCCGTACAAGCCCATCAAATTCAACAGGAATACCGGTCAGCTTAGAGAGCTCAATCGCTAACAATGCTGATTGATTATATTTGCGTCGAAAAAGTCGTGTATAATGCAACGGCACCGGAACGATTAAGTCAATACCTTTATCAAAAATATCTTGCGCGGCGTTTTTCATAAACTTTGCAAGAATTTTAGCATTATCCGTGCGGTCATAAAATTTGAACGAGAGGATAAGATTTTTTGAATCTTCCTCATAGCGAAAAGCCGAACGTGCTAACCGAAACCACGGCAGTTTGTTTTGCGTGCAGTTTGGACAAAGTAAAACTTTTGACGCTGACGAAGCATAGTCAAACGGTTGTCCGCAATGCTGACAATAGGGGCGAGATATAAAATTAATTTTATTAAAACATTCGGGGCACAAGCTATCATCATCTGAAACAATCTTTCCGCATAACTTACAGCGTGGTGGCAAGAGTGTATTAATAAGAGATTTGAACAGCGCAAACATAACACTACGACAAAATATCAAGCAACACTTGATGAATTTGGTTAATTTCATCAACCACAATCATACCGGCATCAAGCATAGCGTTCCGTTTATCAATAACCGATGTTTTTCCGTCAGCAATCACTTCTCCGGCATATCCCATTTTATGCGCGAAGGGAATAGAGTTTCCCGCCACAAAAGCAATCACCGGTTTTTTTATCTCCATTGTTTTATAATGCATAGCCGCCGCTTCTTCAAAACCGCCGCCTTGTTGTCCGATGAGCAAAATGGCGTCGGTTTCATCATCTTGTGCAAAGGCATCTAATGACGGAATATAATCCGAGCCGATAACCATATCATCACCCAAACCGATAACTGTGCTTTGCCCCATATTAGCACGGTTTGTTTCAAGAACGGCTTCATAAGTTAATGTCGATGAGCGAGAAACAATCCCGATATGCCCTTTTTGATGAATATTTTCCGGAAAAATTCCAAGCCGTGCCTCTTCGGGCGTAATTAACCCAGGGGTGTTCGGCCCAATAAGCAAGGTTTTGTGTGATTTAAGCATTTCCTTAATCTGGAGCATATCCAACACCGGCACACCGTCGGTAATGCAAACAGCCAAATCAAGACCAGCCTCCGCGGCCTCGGTGACGGCACCTTTAACCGCCTTTGCCGGAACAAATAGAACAGAGGCATTAGCACCGGTTTGTTCCACGGCTTCTTTGACCGTATTAAAGACCGGCAAGCCCAAATGCTCGGTCCCGCCTTTGCCGGGAGTAACACCGGCAACAATATTTGTGCCATATTCCAAAGAACGACGCACATGAAAAGAGGCCTGTGTACCGGTAATACCTTGAACAAGAACTTTTGTATCTTTATTAGCAAAAACAGACATCAGTAAGCAGCCTCCACGGCAGAAACAAGCTTGTCGACCGAATCTTCCATATCATCAGCAATAATCAGCGGCAATTTAGAGTTAAGCAAAATATCTTTGGCCTCATCTTTGTTTGTTCCTTCAAACCGCACCACAAGCGGCACGTTCAGGCCAACTTCAGAGGCCGCTTCAACAATTCCGTCGGCGATTAAGTTGCAGCGCAAAAAACCACCGAGAATATTAATCAGAATTCCCTCAACTTTGGGGTTTGTCATAATGATTTTAATACCGGCGGCAATCTTGTCTTTATCCACACCACCTTTAACATTGAGAGCACAAGCCAAGCCCATTTTAGCCTCATGAATCAAGTCCATGGCGGCCAGCGTGATGCCATCCCCGTTTACAATACAACCGACACCGCTGTCATCAAAATCATTGTACTTAAAACCATATTTACGAGCTTTAAGAGCACGATCTTCTTCCTCATATTCATCTTGTAGGCGAACAATATCGGGATGACGGTAAGCAGCGTTATCATCAAAAGACATTTTGGCATCAAGGGCAAAAATGCGCCCGCGATAATCAACCCCAAAAGGATTAATTTCAATCATTGAGGCATCATATTCAATAAAAGCCTTATGCAAACCGTTTACAAAAGATTTAAGATGTTTATCGCTTTTTTCCGAAATCCCAAGGAAGTCGCGAACCTCTCTCATTTGAGCAATAGAGACACCCTTTTGCAAATTTAAGGGGAGTTTTAAGATTAGCTCAGGAGTTTCAGCCGCAACTTGAGTGATGGTCCGTCCATCATCAAGCTTAGCAACAAGCAAAGTCAATTCTGCCTGAACACGGTTAATGATAAGGGCGGCATAAAATTTTTGCTGAACTTTTTGAAAAGCCTCAACATAAATGCGGCTGACAGGTTTTCCCAAAGGTCCGGTTTGCGGGGTAACTAAAGTTGCCCCAAGCATTTGCTCGGCTTCAGGAATAAGCATTCCACCTTTTTTTCCCGACGATTTTTCAAGAAAATAGCCTTTTTCACGAGCCCCGGACTGAATTTGCGCCTTTAGCATCCAAGGTCCGCGAGCCGAAACCTCATTGGCGGCGCGTTTGGCTTCATGAGGTGTGTAGGCGATTTTCCCGTTCGGAATTAAAATGCCGAATTTAGAAAGAAGTTTTTTTGCCTGATACTCATGAATATTCATAATACATTAGCCCAAAGATTGTGCATAAAACTTAATTTTTTCGAGCATAGCTTCCAAGCCGTTTCGGCGGCTCGGGCTCAAATGCTCCTGTAACCCGATTTTAGCAAAGGAATTATCAATGTCAAGGTTGAGGATTTCCTCTTTGGATTTACCGGAAAAAAGTGTAACCACAATCGCAATTAAACCTTTAACAATGGCGGCATCGCTGTCACCTTGAAAATACAAAAGCTTTTTGCCCTCATCGGTTTTAACTTCCGGCACCAGCCAAACTTGAGACTGACAGCCGATAACCTTCCATTCAGGCTGATGAAGCTCAGCAGGAAGAGTTGTATATTTTTCGCCCAAATCAATCAGATAACGATATTTATCTTCCCAGTCATCAAGCAAGTCAAAATTTTCAATTAAGTCGTCAATAGTCATGATTATTTCTTCTTTTTAAAAGATTTAGCTTCATCACACAGGCGTTGAAAAATCGCCGAAGCAAATTTTTCGTTTTGCAAGACCATGCGTTCAGGATGCCATTGCACGCCAAGCGCAAAGCCGGCATAATTTTTAAGCTCAATCGCTTCAATAACTCCATCGGCGGCTTTGGCTGAGATACGAAGCTTGTCATCGGGAACTTCAACCACAGCTTCCGAGTGACGAGAGTTAACTTTAGCGTTCAGACTGCCGCCGTTTAAGACTGATAGCAAAGAGTTTGAAGCAAGACGGATATCATGAGCATAAGAATTTGCTGGAATAGAGCGGTGTTCAACATCAGAAGGCGTAATTTTTCGCAAAAGTTTGGCGCCGCACTTGCCGGCCAGCATCTGCATGCCTCCGCAAATTCCAAGAAGCGGCAATTTCTTAGCAAAAACGGCATCAATAAGCTCTAAATAAGCCTTTGTACGTGCATTGGGAGCCGGAGCGTCATCATAGGATTCTGTGTACCATTCTTTCGGGGTTGGAAAGAAACCACCGGGGAGCAGCACCCCATCAACTTCTTTAAGCTGTTCGGCCGGATGAAAATAATGAATCAGCTTGACTTTTGCCCCACAAGAGAACACAGCCTTGAGATAAGGCTCATCAATAGAATAAGCCTCACCGTCGCGCCCGAGCAATATAGCAATTGTGGGGGCATCGGCTGTTGAAGACACACCGCCGCGCAACTCTTTTTCATCTTTAGCGGAAAGCTTAATCTCAATTTCGGAAAGATTCTGTGGCAAATCAGCATCAGAAATCACATAGCTGGTACAACTTGCATTGGGTAACTGAACTTTTTTCAGCAAAAAGACTTGGGGCATAAACATTCTCCTCTAAAACAAGTCAAACATCGCGCGCGCTTCGTCTGACATACGCTCCATGGTCCAAGCCGGCTCCCACACGATTTTAACCTCAACATTGCCGACACCTTTGAGCTGAGCCACGGCATCAGCCGCTTGCTGAGGCAAAATTCCGGCCGCCGGACACCCCGGAGCCGTCAGAGTCATGTCAATAAAAACATCACCGTTTGGCTGAATATTTATGGCATAAATCAACCCCATATCATAAACATTAACCATAATTTCAGGGTCGCACACGGTTTTAAGCGCGGCAATCACATCATCTTGAACGGCACAAGCCTCATCTTGCGGTTTGGGCTTTCCGGCATAAGCGACATAATCCTCGGGTGGCGTTGTATCTTGCATTGAAAAAGCCTGCAAAAGCTGTTGCTCGGTGGCATCAATATCCGCCAATTTCTCCTCTAATGTTACGGGCTTAACCTCTGTTTTTTCTTTTTCTTCCAGAACCTCAGACATAAAAATCACTCCTTTTACTTAATATTTAGTCCGGTTCTTTGATTCGTTCAATATCAGCACCCACACCTTTAAGCTTTTGCTCCAAATGTTCATAACCGCGGTCAAGGTGATAAACACGGTTAACGATGGTTTCGCCTTCAGCAATCAGGCCGGCCAAGATTAAAGCAAAAGAGGCGCGCAGATCCGTTGCCATAACCGGCGCCCCATAAAGCTTGTCCACGCCGCGAACAATGGCGGAGGCATGACCGTGAACATTAATATTTGCGCCCATACGTAGCAATTCGGGAATATGCATAAAACGGTTTTCAAAAATGGTCTCGGTCACCATAGAAGCACCTTTGGCGGTCAACATAAGCGCCAAGAACTGAGCCTGTAAATCGGTTGGAAAGCCGGGGTAAAAATCGGTCATAATATCTTTGCCCTCAAGCTCGCGGTCTTGGGCGTCAATAATCAGCGAGTTTTCTTTTTCTTCAACCGTAACGCCCATACTGCGCAGAATATTAAGCGGTGTCTGCAAGGTTGCGGCTTGCGCGTTAATCAGTTCGATTTTGCCGCGAGTAATGGCGGCTGCCACGGCATAAGAGCCAGCCTCAATACGGTCGGCAATCACTTTGTGACGAGCCCCATGAAGTTTGTCAACGCCCTCAATTGTCAAAATTGAGGTGTCTTTTCCCGAGATTTTGGCTCCCATGGCGTTTAACAGGTCGATAAGGTCGCCGATTTCTGGTTCTTTGGCGGCGTTCTCAATTGTGGTTGTTCCTTCAGCAAGGGTTGCGGCCATTAGAATATTGCAGGTTGCGCCGACCGATGCGATTCGAAAGATGATATGAGCCCCTTTAAGACGTCCGTCAACATCAGCATGAACATAACCGTTTTTAATCTCAATTTTCGCACCCATTTGCTCCAAGGCCGAAAGATGAATATCCATCGGACGCGCCCCGATGGCACACCCCCCTGGAAGTGAAAGCTCAATATGTCCTTCGCGCGCCAAAAGCGGCCCGAGAACATAATAAGACGCACGCATTTTCCGCACAAAATCATAAGGCGCAACAAGGCTTTTGAATTTCGGTGTGCGATAAGAATAAGTCTTGGTCGGATGCCCGTCCACAAAATCATCAAAGGCGTCAATCTGGGTGCCGAGTTCGGCAAGTAAAGCATTCATCGCCGTAATATCGGACAACATCGGCATATTGGTCAACGTCACCGTTTCATCGGTTAGGAGAGAAGCACAAATCAGCGGCAAAGCAGCATTTTTGGCACCGCTGATATAAATTTTTCCGTTAAGTTTTTTTCCGCCGATAATTTTGATTTTATCCATAAGTCTGTTTCCTGTTGCTAGAAATTTATTGTTCGTTTTGTTTCAAGGCTTGTTTTTGTGCCTTAAGTTTTTCGCGCTCGGCCTGTTGTTTTTTGCGCTTGGCAAGATTACGCTGGAGCGCGGCGGCTTCTTTTTCGATTCGGATTTGGCTGCGCTTTTTGGCGCCGGTATGAGAGTTGGACATGAACAACCTTTCGCAAATAAAAATTAATAAGCAAGTATAACCCATATAAAATAAAAAGAAACATAAAAAAACTCAAAAAAACAGTTTAAATTGCAAAAAATTGTATTACAGTCGGCTAAAGGGAGAACACAAAAAAACAGAGGAACAACATGCGCGCCTATTATCCGATAATTTTGCTGACCATTTCAAATATATTCATGACTTTTGCATGGTACGGGCATTTAAAGTTTAAGTCCACAGCACTGTGGATTGTGATTTTGGCAAGCTGGGGCATTGCTTTTTTTGAATATATTTTTCAGGTTCCGGCCAACCGTATCGGGCATGAATTTTATAGCGCCGCGGAATTAAAAACCATGCAAGAAGCGATAACAATTACGGTTTTTTGTATATTTTCGGTTTTGTATTTAAAGGAAGATTTGAAGTGGAATTACGTCGTCGGCTTTATTTTAATTATCCTTGCCGCTTTCTTTGTGTTTAAAAAATGGGATTGATTTTTTATTGACAATTTGACAAAAATAAGCTATGATACCCGAAATCACAAAAAAAGGATAACACAAATGTCTGATAAGAACCTAGATACAAAAACAATGATGAAGCAAACCGCCAAAGGTATTGCCCGCGGAGCAATAGGAGCAACCGTAACTTTAGGAACAATGGTTGCAACCGGAAATCCGCTTATTGGCCTTGGTGCCGGATATTTATATCTAAGTAATGATTCTAAAATGCTAAACGCGTTTAAGTTAGGGCTACAACGTTGGCGTCAAGAAAAAGGTCAAAGCCCGACCATGAAAGCTAAGTTGCTTCGCTTTCGTAATTCTGTGTCTTATGGTTTGTCCACGGCTCATGCCAAAGATAAGGAAAACAAACACAATTTAAGAATGAAATATGACCCTTATTACAAAGAAGCCTATGTAAAAGCCCTTCGCGAAGGACGCAAATTCGGCTTAATAGACAAGCTTAAGGTCAATCTGAATTCATACATTGCCGCACAAAACGCCACAGTATCGAGAACAAGAGTAAACCCAACAAAGAACCAAGAAATCATAAATAAACTGTACAAAGACAGAATAAATCAAGGTCGCTAAACTAAGATAATCTCAAAAAACAGCCCCTTTGCTGTAAAAAGCAATGGGGCTGAAATTTTTATTTGTCTTCTCGTTTAACAAGTTGATAATCACCATCCACCAAACGATAAGTATCTTCACTTGAGATATCAGGCGCATCAGATTGTTTAATCGTGTAAGTATGAACAACTGTTCCGTCGTCATGTATGAAAAATGAGTTATCTGAATAACAAGCATTTGTCACACAGCAAAGCTCATCTTTCTTCAAATGATAAACTCCTTCGGAAGATTTAATCACAGTAGCATTCGGTAACTCTACAATTTCAGGCTCTAAACCCAATGGCGTAAGCTTTCCATCTTTGCTAATGGCAATAGCTGCCGAATGTTCATTATCATTCTCGTCATAATCATTACGAAAGACAAGATAATTATTCCCTGCAAACAGCAGATGCAACGAAGTTAAATAAAATTCTACGCTATCAAACGAGAAATTATAAATTCGATAATTCCAGCAAAAGAAATTACTATCTTTATCAATAAAAACAGCTTTTTGCTCTGACAGACGAATATTACCGTTTTCATCTTCTATCACAACAAAAACCTTATCCTCCTTTTCTCGTTCTACGAACAAAATAGGCTTTTCTTTCCATGATAGTTTCGCATCCAAATAGGGTGCATAGGCTTTAGCCAATTTTCTGAGACCGGCAACACCTTTTTCGACCATGACAAGAACATCGTGCACCAGCTCAAACTGCTTTTGTGCCGGCTCACCTATTTCGACCACATAGATGGAATCAAAATTTTCTACCCAAAGAGAAAGTTCATCCCCTTTTTTAGCATAAAGATTATTTTCAATGGTAAAAATTTTTCCCTGCCAAATATCTTCCATTTCGCAGGCTTGTCCGAGCGGAATCAGCTTTTTTCCGTCAAAGGAAAAAACATTTTGCTCATTAATAATAATTTTCTTTT
>CASFLB010000046.1 GCA_949295395.1 uncultured Pseudomonadota bacterium | reverse complement strand
CGGTTGCACGGATTATTGCGACTATTGCGCAATGTAGAAAAAAGCAAAGGAGAACGACAATGAAAAAAATACTTTATACAACCACCGCCTTTATTCTTTTCGGCCTAGCGCAAAGTCAGGCGGCTTGTATTGCCACCCCAAGCTGTACGACCTTAGGTTATACCGAAACCTCGTCTTGTGACGGCGGCTTGAAATGCCCGTTCGGAAATTATTGGTATTGCCCGAGTAACAGCGGTGGGGCATGTAGTGATTTTCCTTACTTATGTTTAGGAAGAGGATATCTTAATGGTGGTGGAATAGGAGCCGATTGTGATGGAAAATATGCAAAATGCACATGCTATGACGGTTTTGAATGGCAGGATGGAAAAGGTTGTGTCGAAATAACCGATTGTCGGATAGGTAGCACACTATTTAGCGATAAAAGTTGCTCCATGTCTGACATCGATATTGTATCAGGAGCCAAAACACCAATCGGTGTTGTTGTCTATTCAGATGGGAAAGGTCATGGACAGGCGCTGGCCTTACGTTCAATTGGTAGCTATCAATGGAGTACATCTGCATGGTATATCTCAACATTGCCATTGTATGTGCAAGAGCTTGATGCAGCAAGAGATTTTTCGAGTTGTGAAAATAGCAAAAAGTTAAAAGAACGCGGAAATAAGAATGAGCTCCCTGCCGTATGGGGTGCGAATGAGTATAGTACCGAAGGAACAAAATCTGGCGATTGGTGTTTGCCAGCCGCAGGAATAATGACAAGTATTTTCAACAATAAAACAATAATCACGACGGGTTTAAGTCGCAGTAGTGGTGAGGGTATAAGTAGATTTTGGTCTTCATCTAGGTATAGTGAATATTATATATGGGCGATGGATATTGGCAAAAATTATGGTATTCTAAAATTAAGTATGAGCAATTCCCAAGATGTTCGCCCCGTCCTTGAATTTTAATCTGTGAACGGCAACAAAAAAACAGCGGATTTTTAAATCCGCTGTTTTTAGTTTTTCGTTTGAAGAAAATATTACTTAATCCACTTACAAGCTTCTTCATATTCTTCAGGAGTGTTAATGTCGGCCGGAGCGTTATCAACCAGCTTCATATTATCCACAATCTTAGCGCGAATGGTCATGCCGTTTTCAAGGGCCCGAAGCTGTTCAAGAGATTCTCTTCCTTCCAAGACGCCAACCGGCAAAGAAACCATTTTTTGCAGAGACTTTGCTTTAAAGACATAAATACCGATATGATGATAATAGTCATGATTTTTACATTTTTCAGGATCGCGGATATAAGGAGCAGCCGCACGTGTAAAATACAGGCAACGACCTTCTTTTTCGCCCTCGTGAAGTCCCATAACAATTTTAACCATAGATGGGTCTTGCACATCCTTCTCATTTTTAAAGACCATACCGCAAGTAGCAATATCACAATCGGTACGTTCAATCATGTCGATTAAATCAAGATTAACTTTCGGGTCAACATTGAGACCGTCGCCTTGGAAGTCAACTACAATATCGTATTTTGTTCCATCAGGGTCGATTTGTTTAAGCGCTGCAGCAATACGATCGGTACCGCTCGGAAGCTTGGGATCGGTTAAAATGGCCGTTGCACCGAACTTTTTAGCCTCATCAACCAAGACTTGATCGCCAGCGGCAATGATAATATCACCGGGGACAGAAGCTTTAACATTTTCATAAACACGTTGTATAACTGTTTTTCCGTTAACTTCAAGCAAAGGCTTATTGGGCAAACGCGTCGAAGCCATTCGCACCGGAATCATTGTAACGACTTTCATTTTAGACAAAGTCCTTTCAAAAAGGTTAAAAAAAAGACAAGCCTTTATAGCACATAAAAAAATAAAATAAAAGACTTTTTTAATATTGACAAAAAACAAAAAATGGAGTAATAAAATAAGAACAAATTTATTAGTTAGATATAATTAAGCATTTACACTTTGTAGGGAATAAAAAAAGATTAAGCCGTTGTGAAACGTCTTCTCCTTTATAAACTTCTCTCTCAGTCTTTTCTTGAAGGTGCAAAGGCATTTTCGAAAAAGACGAATAAGTCATAGCTATGGGAAAATAAACATCGTTGTGAAACGCCTTTCCCCAAGTTTATTATGATTATTGATTGATATTAAGTTAAGATCAACGACCATTGTGAAATGATTTTTGATCGAAGTAATGCAAATTTTTATTTTATGTTTGTTTTGTAGAGAGCCGTTGAGAAACGTCTCTCTATTTTTTTTGTTGACAAAATAAGATAAAAGAGATAAGGAAACATTCAGTTTAGTATTATTTTAGGTATAATTGTCATGATTCATTTTTAAAGATATCAAAGTGTTGATGTCTTTAAGACAAAGAGCGAGCCGTTGTGAAACGTCTTTCTTTTTGATGGTTAAAGTTTGATTTTCACGAAAGGTGTCTGTTTTTTTCAGATGCTGAACATACGTGTTTATTTTAGATTTTGGTTACAATTATTAGGTAAAGTCAACAAACATTGTGAAATGTTTTTTACCAAATGAAATTGAGTTATTTATGTCTTAGAGAGCCGTTGAGAAACGTCTCTCTATTTTTTTTATATAGAACAAACTTGACAACCGTTTGCCGAGCTAAGGAGTTTAACCTCAGCCCCTAAGGGCAGCATAACACGTTCAAAGTCATGCCCGTAAGGAAAGTCTTTAATGATGGGGATAAAAAGTTTTTCACTAAAGTAAGAGATAATTTCATCAATCGTGCCGTCACCCTCACGGCGAACGGGACAATCCAAGCAGCGCCCAAAGATAAGACCGCTAAGCTTATCAAAATCTTTGCATTGAGAAATTTGTTGAAGCATCAGGTCAATCTTATAGGTCGGCTCTTCCACATCTTCCACCAACAAAATCGCCCCTTTGAGAGATGGAAAAAAAGGCGTTCCGCACAGGTTGCGAAACAGGCTTAAACATCCGCCGATAAGCTTACCTTTTGCCTCACCGACAATAACCGGCTTGCCTGCGCAATAACAAAACTCGTCACCGAAAATTATGTTTTTGACGCTTGCATCAAGCGTTTTATTAAGACTTCCGCTCCGAAAATCATAATTGAGAGTGAGCCCGCTTGGGCAAATAAGGCTGCATTTTTCCACCAAAGCGTTTTGCAAAGCCGTTGTGTCGCTAAAGCCGAACAAGGGCTTGGGATTTTTTTTGATGAGTTCAAAATCCAAAAGCGGCAAGATATATTGACTTCCGTCGCCGCCGGACGTTGCAAAAATAGCCTTAATCTCCGGATCAAGAAAAAAGCCCATAATATCTTTGGCACGTTCTTCGGCTGTTCCGCCCATATAGCGAAAGGCGTTAAATGCATTTTTTCCCATAACCGGAACCAAGCCGAGTGATCGCAGATAGTCAACACCTTTGGCAATCTCTTGCTCGGTTACGTTTCGAGAGGGTGAAACCAGTCCGATTTTATCACCTGGGGTTAAGGGATAATACATAACGCACCTCCGAAACAATCTTAAGAATTAACGGCTTCAGGCTTGTCCGCCAAGTCTTGCAAAAGCTGGCGGCTGAAATCCGGCAGAGAGTTGTCCCTTGCTCCCATGATGACGATTCGGTCCCCGTTTTGAGCGTTTTGCAAAATATAGTCGCGAACTTTGTCTTTTGTCTCAAGGAAAAGGGCGTTGACGCCGTTGTTCTGAGCAAAACGAACCAAATCAGCACCGGATATATCGGCATCTTTGATTGGATCGCGCATATAAATTTCCGGCATCAACAAAATATCGTTTTTATCAAGCACTTGACCAAAGACCACGCCGTCTTCTTCACCGGTCGTGCGTGCCGAAAAAGGCTTGTGTGATTGATACATAACAATGAGTCGTCCGGAATATTCTTTAAGCGCCTTGAGTGAGGCCTCAATTTTGCTGGCATTGTGCGCAAAGTCATCAATCAGAGTAATATTGCGGTTGTTGGTGCCGACAACTTCAAGGCGGCGTTTTATTCCATGAAAACCTTGCAAAGCTGTAGCGGCGGCATCAACGCTAATGCCGAGAACTTTGCAACAAGCAATGGCAGCCAAGGCGTTGGAAACATTAAACTTGCCGATAAGATTGAGGAAATATTCTTTACCGTTTAAGGTGTAAGAAACGCCGTTATCAATCGCTTTGATGTTGCAAGCATATAAATCAGCAGCAGAAGATAAAATCGAGAAAGTGATTTTGTTTGAATGGTTGAGCTTCGAGGCCAACGGACAATCAGCATTGACAACAAGTGCATGACGAGCATGAGAAGCAAATTCGCTGAAATATTCAACTAAAGTCGGAATATCAACGTGGTCATGAGAGATATTATTTACCAAGGCAATATAAGGGTGATAAGAACGGATGGAACCATCGCTTTCATCGGCCTCAACCACGCAAATATCGTTGTTGTTATAAATATAGTTTGGCAGCCCGATGTTTGATTCATAATCGCGCAGCATTCCGCCGTTAATCATGCATGGCTTTTTGCCTAGTTTATCGAGAATGAAGCCAATCATCGCCGTTGTTGTTGTTTTTCCGGCCGTTCCGCCGACAGCGATATTGTAATCATATTCATGAAAGAGCTTAGCCAAAAGCTCCGAACGCTTAAGAATAGGAATATTTTTTTTCTTAGCCATGAGAACGTCGGGATTATCGTCAGAAATGGCAGAAGAAACACATAAAAATTCCAAATCATCTGAAATTCCGCTACCATTCTGAGGTACAAGGTTGATGCCGGCAGCCACAAGAGCGGCACGATTCGCATGATCCCTTCCGGCATCAAAACTCTGGTCAGAGCCAAATACCTGATAACCTTTTTTCACAAAAATTTGAGCCAACGGACTCATTCCGTTTCCTGAAACAGCACAAAAAGCAACTTTTTTCATATCCTAAACAGTCCTTAAAAAAATATTATAAAGCTTCTAATACATTTAGCTCATTTTCATTAAGAATCTTTAAATTTCGGTAATCAATTTCGATATAAGTTTGATTATTTCCATCAACATTAACGGCCAAAGCGACACCAACGTTTTCCCCGCCGAATGTTGCATACAGTACGGCCGAACCATTAAGGAGATCATTCAAGAGATTGGGATTGCTCTCAGGCGACTGGGCGGCGGCCGAAGCGTTTGGAGAGAAATTAAGATCAAGATTTTGAGTCGTTAAGGAATAATTTTGCTGGGCATTTCCATATTTTTTATCCAGCAGTTTGTAATACTGGTTATAGAGTTCTAAGGTTTTTGAGGCTTGAGGAGTATCATTGGAAATCATATCGCTATGAGCCAGCACGCGGTAGAGCTTATTGGCATCACCAAAAACAAGATAAACGGTTGAAAAATCTTTGAGCGGATTCGGAAGTTTTTCAGCCATAAAAGAGTTGGTATAATCTTTCATCGGCTGAGGAATAAGACGGACGCCCATTTTTTCGATATCAGACATGCTGGCCCCCCAAACCAAGCCGAGCGGAGCAGAACCATATTCTTTCTCCAAATCATCAAGAGCTTGAGAAAGTGTCTGCGGAGCAGGGGTGTTGGCATCAACAGCTAGAACATTTGTTGCGGAGATATCTTTTTTCAAAAGTTCAGCCGCGCTATTTTTAGCTTGGTTTTCTTGCTGTTGTTGCTCATAGTCTTCGGAGAACAAAATATTTTGATAAAAATCAGAAGACCCTTCCTGAGCAAAAGCAACAGAAGAAAGCAAAAACAGTCCCAAAGCAGAGCAAGAAAGCAATTTATGAGTCATGTTATCCAAATCCTTTAATAAAAAAATTGAACACGAGCGATAATTGATATATATGTAATAGTATAAAATCGAATTACAAACAATTTATTAAGCAAAGATGACTGAGAGCAAAGAAAATATCCGCACCTACCTTATTGGGGTCGGTCGGCAAATGGTTGAAAGCAAGGGGATGGAATATCTGACGGCGAGAAAATTGTCGGAAGCATCAGGCTGTTCGGTAGGAACGATATATAACCAGTTTTCAAATATGGATAATTTAATAGCCGCCATAAATCTGCAAACACTCAAGCAACTCTATGACAAAATGTCGCAGATAGAAACCAGCAAAAACGCTTATAAAAATTTAAACACATATTTAGATATCTTCGTTGGATATGTTTTGCAAAATGAAAATTTGTGGTTTTTATTATACAACTATCATCTAAGAGCAGCCAAACAGCCGCAAGGCTATCGTGCGATGATTATACGAATGATGCAATTATGGCAGCCGTCATTTGACGCAATATATACGCACCTTAATGCTCGCAAGAAAAAAGTTGCAAGGCAGGTTTTGTGGCTGAGTTTATTTGCCATGAGCTCTTTTTTAACCACAACAATAATCAATGATTTTCGCATGGTAACCAAGAAAAATCTATGCAAATTAATGTTAAACACCTATTTAGCCGGTCTAGCGGTTTTAAAACGGGGCTAATATGTTTGACATCATCGGAAGGGCGCTTGGAAATTTTATCGACTATGTGAATAGTCCGGCAGTTATCGAGAGCTTTTTTAACAATCGGTTTTATACCATACTGGCGGTTGTGTTGTTAATGAGAATAAAATACGCGACCTATAACAGTATGTTTATCTGTGCCTTGGTTAACATCCCCGGAACAATATTACATGAGCTCATGCACTTTTTCGTGGGGCTTTTTTTGAATGCCCATCCGGTCAACTTTACGGTATTTCCGCGGAAGGACCCTTTAGGAGGTTATGTCACGGGAAGCGTTGGCTTTCGCAACATCACGTTTTATAACGCTTTGCCGTCAAGCTTGGCGCCGCTTTTTCTTCTGCCGCTGTCTTTTTACCTCAATCGTTATCTGTTGCCCCATATTCCGCACACAATCGTGGGATACCTAGGATATATTTTATTACAAACAATTATTATCGAAAATGCGATTCCCTCAAGGGCGGATTTCAGAATTGCCTTTAGCTATTTATCGGGAGTGATACTTTACGGAGTTCTTTTGATTGCCTTGCTATTAATGTTGTAAGGATTTTATGGCGAACAAGCTAAATATGGTATTTTATATCTAAATCCGATTGAGATAAAGCTTTCCATTCGTTGATAAAGATTGGATCTTTTAAAGTTGCTGCTTTATTTCCTCCAGCCCTTTCTAATGCATCATAAAATTTCCTATATTGAGGATTGTTCTTTATAAAATTAAGATATTTATTCATTGTTCCTGTATAGGTTGCTATTTGATATGCTCCATAACTTGGTCCTCCTGCATTATCTTTTCCTATTGCGGCAGGATCGTTTCCTGATTCTGAAAGCCCACTTAATGTTCCTAGCTTATAATCTCTGGGTTTCACCACATCAATCCCCGAATTCGGCAAAGAATTTTGAGCGAGTTGATATGGTTGAGAATAAGTGTTGAACGAATTTTGTTGAGGATAAAGAGCCGAACTTGCATTCAAATTCAAACTTTGCATATTGTTCGGACTAAAGATTGAACCGTTGTTTAAGCCTGAATTTAAAGTGCTGTTACTATTATTCAAAGCATTGTTCTGATATTGTTGTAACCTATCGGTCAAATCCTTCAAATTATATCTTGAAGAAGTTTGGGTTTTGTTTATCGACAGAAAAACAGAAGGCCACTAAAGTAGCCTTCAGATATTTAGTTAATTTTTTTAGGTAAATTTTATCAATCCAGTTTTTCCAATTCCTCCCATATTTGTTGGCACAAATTTTTATCATGACCTTCTTCTACACAAGTTTGTATATAATTATACTCTGTATAATAAGGCAAGATAAACCATATACCAATAGTTAAAATAGCGCATATACCAATAGCTGTCAGAATAAAAGAGACAATTCTATCTAATATTTTCTTTGCGCATATTTTCTGTTCTGAACTCATCTAACATATCCTCACAATTTTTATACGGATTATTATATCCAAGATTGCTACCATAAAGATTGTTTTTCAAGTCTTTTCTGCTATCAGAAATAATGGTTTGCATTGGCATATTACCTTTTTTCTTATAATAATCATATATCTCTTTTCCATATCCCATTCTTAATCCCCAATCTTTGCTTGTAGGACTAATTTGAGCTAATTTACATTGCAATAAAGCATGATAATAATTATCTATGCCATCAGCTTGATTAGGTCCATATTTCTTAACCAGCTGTTTACCAACATTATTCATTTTATTGTAATGTTGATAAGCAATTTGAGCATCAGCCGCTAGTTCGCCAAGATTTTCACCTGTGTACTTTATTGTATCTAAAATTAAATTTGCTTTATTGCCTAATTGATTAAGATTATATGATTTTTTTTGTTTATCTATTTCATTTTGTATATTAGACCTCATAATATTGTCATAAATATTGTTATTGCTCCTTTGCTCAAACAGATTACTGTTTTGCGCTAAAGGAGTGCTGTTCAATCCCCATTGAGTAGAATTATTGCTTTCTTGCTCAAAGGTTTGAGTTTCACTTCCGAACCCATAACTTTTTTCGGTTTGGTTCTCTCTATTCTCAATATTGTCGTGAATATTTGAAGAGCCGAAACCATAGTTATTATCGGGATTGCCCCAAAAATTAGTACCATACCGCGGATAATTTTTTGTTATCCCTTGATTGTTGTAGTTCTGAATGAGTTGGTTTTCCTTATTTTGTCTTGCAAATTGATATTCTACTTCATCACGGGCAGAAAAATTGCTGTGGTCAACACCAAAGGTATCAATCTGATTATCTGTCACCTGATATCCTAACGACGACTGAAATTTGTTAAACATCTTCATCAAAAGTTCCTTTATAAAAGAGTTAAAAAAATTAAAGTCATAGTCCGATAGTCACGATAGGTACATTAGTATATTAAGCCCGAAAGAGAGGCAATTAACTCGCGGATGGCGTTAATCGTCTTTGGATTTTTGATTTTAGAAAGGGCTGTTATCAGCTCAATATTTTCCATACGGAACAGAGGATCGCTTGTCTCTCTTCCTAAGGATAA
Organism: uncultured Pseudomonadota bacterium; assembly: GCA_949295395.1. GTDB lineage: Bacteria > Pseudomonadota > Alphaproteobacteria > RF32 > CAG-239 > HGM16780. Next base: position 56 of record CASFLB010000046.1, on the reverse strand, counting down.
GTCCTCACCATACAGATGACGCGGACTTTGAGAATGAATATCAGCCCCCATGCCGT
>CASFLB010000045.1 GCA_949295395.1 uncultured Pseudomonadota bacterium | reverse complement strand
CTAAAGGGTAATAATCCTGCCATCATCAAAACAGCGGACAGCACCGCCTCTTGTCGTGAATATAACATAATTCTTCTCCTTATCGTTTGCCTTCACGACTCGATTATATCATAAATAACGTTTACTTTCAACAGGCATTTTGAGGATAGGCTGAATTTTGGGCGCAAAAAAAATACCTCTCATCTTTCTAATGAGAGGTATTAATCTCACAAAATATTAAAAGTTTTTGAGTAGGTCCTCGGCACTCGGCATTGTCGGCGCGCTCAAAGGATAATAGTAAAAATAAACACTCAATAAGGCTAAGGCCGCAACCGGAACAACAACCTTTTCGAACGGAAAATGAGCGTGTCCACCATTCTTTGCTTTCATCCATTGATAAAACTTTGACGAATAAATAAACACAACAGCACCTAAAATCGTGCTGAACAACAAGGCGTCAAGGTTAAATACATAGGCAATAATTTGCGGACGGTACTCAATTTCACCCATATACATAAAACCAATTGAGCCAACGCTGATAACCATTAATAAAAAGTCACGACCATAAAAATGCCAATTCTTTTTATCAAACCACAAAATCAGCCAATAACCCAACAAGGCCAGCAAAGCGCCCGCCCAAACACCGACGACGCTATCGTCAACGCCTAAGCTTCGAGCTAATTCCAACGAAGCACCGACGGCTACCGTGCAAACCGCACAAGCCGGATTAGCATAGGCCTGCCCTGCGGCTAAAATCATCATTGCTAATATCAATAACATTTTTTCTTCCTTATGTTTTGTTGATTTGTTGAAAGCTTATCATTTTTTCTTTAAGCAAATCAACCTCTTTCTTTTACTTATTATCATCTTGCGAGCTGATATTTTCTCTCAAGTAACGACGCGCCATTTTAACCGCGTTTTCAAATGTGCTGGCGGTTGAAATGTTGTGTGAGCTTATTCCTTCATGCTGAAAGGCTTCTTTTAACACACGACGCGGTTGCTTTTTAACATTAGAGAAAATGATTTTGGTATCCGATGCTTGAGCTTTTTTAACAAAGTCAACGATAATGTGTGCGCCAGTCGCATCCACTAAAGGAACATAGCCCATACGCAATATCAAAACCTTTGGTGCTTCGGGAAGATTTTTTAAGCAGGTTGAAACTTGCGATGCCGCTCCGAAAAATAACGGTCCCGATAAACGCAAGGACATAACACCGCCTTTGGACATAACCTGTGTTAAGTCGCGGCCGCCGCCTTGATCTACCAAAACTTCTTCTTCCGTTTCAATTTCCATTTCGCGACTCATGCGGTGCATAAATATAATGCTCGACATAATAAAGCCGACACTAATTGCCGTGTTCAAATCTGCCAACAAAGTTAAAGCTAATGTCACAATGAGCGTATAGCGGTCGCCTTTCGGGCCTTCAATAACTTTTGCCATTTTGCTGATGCCCAGCATATTCCATCCGACCAGCGTTAAAACGGCTGCCAAACAAGATAATGGAATGTATTTTGCTAGCGGAGCTAACAACAGCATAAACACTAAGATAAATATGGCGTTCATCATCCCGGAAATCGGCGAATAGGCTTGAGCCTTTAGGTTTGTGGCTGTGCGAGCAATTGCGCTTGTCGCCGGAATTCCGCCAAAAAACATGGTGATTAAATTGGCAACACCCTCCCCGATTAATTCCGCATTTGGATTATGATTATCACCGCTCATGCCATCAGCTACCGTGGCACAAAGCAACGACTCAATGGCTGCTAAAAAGGCAATGGTTAAACCACTTGGCAAAACCGCAAAAAACAGGTCAAAACTAAAATCCGGAATCGTCGGCGCCGGTAAAAAGTGTGGAATTCCACCAAAGCGGCTACCAATTGTATCAACCTCAATGCCAAACATTTTGAAAATCATGACCACCAAAATCGAACCGGCCACGCAAACCAAATAAGCCGGAAGTTTGGGTTGTTTTGCTTGGATATAAAAGATAATGCCAAAGCTCATCAATGCAATAAAGGTTGAGGCGATGGTTAATTTATCCAAATTGTGTAGATATGTATTCCAACGAGGAAACACAGCTGCCGGAACATTTTGAATCTGCAAGCCCAGCAAGTCTTGGAACTGGGTTGAAATCAACAATAAACCGATACCGGCCGTAAAGCCTAAAACGACAGGATAAGGAATGTATTTAATATAGGTTCCAAGCCGCAATAGTCCGGCAATAATCAAAGCTCCGCCGGTGATAAGCATGGTCATGAACAGTCCTTGGTAACCATAACCATTCAAGACACCGAGAATGACAATTGCAAATGCACCTGTCGGGCCTCCGATTTGATAACGTCCGCCCGCTAATAAGGCTATGAAAAATCCAGCAACGATTGCCGTGTATAACCCTTGTGCCGGTGACACCCCCGAGGCAATAGCCAAAGCCATAGACAAAGGAATCGAGATAACGGACACGGTTAAACCGGCTGAAACATCTCGCTTAAAACGCTTGTAACTATATCCTTGATTTTTAATAACTTCCCATAATTTTGGGGCATAATTCTTTTCATAAAAGCCCAAAGCTTTTTTTATCAAACCGAACATATTCTTTTCCTGCTTTTCTGTTTTTTTATTCTTACTCAAAAATTCCGTTGCAATGTAATACTCTTTTATTTTTGCTAGTCAAGTGTTTTAGAAAAATTTATCGCTGAAATTTTTGGGCACAAAAAACGGAGCGGTTTTTTATTCTCGCTCCGTATCGGATTTCATCAATCTATCGTCCTTCTGAGACCTTTACAAGCCTTTGTTTATGCTCTTCGTATCTTTCTTTTTGATTGTTATAAAAATCCTTTGTGTTGTTCGTTAATTTTTGCAGATGTTTTTGGTATCTTTCGCCATAACGAACTTGTATCATATTTCGCTGTTCAAATTCCTTGTTGTTTTTAATTTTTTCATACCAGCCATAGTAGTGATCAAAGTCAATAACTGGAGCCTTTTCCTCACCCATACGACTAAACTGATAATACTGGCCTTTGCCATCGTTGCCGTCAGGACGATAGCCGTTTACAATATCGACCACTTCCTTAAATATTGGTACTTGTTCTATTTTCTCAACAGGAATATGCATCTTTTTGCGCCAGTTTGGATAGGCCTTATCCATGTTAATATCAACCAAAGTTTGCTTTTCTGATATGGCAAGTTCTGTAATTCCCGGAATATTGCCCATTTCATTCGCACCGAAGATATCTGAAAAAGGTATCAACATTATGGCGGAATTACTCTGCCCTAAATAATCCATAACCGCCGGAATAAATTTATTTGGCAATTTTTCAGCATCTTGGCGAGGAGATTTGCATGGTTCTCCACCAACCTTGTACCAACTTCCTTTTTCGGTCAGCGCATAATTCAGCGCTTCTCTTTGTGTGGCGTATTGCTCAAACTTATCATTAGCTTGTTCTTCGCTTATCATGCCAAGCTTCTTCTTTTGATAAATGTCTTGAACATTCCACTGGCAAGCAAGCGGCGGCGTATCATGCGTTGACGTAGCACAAACCGACACAACCGGATATTCGTTTGGGTGCTTCATGGCATTTGTGCCATAGCCGCTCTTATACCCCCACTCCCGTTCAAATGGTAAAACTCGATACGATAAAATGCCGTATTCTTCCAGCTTGGGACGGAAACCATTCGGTAATATGCCTAAATCTTCACCAATAACCATGGTCTTATGGCGATGACTTTCCAGCGCAACTATGGTCATTAGCTCATCAAAGTTATAATATATGAAAGCGCCTTTATCCGCTGTTTTTCCGTCGGGAATCATATATAACCGCTGAAGTTGCAACACATGGTCTATTCTGGTGCAACCGGCAAACTTCATGCTGGCATCAATAATCTTTATATAGGGTTCGTAGCCTTTTTCTCTGAGCTTTATCGGATTAAAACCAAGTAATTGCCAATTTTGACCATTTTGGCTCAAAATATCCGGTGGAGCTCCGGCTGAGGCTTTTAGATATAGGTCGCGATAGTTCCATGCTTCAAATCCGCGGCATGAACAGCCAACGGCCATATCCGTATATAAGCCGATTTTCATTCCCGAACTTTGGCAAGTTTCCTGAACACGTTTTAACTGATGCTCACACTGCCACTGGTTATATTTATAGTAGTTTATCAGATGGCGATTTTCTCTTTGAAATCTCTTAACCGCTTCAGAATCTGGATGGCGATATTCTTTGGGCCACTGTCTCCAATTTATCGGAGCTGGATCTTGCTGTGACATAACCTTGCACAAAGCGCGGAAAGTGGCATAATTTTCTAAGTCTTCACCCTTGTCATCACAGTAAACACAAAAACGTTTATATTCCTCACTTCTGGTGTTTGAGGCAAATTTATCAAAACAACGAGTTAAAATATCGTCGGTCAACTCTTGAGTTATGGCATAATCAACATATCCCTTGCGGCGATTTTTATTTACCTTATTCTGGAATTCCTCGCTGTGATAATAACTTCTTATCTCCGGGCTTTCTTTAAACTCTTTTAAAGCGGTGACATCCAAATACAGATAGTTATAGAACATGCGGCTGTCTGGGCTATATGGACTGGCGTTTTCGGGATAATCGTCTCTCATGGCATGAAGAGGATTAACGCCCATGATACCGGCTCCGTTTCGGCCTAACATATTTCCCAATTGAGCTAAATCGCTGTAATTACCTATTCCTAGGTTATTTTCCGATACTTGTTCATAAAGCTGTACCGGAACACCCCAGGTCTTTTTACCTTCATTTATTCCTATGCGGTCATAGCATTTCTCAGGACCTGATATCAGCCGCGAATTGTGAACAACCAGTCTATCGGTTTCAGGGTGGCGATATGAAAACTCAACATTGTGATAGCCTAAATTAACATCAAACGGAAAGGCGAATTTGTACTTACGATAGGTTATACCATCTATTGTTCGGCTACAATGCTCCCCATTTCCATCTCTGATTGGTTCCAAATGTGAGACCTCTGTTTTTCCTATATAGGTATCGCCATCTTCTTCCTTTAAATTCCATTTGATTTCTTCAACCCCGTCAGGAATGGATATGGTTAATTCTTTTACCTTGTTTTTTCTTAAAATGGAAACTTGATGGACAATATCGACATATTCGGCATCAATCCTTTGGGTTATGATGTTATCTAATGTTTTGGCGTTATTGAAAACATTGTCTTTGTCATTAACATCAAATTCTTTGGGTAACACGCCCATGGCCTGCAACAAATAGACTTTATTTTCTATTGTTGCGTGCAGCTCTATTCCATAAAGATCGGCCAAGCGGCAAATTTTATCATCCAAAATCATATTGGGTAACTTTCGTTATTTAAAATTATACTTAATAGCCTAAATATAACCATTGATTTTTTATTGTCAAACGCTTGCGGAGCTTTATCTTCAGCCTTATTTTTATGTTAAAATTCATCTTATTTCCAAAATGCTGATTTTGATTGATTTTTATTTTTTTTCATTATACTTTTTTCTTGTTTTTCGGAGTTTTTTGTTGTGCATAATTTGATTAGTAAAGCTATGGAAACTCATTCTCTTGAACGAAATGAGTTGGTTTATCTTCTTAAAGAATCTTCTTTTGATTCTGATTTGTTTTATGCTGCAGATTTGATACGGCAACAATTTGTCGGTAATAACATTCATTTGCGTGCGCTTATTGAATTTTCAAACATCTGTCAAAATAACTGTTGTTACTGTGGCTTGCGTCGTGATAATAAGAACATCACTCGTTACCGGCTTGATGAAGACACAATCTTTCAACTGGCTGAATATGCCGTCAAAAAACTCGGACTTAAAACAATCGTTCTACAATCGGGTGAAGATTTATGGTTTACGCGTGAACGTATGTGTTCTCTCATCAAGCGTATTAAAACCCTTGATACCGCCCTTACCTTGAGCATTGGAGAAAAGTCTTATGATGATTATCTGGCTTATAAAAAAGCCGGTTGCGATCGCTTTTTGCTTCGCATTGAAACAACCGATAAAGCTCTTTATGAAAAATATGATCCACAGATGAGCTGGGATAGACGTAAACAATGTCTGCTAGATATAAAATCTGTCGGAATCGAAACCGGCACCGGTTGCTTGGTCGGATTACCGGAACAAACATTAGAATCACTTGCTGATGACATTCTCTTTTTTAAGAAAATCGGCGCCGATATGGTTGGAATCGGTCCGCTGATTCCTCATCCTGACACACCTTTAGCGCAAGCCAAAGGCGGAACTTTTACCCTCGCCTGCAAAGTTATGGCATTAACACGTATGTTACTTCCCGATATTAATATTCCGGCAACAACCGCCATGGAAACTCTTGAGCCCAACGGGCAAGTAAAAGCTCTACAAGCCGGTGCAAATGTTATTATGCCAAATGTCACCTTAAATTCTGTGCGTCAACATTATGAACTCTACCCCGGAAAATCTAACACAAATCTTGCCTCTGATGACGCTTTTTTCCTTTTGAAAGAAAAAATTAAATCCATCGGACGGACAATCAGTCAAGATTATGGTTCACATAAAAAAAACGACTGAGTTTTAGCTCAGCCGTTTTTTCTTTCTTACTTCAAGGCAATCAGTTCTTTTACTCTTTCCTTAAAGCGCTCCAAAACATCTGATTTTGGTGTGTATTTTTCATCAAACGGGGCAACTGTTTGCCAACCAAGTTCATTAAACACATCTTGAATTTGGTTTACAACTCCTGGTTTCCAGCCATAAGAGCCAAAAGCCAAGCCTTTTTTGTTTTTCGGCGCCAAGCCTCTGACATAAGTGACAAAGCCGGCAACTCTCGGGAACAGCTGATTGTTTAATGTCGGGTTACCAATCAAAACATATTCTGCCTCCGGAAAAGCCGCGATAATCTCTGAAGTTTGCTTATCTTTCAAGCAATATTTCATGACCGGAATACCCGCGTCTTGGAAGACCCCCATTGCGGTCTCGGCTAATTTTGCGGTTGCTCCCCACATGGTATCATAAACAATTATAGCTTTACCATCGTTTTTTCCTGATGCCCAACGGTCATATAATCCTAAAATGGTTTGAACTTCTTCTTTGCCACTCCAAATCAGACCATGAGACGGTGCAATCATTTCAATATCCAGCCCTAAAGAAGCCGCGGTCTGCAAGGCTTTTTCAGCCTGAGCAACATATGGATATAAAATATTGGCAAAATAGCTCTGAGCCTCTTTCAAAACAATATCTCTCGGGGCGTCTTTGACAAACAAAGCATCGCTGCAATAATGTTGACCGAAGCCATCATTCGGCAACAACAATTTTTCTTCCTTAACATAAGTCATCATCGAATCCGGCCAGTGCAACATCGGGGTAGTCATGAACGTCAAGCTTCTTTTACCAATCGAAATGCTGTCGCCCATTTTGATGATTTCGTATTCCCAACCGGTCGTATCAAAATGAGCTTCCAAAGCCATCTTTCCGGCTGAGTTGGTAATAATCTTAGCCTGCGGTGCTAATTTCATCAACTGGGGAATACTGCCTGAGTGATCCATTTCAACATGGTTCACAACAATATAAGCTATTTTTGAAAAATCGGTTACACTTTTAATTCTGGCGACTTGCTCCTCGGTGAGAAAATCCGTGCGACCAATGTGATTTTATCGTCCATAATCAAATAAGAGTTATAGGTTGAGCCATAGGGTGTTGAATAACCGTGAAACTCGGTCAAATTCCAATCCTTTACACCGACCCAATAAATCCCTTTTTTAATCTCTACTCCGTTCATTGTTTTCTCCTTCTTTCGATTATTCTTCTCTAATACATAATCTTTAATTTTATAATTGACAACATAAATTTTAATTGATAATAATAATTATTATCATTTTATGAGGCAGATATGAATTTTTCTAAACAACGTGAACTTATCCTTCACGCTTTAACTCAAAATCCTATTCATCCAACGGCTGATAAACTCTATGAGCTTATTCGCCCGTTTATGCCTACCATCAGCCTTGCTACTGTTTATCGCAACCTTAATCAGCTTGTTGATAATGGCATTATCCGAAAAATTTCAGGTCTTGATGGCTCTGTCCATTATGATCATTGTGTTGAAAAACACTATCATTTTATTTGCACTTGCTGCAATAAAGTATATGATGTACCCTATGATGTCGCTCAAGATTTAGAGCAAAAGCTCAAGTCTTTGACCGGTTTGGAGGCTCAATCTTCCGACCTGACATTCAAGGGTATTTGTCCCGTCTGTCAAAAATCTAACAAAGGAGATTAAATTATGGAATTAAAAGGTTCTAAAACCGAAAAAAATCTTAAAGAAGCTTTTGCTGGCGAATCGATGGCTCGCAATAAGTATACCTACTATGCTTCTAAGGCTAAAAAAGAAGGTTATAACATTATTGCCGATAAGTTTGAGCAAACAGCTAATAATGAAAAAGAACATGCTAAAATTTGGTTTAAACTCTTGAACGGCGGTGCTATCGCTGACACGATTACAAACCTTAAAGATGCGGCTGCCGGCGAAAATTATGAATGGACCGACATGTATAAACGTATGGCTGAAGAAGCTAAAGAAGAAGGCTTTACTAAAATTGCATTCCTCTTTGAAGCTGTTGCTAAAATCGAAAAAGGCCATGAAGAAAGATATCAGGCTCTCCTCACCGCTCTTGTTGACGGTAAAGTTTTTGAACGTCCGACAAAAGTTATTTGGGAATGTGCTAACTGCGGTCATCGTGTTGAAAGCCCGATGGCTCCGGAAAAATGCCCTGTTTGTGATCATCCGCAAGCTTACTTCTTTGAATTGCAGGAAAAATTCTAATTTCGCTTTTCAATTAAACCTTAAGGCTCTGAATTTCAGGGCCTTTTTTCTTATTTAAATCTTGACTTATAGACAAACCTCTTCTATATCTTAGCCGTATTTCTAATTATTATTCACTTATTTTATATTTTACTATTATGAAAAAAGCAATTTTTACCGGGTCTTTTGATCCTTTTACGCTTGGGCATTTGGGAATTGTCTTGGACGCCTTACAATCTTATGACAAGCTTATTATTAATGTCGGCAAAAACTCTGATAAACTTCCTCTTTTCAGTGCGGAGGAGCGCTTGAAAATGATTGAAGAAACTATTCGAGAATACGGTTTGTTTTCTAAAGTTGAACTGATGGCCGATAATGGTTTAACTGTCGATATTGCCTTAAAAACAAAAGCATTTACTCTCATTCGCGGCATTCGAAAAAAATCAAGTGATTTACATGAAGAATTGTCTTTAGCAAAAATTAATGCTGATCTTGCCAAAATCCGTGGCATTAACCTTGAAATGGCCTTTATTACTAAAGATTCTACAATTTCTTCTTCTACCGTAAAAGGTTTGTGTCAGCTTGGAGAATTTATTGCCGTTCAAGATTATGTTGCTCCTTTTGTTCATCAAAAACTGATGGAAGTTTATCTCAAACCCTATTTGCGGTATTTCATCACTTTTGAGCGAGAAGAAACTCGAGGGGCTTTTTACGGAGATATCATAAATGCATACCGTCCCAGAGCTTATCACAATCTTTCTCATATCGCTTATATGCTGAATATGTTGCATATCTATCAGCGCTATCTGTCAGGAAACAGAGATTTAAGTCGTCTCAGTGAGCTTGTTTTGGCAATTTTTATGCACGATTATGTGTATGATTCTTTAGCTCCTGATAATGAAGAAAAATCCGCCAAGGCTTTGAAACAGATTGAGCAATCCTATTTTCATAGCCTTGCCAATCGTGAAAAAATTGAAAATCTTATTCTAGCAACAAAGCACGACAAATTAGCTCGCAATGATGAAGAGGCCCTGATCGCCGATTTGGACTTGAGTATTTTGGGAACATTCTCTGAAACTACTTGGCAATGGTATTGCCACTCTATTCGTAAAGAATATGCAACTGTTTCATCGGAAGACTATCGTGCCGGACGTATTGCTATATTAGAAAAATTTTTGCAACGTCCTCGGATTTTTCAGACTGAGTTTTTCTATGACAAGTTTGAACGACAAGCCAGAAAAAATATTCAAGAAGAAATTGCTCGGCTTAAAACCGTGCCCATTATCTAAAAAAAAATAAGGTTGCCTTTGCGGTAACCTTATTTTTTTATATTTTCTAGCTTTTTGAATTTAATGTATTGATTTTACATAAAAAGGAACCGCCTTGCGACGGTTCTCTTTTTTTGCTTATTTTATGAACTAAGCGCTCTTCTTTGTTGTTTTTCTTGAAGATTTTTTCTCTTCAGTTTCTTCTTCGGAAGCTTCTGCCTTAGCGGCTTTAGTAGCCTTCTTAGCGGTCTTTTTAGCCGGTTTTTCTTCTTCCTCAAAGTTATACAACTCTGTTACTGAAATGATTTTTTCAGAAACATTTGCCTTAGAGATGATGTGATCAATTATCTTTTCTTCAAAAATCGGCGCTTTCAAAGCTTCAACAGCCTGTTTGTTCTTCAAATAATAGTCAAACACAGCTTTTTCTTGTCCAGGATATCTTCTAGCCTCGTTCATAATGGCTTTATTAATATCATCGGCTTCGATATTGATTTTTGCGTCTTTTCCGATTTCTGACAAGACCAAACCAAGTTTGACGCGGCGAACAGCAATATCTTTGTATTCAGCCAAGAGCTCTTCTTCAGACTTAGCTTTTTCACTTTCATCAAGCTGATTATATTTTTTAGCCTGTTCATACTGAGATACAATGCCTTTATATTCAGCATCGACCAAGCCTTGCGGAACGTCAAAGTCATATTCATTATCAAGAATATCAAGGAGTTGGCGTTTTAACTTCATACGAGAAGCGGCCTCATAATCGACCTTTATTCTCTCCGCAATTTTATTTTTGAGAGCCTCAAGGCTTTCTTCTCCCATAGATTTTGCAAACTCATCATCAATCTTGGTTTCTTTCTTTTCACGGAGTTCTTTAATTTCTACCGCAAAAACAGCGTCTTTTCCGGCTAAGTCTTTGGCATGATAGTTTTCTGGGAAGGTTACTTTAACATCAACTTTATCCCCTACCTTTTTGCCAACCAACTGATCTTCAAATCCAGGAATAAAGGCGCCTGAACCTAACTCTAACGGATAAGCATTGCCCTTGCCGCCCTTAAATTCGACTCCGTCAATTGAACCAACAAAGTCAATAACTACAGTCTCACCCTTCTTTGCGGCACGGTCTTCTTCAACTTTAACCGTTTCACGGCGTGATTTTGCCATATAATCCAAAGCCTTATCAACTTCTTCAGCCGGAACTTCAGCCATAAACTTTTCCAAGTTCATTTTGCTGATATCACCAAGCTTAAACTCAGGCAGAATCTCAAGAGACATTTCAAACTCAATGTCTTTATCTTCGCCGTAAGCCGTAATCTTTACAGCGGGCATCATAGCCGGACGAAGTTTTTTATCCAAAACAACTTTTTCAGAAGCTTCGCGGACCATATCGTCCAAAACCTCACCCATAACCGAAGCTTTATATTTTTGCTTTAACATAGCTTTCGGTGCTTTTCCGGGGCGGAAACCCGGTAATTTTATGTTTTTTGATACCTGATTAATCTTTTCATCAACCTTTGCGGCGACATCTGCGGCCGGAATCGATACTTTATATTCTTTTTTCAGGCCTTCTGATTTTAACTCGGTTACATTCATGAATCTGTACTCTTTCCTTTTGTTATTATCCAACATTTTGCCCTTTACAGCAAAATGGTGCAGGCGGAGAGACTCGAACTCTCACAGCTTTCGCCACCAGATCCTAAGTCTGGCGTGTCTACCAATTTCACCACGCCTGCGGTGTTTGTTATTGTCTGAATAGTACATATTTTTTTATTAAAATCAAGCAAAATTAACAGCCCCTTTCAAAATTATTGTATTATTTACCTTTATTTATTATTATATCTTCCAGTAATTACTCTTATTATTTCCATTCTGTCAGAAAGGAGAGACCTGTGTCTTTTAATACTCTTGCAAAATCAGCTGTTTGCACTTTTATGCTGTCAAGCCTGCTCTGCGCTTGTTCCGAATTGTCATTAGAAAGACCTAATCACAGTTGGTTTGCCGATAAATCTTATGGCACCGAAGGGCAAAATGATGCTGATTTGGCTACCGTAGCCTATTCTCAAGGCAATTTTGCCGAGGCTGAAAATTATGTTATTCAGGCTTTGGCCGTTAATCCCAAAAACACACAGGCTCTAATGGTCGGCGCTTTGGTTTATGAAAAACTTGGTCGGCTGAACCGTGCCCGCCAGTATTATGAAGACATTATCATTATCGGTGGTGATGAAATGACTATTCTCGGCACCGAAGGTTCTGCTCCCGAGAAAATGACGGAAGTTGCTCGTAAGCGTTTGCGCTTGCTTAATATGCAAATTACCGATTTTATGATTGAAAATCACAATGGCACCATGACCTTTAATATCTCAAAAGAGGCGGCTGAACGTCAGGGAAAGTCTGCCATGGAAGAAGCTCTCTTTGTTCGCACGCAACGTTTGATTGCTAATAATCAGGCCGACTCTCAGGCCGACATCAAAGCTGTCGAAGTTCTTTTTGATGAAGGTGAAAAAAATATTGTTTCCCGCTTCCTTATCATGAATGAATTAGCTGAAAACGATATGATTACAAAGCAAGAGTTTTTGGAAGCCCGTGCCGCTAATATCGGCGGTCTTCTCCCGCTGTCTAACATGCCCCCAGCTTTGGGAATCGATGCACCCGTCCCTTCTCCCGATTTAATCATTGAACGTATCAACTCGCTCAAAGAGGCGGTTGAAGCGCGTGCAATTACACCGCAAGAATTTTCGGCAGAACGCGACCTCATTATCAAAGCTATCTTACCACCCAAACCACGTCAACGCATGAAGCCTAAAGCTCCGGCAAAAGATATTCTCTCTGCGGCAAAAGATTTGCGTAAGGTTGAAGTTATTTCCGAACTTGGCTTAATTACGGATAAAGAAAAATCAGCCGAAAAAGCGGCTATTGAAAAATCTCTTGGAATTGCCCATAGCGAAACGGCACCTCAAAATACTGTTGTTTCAACGGCGAAACCTGACGTAAAAGAAGACACAAAGCCGGAAACAAAAGAAGCAACACCTGTTCAGTCCAAGGATACATCAGCTCCGGTTGCCGAAAATATTGAAACTGTGGAAGATGTTCAAATTCTCATTCCGGAAGTTTTGTCTCCTTTTGCAGAATAGTTTTTTCTTTCATTTTCTTATAAGCGGCATTATGCCGCTTTTTTTATCTCTTGACTCTTCTTGAGAGAAAATATACTCTGCCCCTAATTAATTATTATTATGTTTTATCAATGAGGATCCGGTCATATAAGCCTCTTAAAATATTCCGGTATAATTATGGATGAAATAACCGTTATTTTTATCTTGATTGGGATTAATGTCTTCTTATTCTGTTTTGTTGTCATTGTTGCAATATGGGGCAACAATAAGACAAACAAAGAGTTATCGGGAAAAAGCGGCGTTTACAAAGGTCCTGCCGGTGAACCTCGTTGGAATGGTGAATTGCCTCTCAAAGTTGATGATTATCATCAACCTCGCTATGTTTATGAAAATCTGGTCGAAAGCACCGATTATTTGCCCCAAAACGGAAGAATTATCGGATATCGTATCAGCCCTAATCTCGTTATTCATAGCCGAGTGCAATATGGAGTCAATCCGCCTGTTCTTGCAAACTATATTCGACGATTGGGCGGAAAATTATTATCTCCTGACGAAGTCATGACTCTTTTTAATAACTGGAAAGCGGTTTCTGCCTTGCGCGTAAAGGCTGGAGATGAGCCATTAGGTAAATTTCGTTTTTGGTGCAACTCAAGAGAAGGTTTTCCTGTATGTACAAGATTTGATGATGGGTACTTCTTTTTTGAAGATATGGTTGGGTTTGGAAAATTTTATGCTTCCCTTATTCTAAAGAGATAGTCTATATTCTTAAACGACAGGTTTTACCCTGTCGTTTTTTGTCAATAAATGGATTGACTCTTTGCTTCAGCTGTGCTATTTTTGCTCCAGTTTATGAATTATTTTAATTTTATAATTATGAAGCATATTTTTATTTTTGTCACTTTACTCTTATTCACACCACTTGTTTTACTGGCCGGAAATGTTCAGGACACCTTAACAGTCGTGCGAATTTCGAAACAAATTATTGCAAAACGAGACAACCCCTTTGAGAGAAAAAAATACATTAATTTTGTTCTTAATGACGGGCGCGTCATTGTTTTGAAAGATGTGAGAAAAAAGAGTAAGACAGGTGAAATCCCACTTGTCAAAGGCCGTATTTATAAAGATGGGCTTATAGAAGGTGTTTTTAAGACGTCTTTATCTTCTTGGAGAAAGATTTGTTGCGGTCAAAAAGTTGTGATTCACGCTCATGGACGCAAATATTGTTGCTATCTTCTTTAGAAAGATTTTTTATTTAAGGCAGTTTTCGGACTGCTTTTTTTTGTTTTCTTTTTGCTTGCAATCTTGTTTCTTTTGCGTTAAAAAGGCTCTAAATCTTAATCTTTTATCTTAATGAGTTTTTATAAATGGCTGATAATAAAGTAAATCCGCGCAAATGTTTTGCGATTATTTCTCACCCTGATGCCGGTAAGACTACCTTGACCGAAAAGTTGTTGCTGTTTGGTGGTGCCATTCAACAAGCTGGCGCAGTTAAAGCCCGCGGTGAAGCGCGTCATGCTCGTTCCGACTGGATGAAGGTTGAGCAGGAACGTGGTATTTCCGTCGCGTCATCAGTTATGAACTTTGACTATAACGGCGTCACCTTTAATCTTCTTGATACACCGGGGCACGAGGACTTTTCCGAAGACACCTATCGTGTTTTAACCGCTGTTGACTCGGCCGTTATGGTGCTTGATTCCGCCAAAGGTATTGAAACGCAAACAAAGAAATTATTTGAAGTTTGCCGTTTGCGCAATGTACCTATTCTCACCTTTATCAACAAACTAGACCGCGAAGGTCTTGATCCTTTTGTTTTGCTTGATGATATTGAAAAAACGCTGGCTTTAGATGTTACGCCGGCGAGCTGGCCGATTGGAATGGGCAAAGATTTTCTCGGTTGTTATGATCTTTTTAACGACCGCCTGATTTTGATGAACAAAACCGGCGACAAATCAACCATAAATGCCACAATCGAAACTTGCGAAGGGCTTGACGACCCGAAACTTGATAAGCTCCTACCCGACTATGCCGTGGCTAAGCTGCGTGAAGACGTTACTATGGTTCGTGAGCTTTGTCCGGCGTTTGATTTGGACCTTTATCTTGCCGGTGCGCTTACACCTGTCTTTTTCGGCAGTGCCATCAATAACTTCGGTGTACGCGAGATTTTGGAAGGTTTGCATGAAATTGCGCCTTTGCCGCGTCCACACCCTGCCCTTGAGCGCATGGTTTCTCCCGATGAGAAAAAAGTTTCGGGCTTTGTTTTCAAAATTCAAGCGAATATGGATCCTAAGCACCGTGACCGTATTGCCTTTATGCGGCTTTGCTCCGGACACTTCAAACGTGGAATGACGCTTACTCAGGTTCGTACCGGAAAAGGAATTAAAATCCCGACACCGGTTATGTTTATGGCACAAGACCGCGAGTTGGCCGAAGATGCTTATGCCGGCGATATTATCGGTATTCCTAACCATGGGCAACTTCGTATCGGTGACACCCTCACCGAAGGCGAAAAACTTAACTTTACCGGAATTCCGAGTTTTGCTCCGGAACTGTTGAAATCTGTTCGTGCGCTTGACCCGCTTAAATCAAAACATCTCGGCAACGCCTTAATGCAGATTGCCGAAGAAGGTGGAGCTTCCGTCTTTAAGCCGATGAGCGGCGGCGAATGGATTGTCGGTGTGGTCGGTGCCTTGCAATTTGAAGTTATGGCTGACCGTATCAAAAACGAGTTTAACATCCCCGTTTTATTTGAACCGACGCAATATTACACCGCGCGGTGGGTTGATTCCGACGACAAGGCTCAGTTGGAAAAATTCCAAAACACCAATCAAATTTCTTTGGCTCAGGATCATGACAATGCGCTTGTCTTCTTGGCGCGCAATGCTTGGCACTTGAACAAAACTCAAGAGGATTTTCCTCATCTGAAATTTATGAAAACGCGAGAAATGTTTAAGTAAAACTTTTATTAGAGGGCTTAATGCCCTCTTTTTTATTCATTCCACAGGCGGTGACCGATGTATTCTCTTACCGTATCAATTTTTATCTTGTTATCATTGATATAAATTGAAGCGCCTAATGATTGTTGGCTGTCAAACGGTTTGCCGTCGATTTCAATTCCCTTATTTTTGATGATATTCACTTTATTTTTATAAAGGCATTGATTATCTGCGCAAGTCATATCCAGCCAATTTTTATTCTCTGCTTTGCCCTTGGTGATTTTCGTCAGCTCTTTCTTTTGTTGTTTGCTGAGTTCGGGACTTGAGGTCTTATCAAGCCATATTTGTTTTACAAAATATTTTCCGCGGCTCGGCAGAACAACCATATCTCCCTGCTCATCTTTAACCGCAACCGCTTTGCCGCTGGCATCAACTAAAACATCGGGAACTTTGGTGGTTATCATACTCATGACGCCGATGATAATTGCTATCCAGCCGAAATGACGCCATTTCTTTTGCCATATACATAGCCACAAGCCGCCATAAACAATCGCGACTAATCCCCATAGCGGCATGGATAAAACCGGCAAGCCCGCGTGCGGCAAAGAGGCGACCTTGGCGGTGATGTCGTTCACCAGCCCTATTCCCTTGCCAAGAACAATCAGAGCGTAATAATCAAGACCCAAAGGCATCAGCAGCATG
>CASFLB010000044.1 GCA_949295395.1 uncultured Pseudomonadota bacterium | reverse complement strand
TCCGTCAATTCCCCCAACATCACTCATAATAAAGCTCCTTAAAAAAATAAGTTAACATTGGCATAGACTGTAACAAAAAGAGAATTAATTTACAAGCAATAAATTTAGGGGATTAATTGCTTAATGTAATACATTGTTAAATTTTTGCGGATAATATAAGGGCAATTCGAATTAATTTAAGGAGCAAAGAATGCCAGAAAAAACAAAGACCCATATTCTTGCCACAATCGGCCCGTCTTCCGCCAGCAAGGAAGTAATTGAACAATTAATCGATTCGGGCGCAGATGCCTTCCGTTTTAACTTCAGTCACGGCACGCACGCCGAACACAAAGAGCGCTTTGAAATTGTCCGTAAATTATCTGAGAAAAAAGGCC
The DNA here is from genome assembly GCA_949295395.1 of uncultured Pseudomonadota bacterium. GTDB lineage: Bacteria > Pseudomonadota > Alphaproteobacteria > RF32 > CAG-239 > HGM16780. The sequence continues at coordinate 8,854 of CASFLB010000044.1, read as the reverse complement.
GCCATATTACCTTAATTGCAGATATGCAGGGCCCAAAATTGCGTGTTGGAGAGTTCAAAGACGGTGCGATTGATCTCAAGGAAGGCCAAGAATTTGTTTTGGATCTGGATAAAAAACTCGGTGACGAACAACGCGTAACCTTGCCGCACCCTGAGATTTTTAAGGCCGTAAAGCCTAAAGATATGCTCCTCTTAAATGACGGCAACATCCGCTTAAAAGTCACCAAATGCGATTCGACACATATTTGGACCAAGGTTGTTGTCGGCGGAAAATTATCGAGCCACAAAGGCGTCAATCTGCCTAATATTACCTTGCCGATATCCGCCATTACCGAAAAAGATAAAGAAGACTTGAAGTTTGCCTTAAAATTAGGCTTCGACTGGATTTCGTTATCATTTATCCAAAAGGCGGAAGATGTTCGTCAAGCGCGCAAATTGATAGGAGACAAAGCTTGGATAATTTCAAAGCTTGAAAAACCAAGTGCCATAACCGAGTTAGATGAAATCATTAAATTATCAGACGGTATTATGGTTGCCCGTGGAGATTTAGGCGTTGAATGCCCGATTCAACAAGTTCCGGTTCTGCAAAAAAGAATTGTGTCCGCGTGCCGCAAATACAGCCGTCCGGTAATTATTGCCACCCAGATGCTGGAGTCGATGATAAATAATCCATCACCGACCAGAGCTGAGGCGTCCGATGTTGCAACCGCCGTTTATGATGGGGCAGACACGGTTATGTTGTCGGCTGAGAGTGCCGCCGGCAAATATCCGGTTGAAGCGGTTAAGATGATGAAAGACATTATAACGGAGGTCGAATCAGACCCTCTGTTTTATCGCATGATGGACAGCCAAAGAAATCATCAAAATTGTGTTGGTGAATCCGATTCGATAACAATCGCCGCCAGTGATATATCGACGTGCTTAAAAAATGTTGCGGCAATTGTAACTTATACATCATCGGGGTTGACCACCTTTTTGACGGCCAGAGAGCGTCCGAATCTTCCGATTTTGGCAATTACGCCGGACATTACGGTTGCTCGCCGCTTAGGTATTGTCTGGGGCGCAAAGAGCTTTGTAAACAAAAAAAGCTTTAGCAGCTATGACAAGATTGAAGAGATTGCGGTAAAAATTGCGGTTGAGAATGGCTTTGCCAAGAGCGGTGACCATATCATCATTACCGCAGGCTTCCCGCTTGGTAAAAAAGGCCGTACCAATATGTTGCATACGGTCTATATTCCGTAAAAAAAGAAAAAGGCTTCCTTCGGGAAGCCTTTTTTTGGGGGTAATAAAAAAGCCTGCATAAAAACCGCAGGCTCAAAAAAGACAAATCTTAAAGATTAACCCTGACGAGCTTTGAGCTTCGGGTTCTTCTTATTAATAACATAAACGCGACCTTTGCGGCGAACAATCTTGCAGTCCTTATCGCGAACTTTTTTAGATTTCAAAGAGCTGTAAACTTTCATTTTTCATTCCTTCACAAATATTTGCCTGCACCATAAGTTAAAAACAGCGCTTTGTCAACCATAATTTTAACAAAAGAGTAAAAAACTTGCTATTTTGGCTCAAATAAGTATAATTCCAGAGCAAAATGAGGAGAAAAAGATGAAGCGATTCTTTTTAGGCTTGGGTTTAGGGACAATATTTTTGCCGACGATTGCTTTGGCGCAGATGAGTTATTTGGATGAGGTAAGGGCTTTGGGAGCTGTTTCGGGGCAAGGATTGGCCTGCGGAGCTTCAAAATACGATAGCTTTGAATTGCTAGCACGAGCCATATTGATAACCAAAGCACCGAATGATTCGTTTCAGGCACAAGGCATGTATGCCTATAATGAAGAAAAAGCCAATGCCTATATGTCAAAGCAGATGGATGGAATGTATAATTGTGCCGAAATTAATCGTCGCTTTGATAATCAAGAGATATTCAACGCAACGCTTTATGCTGATGGTACAATAAAAATGCCGGACGGAAAGATAATAACGCCGCGCCAGCCCTATGATGCAAGTGTTATTTATAAAAAAGATGATGAACAAAAGATTCGGGCTCAAGCCATTTATGATAGAGGGGATAATGTCAAGGTTGGTGAAGTGACCTTTAAAACGGAGGAAACCAAGAGTAACGTCCAACAACCAATTTCAGCCCCTTCTCAACCCACCCCGACAACAGAAACAACAATTGGCCATATCAAAGCCAAATGGTAAAAGCTGACATCGCAAGATAAAAAGATTGCAAGTTGAAAAATATCGTATATACTCGGCGGCAAGTGAAATACAATAAAGAAAATAAAGGAGAAAGGTCGATATGGCATCTTATCAGTATGTCTTTGTAATGCAAAATTTAACCAAAGTTTTTCCAAATGGAAGAGAATTGTTTAAGGGGATAACATTATCCTTTCTCCCAGGAGCAAAAATTGGTGTTTTAGGTGTGAACGGCGCCGGAAAATCGACCTTATTAAAAATTATGGCCGGTGTTGATAAAGAGTTCAACGGTGAGGCTTGGGCCGCCGAAGGTGTTAAGGTGGGCTATTTGGAGCAAGAACCGCAGCTTGACCCCAGCAAAAATGTGATGGAAAACATTATGGATGGCTTGAGCGAAACGAGAGACTTATTGAAAAAGTTTGAGGAAATTTCGCTTAAATTTGCGGAGCCGATGTCTGATGACGAGATGAATGCTCTTATTGAAGAACAGGCCGCTCTGCAAGAAAAGATTGACGCGTGCAATGGCTGGGATTTTGAAAGAACCATTCAGATTGCGATGGATGCTTTGCGTTGTCCGCCGGCTGATGCCGATGTAACCAAGCTATCAGGTGGTGAAAAAAGACGTGTTGCCTTGTGCCGCTTGTTGTTGCAACAGCCGGATATGCTTTTGCTCGATGAGCCGACCAACCACTTGGACGCTGAATCGGTAGCTTGGCTGGAAAAGCATTTGCGTGATTATAAAGGTACGGTTGTCATGGTAACCCACGACCGTTACTTCTTGGATAATGTTACCGGCTGGATTCTTGAGTTAGACCGCGGACAAGGCATTCCTTATGAGGGCAATTATAGCTCATGGTTGGAACAAAAAGAAAAACGCTTAGCTCAGGAAGAAAAAGAAGAAAGCGCTCGTCAGAGAACTTTGGCGAATGAATTGGAGTGGATAAGAAAGAACCCCAAAGCCCGACAAGCAAAATCTAAAGCACGTATTAACGCTTATGACGAGTTGTTGTCCGAGGCAAGTAAAGAAAAAATCACTCAAGCCCATATTAACATTCCGATGACCGAAAGATTGGGTGATTTGGTAATTGAGGCCAACCACATCAGCAAAGGTTATGGCGATAAATTGCTAATAGACGATTTATCCTTTAAGATTCCGAAGGGAGCAATTGTTGGCATTATCGGCCCGAACGGCGCCGGAAAAACAACCCTGTTCCGCATGATAACCGGACAAGAAAAACCCGATTCGGGAGAGATAAGAATAGGCGAGACGGTTGACTTAGGGTATGTTGACCAAACTCGTGATGAGCTAAATCCGGATAAAAATGTTTGGGAAGAAATTTCTGACGGGCTGGATATCATTAAGCTCGGCAAAAAAGAAATGCCTTCACGCGCTTATGTCGGACAGTTTAACTTCAAAGGCGGTGACCAGCAGAAAAAAGTCGGACAGTTATCCGGCGGTGAGCGAAATCGCGTTCACTTGGCTAAAATGCTGCGCAAAGGCGCAAACGTCATTATGCTTGACGAGCCAACCAATGACTTGGACGTAGACACATTGCGTTCTTTGGAAGAAGGCATTATGGCTTATCCGGGATGTGTTCTGGTAACCTCCCACGACCGCTGGTTCCTAGACCGCTTGGCAACTCACATTTTGGCTTATGAAGGCAACAGTCAGGTTGTTTGGTTTGAAGGTAACTTTGAGGAATATGAAAAAGACAAGAAACGCCGTTTAGGTGAAGAAGCTTGCAATCCTCACGCCATCAAATATAAACCGCTGATGAGATAAAGAAAACCACAATGGCAACGCTTGATATAAGCAAACTAAGATACGTCCTGTTTGACTGGGATAATACGCTGGCCGAAAGTCGCAGTTCTTTAACCGCCGCCGTTAATCAGGTTTTAGCGGCTTATGGCCTGCCTGATTGGGAAATTTCCAAGCAAAAGAGAAATAAAAACTTATCTTTTATGGATAATTTTCCTTACGTCTTTGGGGAGGATAAAGCTCAGAGAGCTTATGAAGAATATCGAAAGATATATAAAAAGATTGTGCCGAGTACAATAAGCTCTTTCCCCTATGTTCAAGAGGTTATTGACTTTTTTCTAACACAGGGAAAAAAGCTGATGATTGTCACGAACAAAGAACGCCAGTTGCTTGAATATGAGCTCCCGTTTTTGTATAAAAAAGACTGTTTTTGCAATATTGTTTGCGGACATGAAGCTCCAGCAGATAAGCCGAGCGGAGAACAGATAAAATTCGCCTTAAAAGGATATCTATCTCCTGAAGAAATAAATTCTCAAACCGTTTGGATGATAGGCGACAGTCCTCAAGACAGCCGCGCCGCCAAAGCTGCCGGCGTGCAGGCGATAAGAGTAAATGACTCAATATGGGGAGATGACGAAACACTAGACAACGACATCTTTTACTTCAAAAATTTCAAAGAACTTTATGCCGACCTAAAATTAGCGAAAAATTAAGGGATAAGAGCCTATTCTTAAGAAGTAAGATAAGGAAGAAAAATATGAACGGCAGCAATATTGATATATCAAAAATCATCAAATACATCCTGACAGCGCTTGTGATTATTTTTATTCTTATTTTAAATTATTGCAGCATAAATGAGCATATGAGCTCAAATCCACACAAGATAACAAATTACAAAATTCCTGAAGACTATAAAGAAAGAACACGTCCTTCCGTAGTCGCCGCCTTGTTTTATCCGGCGATAACCGAAAATAAGAATAAAAATGATGGGAAAAAACGACCGGAGTTACTTATTGTTCCACATGCGGGATATAAGTATTCAACAGCCGTTGCCGCCAAAGCTTATCAGGCCTTAACCCCTTATGCCGACAATATAAAAAACATCATATTTGTTGTCCCTCAACATAAGATAAAGGTTAAAGGCGCCGCCTTGTATCCGGCAAAGCAAATAAAGCTGTCAGGAAAAAATTATAACATCAATGAAGAAATTTCAAACGCATTAAGCCAAAAAAAAGGAATGTCATTTTCTCTAAAAGCGTTTACCAAAGAAACAATCATGGCGGAACAACTTCCTTTGTTGAGCCAAGTTGTTAATGAGTTTCAACTGATTCCGGTTGTTTACGGAACAATAAGTTCAGCAGATTTAGCCTCGGCATTGGAAGAATATGCGACGCTTCCAAATACATTAATCATCATCTCATCAGATTTAGCCAATTATTATTCAGAATTTCAAAATCCACTGTCCAAAGGAGAAGAAGACCATGCAGATTGTGGCAATATCGGAATTGAGGCGGCCCAAGAAATTGCTCAACGCCACAATTTAATACCGGAAATGATGGATTTAGTAAACGCACAAGATATTGTAGATCGTTTAAATCGTTATGATGAAGAAACCAAAGCCGAGGAAAAACGCTTAGAACAAGAGCGTCAGTCCTTACAAGAATTTAAGAGCCTATATGGCGAAGAACTAATGAAAATAGCGCGAATTTCTTTAGAAGAGGCTGTTTTGCATCACGAAGAATATAATCCATCAAGGAAAGACCACAGTCATACGGTTTTTGATAAAGGAGCCTCTTATATAACGCTAGAAAAAGATGGAAAAGAAATAGGAAAAGCCGGAACTCTGCTTCCTCAAAAAGCCATTGCTCGCGATGTTGCCATGAATGTATATAAAGCTGTAACAGAAGATGAAAAAGGAACAAAAATAACCTCTGAAGATTTAGCCAAAACAAAAATAAATATTGTACTTCTAACAGATTTTGAACGAGTTCGCTATAAAGATGAGGCTGATGTGCTAAACAAACTTGATGAAACACAAGACGGCGTTGTTCTGCGTTCCGGAGATAGGCAGGCCGCTTTTTTGCCGAAAGAATGGAAAAATTATAAAAACAAGCAAGAATTTCTTAAAGCTTTGAAGTTTAAAGCCGGACTAAGCCCAAGTTATTGGTCAAACCGCATAAAGATATATAAATTTTATAAAGAGGAGATAACGGAAAATGAAAATTAACGGCTATGAAATTGCCTTAAGTGAAGAAGAGCTCGATAAAATTATAAACGAACAAACCCAACCGATAGAGTTAATCAGCAAGGACTTCAAGGGCTATGAAGAGCTAAGTGAAGGCGATAAAAAGGCTCTACAGCATTTGGTAAATGCCGGAAAGATGATGACCGACGTCGCTCAAGAGCAAGACCATCCGTTAAACCGTGAGATGAGAAAAGCTTTGGAAGAGGCAGCAAAAAACAGCACTTATGCGGCAAAAGCCTTAAAGCTGTTTACGTCTTTTAGCGGTGTTGAAGGCTTAAACGGCATTGACCCGAAGCCCATAGAAATTTTCAAGGGCATACATGGCAGCAAGGGGCGCAATTTTTATCCGCAGGATTTGAGTGTTGAAGAGTTTCATCAGATAATTGAGAAAATGCTCAATCGTGGCAAAGATGACGAAGTCCGCAAAATTTTGAGCGTCAGAACCATGGTCAGACGCTCCGGCGATGAATTAAAAGCCATTGATTATACCGAATATTTTGCCAAAGAGTTTTCAGAGATAGCCAATCAACTGGAGCTGGCCGCTCATTATACAACCGATGCCGCGTTGAAAGATTATTTAGGATGGCAGGTACAGGCTTTGTTGCAAAATGATGAAGAGATGGACGCTTTGGCCGACCGCCATTGGGCCGTTTTGCAAGATACACCGCTTGAATTTACCTTAAGCCGAGAAAATTATGATGACGAGATGAGCGGCACGATTTGCGAAAATCCAAAATTATCCGAGATGCTGTCCGCCCGCGGAATAGAGGTCTTGTCAAAAGACATGCTTGGCGTTCGTGTCGGTATTGTGAATAAAGAAGGAACACAATTACTTCTTAAGTTTAAGGAGCATATGAAAAATTTAGCAAAGCTAATGCCTTATTCAGATAGGTATGAGCAAAATGTTGCTTCAGGTGGCGAGCTGAAACAAACAATGGTTGATGTTGACTTGGCTGCCTTGTGTGGTGATTATGCTCAGTGCCGCGGTGCAATAACGACCGCGCAAAATCTGCCCAATAATGATAAACTGTCGGTTAAGCGCGGTGGCGGGCGACGCAATGTTTACCATCGTCAGGTCAGACAAAGCGGCGATGCCAAGAGAGAAAAGGCTCTGTTGAATGCGCTTCTCAGAGAAGATTTTCACAAATATTTTAATCGCGAAGCCGAGCATATTTTTGTAATCGGGCATGAAAACGGCCATTCTCTAGGTCCGGACAGTAGCTATCAAAATGCGCTGGGACTTTATAAGCATACGATAGAAGAGAACAAAGCCGATGTCGTGTCCATAACCTTTATGCCGGAATATGTCAAGGCCGGAATCATCACCGAACAACAGTTAAAAGAAGTATACACCACATGGATTGTTCGCTTGTTATTAAAGTCAAAGCCGCAAGCTTCTCAGCCACACAGAACGGGAGATTTAATTCATTTTAACTATTTATTGGAGCATGGCGCAATAGAATTTAATGCGGATAATAAATTGGTGATACATTTTGATAAAATGCCGGAAGTTATGCACAAAATTTTAGCTGAAACAATAGAGGTTCAGCTGTCAAAATCACCGGAATCAGCCAAAGCCTTTATTGAGAAAAACAGCAATTGGGGTGATTTGCATGAATATATTGCAAAGGTCCAAAAAGATCTAGGACTAAAGCCTTATAAAGATATAAGGATGCACTTTTAGTAGGGTGTTGACTTTACCAAAATTTTTCTTGCCAAAGAGAAGAAGTAAAGTCAAAATGAATCAAAACGGAGGCGCAAATGATTAAAAAACTTATGGCCGGAGAATTGAGTTTAGGTGACACCTTTTGGAAGTTTGGTATACTGGGAATGACGTTAGTTATATTTCTGGTAAGGATGTTTGGAAGCTTTTTGGCCGGCAAGTTAAGGGGGGTAAGCCTAGCAACCTATTACAGTAAATATTTTAATCCGCTGAATATGGATACAGGGATTGTCATAAGCACCTGCCTCTATCTTGGGAGTTTAGCAATTTTTGTTTGGTATAGTGTGATCATTTTTTCAGGCATCTGGAAAAGCTCGAGCAAATACGACAAAAGCAGTTGGATAAAACAGATTGCACGTATTTTTACCCTTTTACTTTTAATAATGAGTTATAAAATCGTTTTTTAAGGAACAAGAAAGATGAAAAAAGTTTTGTTGCTAATCTTAACATTAACACTTTCGGGATGCTTTACAGCTGGAGATTTTCCTGAAAAAAGAGAACGTCTTCATGAAATTGGGCATGAAGAAAATTACTGTGAGCAAAAGCCGGAGCGTTGCATACAAGGCGTCCAGTGGTAAAAGTGATAACAATATTTTTACCCCAAAGTTTAAACAATTAAGCTATTGAAGAATGAGTAAGACTATGTTAAAATAAATCATTAAAGCCCGATTTTTTTGGAAAGGATATATCATGAAAAATTGGAAGAATATAAAAGTCTTAGCGCTGACGCTCATCAGCGTTGGGCTGTTTTCGTTTAGCGCATGGGCCACCGTGTGTTTTATAACGGATACCGAGGACTGTAGCGGTTATGAGTTCAGTAACTCGGAAGATTTAGGCGGAGGCGGCGGTCTTCCTGATGGCTATGATCCCGATGATGACAACCGCTGTATTAAAGAAGGGTACACGATTCATTCTTGTCCAGACGGTTATGT
>CASFLB010000043.1 GCA_949295395.1 uncultured Pseudomonadota bacterium | reverse complement strand
ACGGCAAAGCCAACACCGTTGGCGGCAACATCATCATACCCATAGACATCAAGACCGAGGCAATCACCATATCAATAATCAAAAACGGAATAAAGATAAGGAAACCGATTTCAAACGCACGGCGCAATTCGCTGATCATAAAGGCCGGCACGGCGATTTTAAGCGGCGTGTTTTCAATATTTTCAGCTGGTTTTTCTTTTGCCAAATCCGTAAAAAGGAGCAAGTCTTTTTCGCGCGTGTTTTTAACCATAAATTCCTTGAGCGGAATAACGGCCTTGTCGAGTCCTTCGGAGATTTCGACTTTTTCCTCATACATGGGTTTAATCCCCTCTTCCCAAGACTTTTCAAGAACAGGAGACATAATGAACAAAGTCATAAACAAAGCCAAGGAAATCAGCACCATATTCGGCGGGGTTGATTGAGTTGAAAGCGCACTGCGTGTGATAGAAAGCACCACGATGATTCGCGTAAACGAGGTCATCATCACCAAGATACTTGGAGCCAAAGACAACAACGTAATCAGCAAAATGACATTAAAGATTCGCGCAACGGCAGAGCCGGTTTCTTGCCCTTGAACATCAAGCGTCACACTTTGAGCCAAAGCCGCATCAGCCAACATCAGCACGCCCAAAAACACCAAACCAGAAAGCCAAAACCGTTTTACCATTTTATTCCTAAGCCTTTATTTCATTATGTTTTTCATCAAGAAGCAAGCACTGATTGGCGCCAAGCAAAACAAAAAATTCTTTATCGTCGATTTGGATAAGGACAACCGTATTTTTTGCATCAAGACGGCGCCGTTCCAACACTCGAACCCGCTGAGCCTCGTCTAAATTTTTAAACAAACGTGATTGAGGAACTTTTGCCTGAATATATTTCAAACACCAAAGCGTCAGTAACAGCAAGCCGATGACAAACACAAAAGAAAGAACAGCTTGAAGAATATTGCTCCAATCCATAAGACAAGACCTTTACGTAAAAACTTTTCATAAATGTTCTAGCATGTTGCTATTTAATTTTCAACATGTTAAGATAAGCGCTATGAATAAAGTGGACAACATCAGCGAAGAACGCACAACCAATGGGCTTTCAGCACTTTCGGGCACATTGCTTCCGTTTGCCAAAAAACTTTTAGGCAGCAAAGGCTTTGTTGAAATTGATATTTTAACAAGCTGGGACAAGATTGTCGGCAAAGAAATGGCACAATACAGTTTTCCGCAAAAAATAGAATTCAAGAAAGGCCAAAAGAACAACGGTGTCCTCTACCTTGGGGTTCCGGCCGGAGCCTTTGCACTAGAGCTTCAACACAAAAGCAAATATATTATTGATAAAATCAACACCTATTTCGGCTATAACGCCGTCTCCGAGATTCGCCTTATCCAAAACAGTGCCTTAGTTCCGCAAGAGCCCCACTCTCCAGCCCCCCAAGTTCAGCAAAATTTGTCAGCAGAAGAAAAAAATTATATTTCAGAGCTTGCAAACGGCATTAACAACCCCAATTTAAAGAATATATTAATCAAATTAGGACAGAATGTTTTCAACAATAAAAAAACAAACAAACAGGAAAAAAAATGAAACTAGATATAATTATTCGACGCGTCAGCGCTGTTTTAGCGATGATTTTAATCTACCTATTTGCCTTGAGCTTTTACTTAGGAAGCAAAGGCTTTTATATGGATGAAAATAACAACATCAAACTCAAAATAAATGAGGCAAACGCCGCAGAAACCCCACACCAATTAGCAACAAATGTTGTCCTTCCGTGGGGACATTCTCTAGGTTCTAACAAAGCCAAAGTCACGATTTATGAATATTCTTCTTTTGGCTGCAGCCATTGCGCCGATTTTCATAGCAACACCTTGCCCAAACTTCAAAAAGACTATATTGATACCGGCAAAGTCCGTTTGGTTTTCACACCGTTTCCATTGGATCAAAGTTCATTAAAAGCCGCCGTCTTGGGCGAATGCGTTCCACAATCAAAATACTTTGACTTTGTCAACAATGTTTTTGCCCACCAAATGAGCTGGGGATTATCACTTAACACCGAAAAGGCCTTAGCACGTTTAGCCGAACCTTATGGTTTGTCTGAAGAAAAAGCCTTAACCTGCATGAAAGACACTCAAGTGGCTCAAGAAGTTCTTAATCTAAGACAAGAAGCCTCTCGGCTGATAAACATTCAGGGAACACCGACATTTGTTTTCTCATCTTCCAAAGGAAGAGAAGTAATTTTCGGCACAATGAGCTATGCCAAACTGCAAGAACTGATTAACAAAAATCTTTAAGATTTTAATAAGTCAGTAATATTTTGTGATTTATAGTAAGGCAGAAATGAAGAAAAAACCGGAAGACATAAAAAAGCTTGAAGAGCAAATAAGAGCTCTAAGCAAGAAGGAACAGCAAGCACGTTCAACACGCACCGGCAACGAATATACTAACGCGGCTCAAACCGGTATGAGAGTTGCCACTGAGCTTGTTTCGGGTGTTGTTATCGGAGCAGCCATTGGCTGGTTTTTAGATGACATATTCGGCACAAAGCCGCTGTTTTTAACCCTCTTGTTGCTTTTGGGTGGAGCTTCCGGATTTTTGAATGTTTACCGCTTTGTCAAAAGCGAAGAACAAAAAACAAAGGAGTAAAGCTGTGGCAAACCCGATGGAACAATTTGAGATAAAACCGCTGATAAATTTAGAGCTTGGTGGTTTTGACATCTCATTTACCAACTCATCTCTGTGCATGGTCAGTGCCGTCGTTGCGGCCAGCCTAATCTTCGGCTTTTGCTTAAGGAAAAGAACGATTGTTCCCGGAGTAGCCCAATCGATTCCCGAAGGACTATACAGTTTTATCCATAATCTCTTGCTCGAAAACGTCGGCAAAGATGGCCTGAAATACTTTTCATTTATCTTTTCAGTATTTTTATTTGTTTTGTTTGGAAATTTAATAGGTCTTTTTCCCTATTCCTTCACCTATACATCACATTTAGCCGCTGTCGGTAGCTTATCATTGACCGCCTTGCTATTTAACATCTGCATAGGAATCAAGAAGAAAAAACTCGGCTACCTCAGAACCTTTTTACCAAGAGGCATTCCATTAGCCTTAGCTCCGCTGATTGTCCCGATAGAAATGATATCTTTTTTATCAAAACCATTCAGCTTAACCGTCCGTCTTGTGGCCAACATGACTGTTGGCCACATCATGCTAAAAATTATAGCAGGCTTCATAGCCGGACTGGGCATATTTGGAATAGTCCCCTTTTTATTCGACGCCGGCATCATAGTCTTTGAAATCTTCATTGCCATGTTGCAAGCGTTTATCTACACCGTATTAAGCTGTATTTACTTAGGAGACGCCATTCACGAACACTAAGTAGGACAGCCGCGGCATGCCCCACGGCATAACAAATTATTATAAATTGTGTTTTAACTCAAACAAAGGAAACAAACTATGGATTCTATGGCTTTTATCGGAGCCGGTATGTGCGCTCTGTCAATGACTGTCGCAGCTTGGGGTGTTACTCAGGTATGGACAACAATTATTTCAACCGTCGGTCGCAACCCGCAAGTCAAAAAAGATGTAGATATCTATGCTTGGGCAGGTTTCGCGGCTGTTGAAGCGATTGCGCTTTATGCGTTGGTTATCGCACTGGTAATGCTTACCGGAAAATAAACCCACAAAGACAGCGGGGCAAGTTTTGAAACAAAACAAAAGCTTGCCCTTTCTTTGCAAGATTCTCGTTTAAGGAAAGAAGAATGCCTCAATTAGAAATTCAAAGCTATCCATCCCAAATATTTTGGCTGATAGTCTGTTTTTTCAGCATGTACTTCATCATGGCACAAATAATCATACCCAAGATTGCAGACATTATGGAGCAGCGCCGCCAAAAAATAGACAGCGCGCTTGAAAAAGCCATGACCATAAAGCAACAAGCCGAAAAATCTCTTCAAAAATACGAAGATGCTTTAGCCAAAGCCACAGCCGATGCCGAAAAATCCTTAAACAAAACCCAAGATGAACTCAACCGCATGGTTGCCGAAAAACAGGCTGAACTCGAAAAAGAACTAAAAGCAAAGATTGAAGCCGGTGAAGAGCAAATTCGTCAAAGCAAAGAAGCCGCCTTAAAAGAAGTCAAAACCACTTCGGAAAAATTAGCGCTTGAGGTCACTCAAAAACTCGGAATAAAAGAAATAAATGCCGCCAACATCAAAGCGGCTCTCAAGAAAGTAGAGGGACAGTAATGAGCATATCAAACCTGTCAATTGTCAGCGGAAAAGAGCTAATAAAATTAGCCCAAAACAACGCCCCTAATGTTCAACAAATCGCCGAAACGGCTCAAGATGCCCATCATAGTCTTCCCTTCTATCTTGAAGGCGAATTTTGGGTCGGCATGGCCTTTGTGTTTGTTATAATAGCCCTGGCTAAACCAATTTGCAAAGTCGCCAGCGCCATGATTCACAAACGCATTGAAGGCATAAAGGAAAGAATAAGTGATTCCGAGCAGTTACTGGAAGATGCTCAAAAACTACTTAAAGATTATGAAAGAAAATACCGCAACGCCAAAAAAGAGGCTCAGGCGATATTAGAAAAATCTCAAAAACAAATTAATTATATCAAGACCGAAAAATTAAGCCAACTTGAACAAGAAATCAAAGCCAAGGAAAAAGATGCGGCCGACCGAATTCGCTCATCGCGAGAAGACGCCGACAAGGAACTGACCGCCTTGACATCGGAATTAACCATCAAACTGGTAAAACAAGCGGTCAATGATAATCTAACGCCAAATGTTCAAAATAAAATGATAGAGGACTCAATCAAAAACATCGGACGTTTGAGCAAATAATAAAAAAAAGGCGTTTCAAAAAACGCCTTTTTTTTATTAAGCACAACGACAATATGTGCCGAGAATATGCACACTTTCAGAAAAAAACTTAAGCTCTTCAAGAGCATTTTTAAACGCTTCTCGTGCCGGATGAGATTCCACTTCCACATAGAATTGCGCTGAAACAAAGGTTCCCGATTCGAGATAACTCTCGATTTTAATCATATTAATTCCGTTGGTTGCAAACCCTCCAAGAGCCTTATACAACGCCGCCGGAATATTGCGCGCCTTAAAGATAAAAGAAGTCACAAAATCAGAACCATCATCTTCGGGAAGCATCTGATTTTTAGACATGATTAAAAAGCGTGTGGTATTATTATCCATGGTTTCAATATTTGAGGCAATAACCTCAAGTCCATAAATATCCGCCGCCAAAGAAGACGCAACCGCCGCACGAGATTTATCACCATATTCAAGCACAAACTCACAAGACTTAGCTGTATCGATTCGTTGTTCGGGATAAATATGGTGTTTTTTCAAAAACTCAGCACTTTGAGCCAAAGCCTGCGGATGTGACATCGCCACCCGAATATCCTCAAGCTTTGCCCCCTTGAGTCCCAAAAGTTGATGATGAATGGGAAGAAGATATTCCCCCACAATAAACAGATTCGTTTTTGGCAAAAGAAAATGCACATCAGACACACGTCCGGCCGTCGAATTTTCAACCGGAATCATTGCAAAATCAACGTCACCGCGTTGAACCATATCCATGGCATCTTCAAACGTATTACACGGAATATAATCACTGTCAGGATAAACATTTTGGGCGGCAATATTTGAATAAGCACCGGCCACACCTTGATATGCAATCTTAAGCCTCATAAAACCTCACCTAATAAAAAACACTTGCGTCTGGAAAGTGTATATACTATAACGACTAAAAAAAACAAGGACAAAAAACAATGCAGGTAGATATTTTTGATTTTGACTTTGACCGCAGTTTGATTGCCGACAAACCGGCCTCACCGCGCGACAGCTCTCGCTTACTGGATTTATCGGAAGAAGGCGAGATTCACGACCGCCATTTTTATGACTTGCCTGATTTATTAAAAAAAGGCGACGTCTTAGTGTTCAACGACACAAAAGTCATACCGGCCAGACTTTACGGACAACGAGGAGAAGCTTTGGTTGAAGTAACCTTGTATCACCCAATAGATGGCTTAAGTTGGATGTCTTTTGTAAAAAATGCAAAACGCCTGCACGTCGGAGATGAAATCAGCTTTTACACCGATGAAATCACGGCAGAAAGCTCAGACTTCAAAGCCAAAGTCATAAACAAACAAGGGGAAGAAGGCGTCGAGCTCCGCTTTGAATGTGATGCCAAAGACTTAGGCCACCTACTTGAAAAATATGGCTCTATGCCCTTGCCACCTTACATAAAGCGAGAAAAACCCGGAAACGGCCTCTGGAACAAGTATAATGATAAAGAAGACTACCAAACCGTTTACGCCAAGCATGAAGGTGCCGTTGCCGCTCCGACCGCCGGCCTGCACTTTACAGACCGCGTGTTCAAAGCTCTGGAAGAAAAAGGCGTTGAAAAAGTCTTTTTAACCCTCCATGTTGGAGCCGGAACATTTCTGCCGGTAAAAGTTGCTGATACCAAAGACCATAAAATGCACGCCGAATATGGCATCATCACCGAAGAAGCCTGCGAAAAAATTAATAAAGCCAAAAAAGAAGGGCGCCGCATTATTGCCGTTGGAACAACATCATTACGCTTGCTTGAATCAGCCGCCGATGATAAGGGTATACTTCATCCGTTCATCGGAGAGACGGATATCTTCATCACCCCTGGCTATAAGTTTAAAACCATAGACATGATGATAACCAACTTCCACTTGCCAAAATCGACATTGTTTATGTTAATTTGCGCTGTTGCCGGAACCGAGAGAATGAAAGCGGCATATAAGCACGCCATGGAAGAAAGATATCGCTTTTATTCCTACGGAGACAGCTCAATTTTAAAATGCGTAAATAAAATTTAAACCAAATTTCGCTATAATCGGCGCAAATAAAAAAGGTATAATAAGGAAAGAAATTTGCGCAAGATTATAAAATTGTTGGAAGAATTTTTTCCGCTTCTCAAAAACACAACATTGCCGGCGATAATATTTGCCATAGGCATCTTGAGTTTTTATGCCGGAGAACCTTTTTCAGAAGAAACACTCGTAACGCTGAACAGCTTTTTTTACATCATCAGCGGCCTGATTTTCATCACGCTCCTATGGTTTAACCGCAGCAAACCGGCCTTTATTTTATTGTTTTGTCTTTTGAGTTACGTCATAATCAATGGCCTAAAACAAACCTATGGTTTAGCCTTTCCAACAACGGCCGCTTATCAAAACTTAAGCCTTCTTGCACCATTAAATTTCATAGTTTTTTACTTTTTGCCTGAAAAAAAATTAATAAAAAGTCGCAATGTTTATATTCTGCTTCTCGTTCTGATGGAGTTCAGCCTGCTTGAACATTTGAGCCGTCATGGCCTAAGCCTGAATTCCGCAGGAGAAGGATTAAATAAAACACATATTTGGCTATATGGAATAGGTTTATTAGCCCTTTTTATCAGCTGTTCAGCCAGCGGAGAAATCCTCGACACGGGACTATTTTTTTCCATTTTCAGCTATGGACTTGGTTTTGCATACAGCACAAGCGCCAGCGGACAAATTATATTTTTCTGTTCTGGCACCCTAATTTTAGGACTTTCATTAGGAGAACACATATATTACACCACCTTTCACGATCCGGAAACCGGCCTGGCCAGCCGCAAATCATTTATGCATCATGCCAAATCCTTTCCCTTAAAATATAGCCTTGGCATAATATTAATTGATGATTATGACCGCCTAAAAAAGGTTTTCAAAAGATTCGGAATAAGAGCCATTGTCAAAATGATAAGCCGCCAAATCAATGAGATAGAAACCGAAGCGCAAATTTATCGTTACGAACCCGACGAATTTGTCTTAATCTTCCGAGGAGAAGACAAAAACGAAGCCTTTGAAAGGCTTGAAAAGATAAGAAGATCAATTGCGGCCGCATCATTCAACATGAGAGGCATGAACAAACCTCTCAAACTAACCGTTTCAGGAGCGGTATCCGAAAAGAAAAGAAGCGACGCCAACGCGATTGAAGTTTTGCTCAGAGCCGACAAATCATTGCAAAAGAGCTATCGCTTTGCCCAAAACATCACCACCAAGGTCTAAGCGCGGCGCGGTTTCCAAACCCAAAGCAAAACAGCACACCCAAGCAAAATAAGTGGCACCGACAAAAGCTGCCCCATCGTAAAGTTTCCGAAGAAATAGCCCATATGAGCATCTGGTTCACGAAATTGCTCCATTAAGATTCGAAACACGCCATAAAGAATAACAAACAACGACGAAACAGTACCGCAATGCTGACGGATGCTTTCTTTACGCCAAAGCAGATTAAGAATAACAAACAAGCAAAAACCTTCAAAAAAGGCCTCATAAAGCTGTGAAGGATGCCGAGGCAGAAACCCACCGGACGGAAAACGTACCGCCCACGGCACATCGGTAACGCGTCCCCAAAGCTCATCATTAACAAAATTAGCAATTCGTCCCAAGAACAGGCCAATAGGAGCAACCAAAACAACTAAATCAGCCAATTGCAAAAACGGAAAACGATATTTTTTTGCAAACAAAGCCATAGCGGCAATCACACCGAGAGCCCCGCCATGAAACGACATTCCGCCTTTCCAAATTGCAAAAACTTCGAGCCAATTATCCTGAAAAACTTTTTCACCATAAAACAAAACATAACCAAGACGACCGCCGAGAATAATACCGAGCGTCAAATAAAAAATCAAATCTTCTAACTGAGCGGATGAAAGGTTAATTTTATATATTTTAACCCAATGTTTAATGAGCAACCAGCCAAAGATAATACCGAAAAGATACGCCATTGAATACCAGCGAATGGCAAGCGGGCCGATATGCATCATAATCGGCGAAATTTCAGGATAAGTCAAACCCATGAACCACAATCCTCACAAATCGTAATCAACAAATTTGTTTAACATTATCTTAATAAGAAAAAATAATCCACACCTAATAAGAAGGAGATGAAAGACTCATTTCTTAACTCATTGAAATAAGATAACAAAAAAAATAATCCACAACTTTTTGACTCCACGGAGTGGAAAACTTTGCAATGAATATTGTATTAAACGACTCGCTAAGGCAATCTAGATTTATCGCGTCCGTAGTCATTTTTATAATCTGGAGAAGCACCGTGAACTTGGCAAAGAATTATGCCTTAAAATACAATCCGATAGACCTGATTGAAGGAATTTTTAGTGATAAAAGCTATGAATTTGAACGTCGCTCTGGCAACGAAGTCGTTGTCGAAATCGAAGGCAAATGGAACAACATGCTTTTATTCTTTAATTGGGAAGAGAACATGCGCTGCTTGCATTTATCCTGCCTAATGAACATCAAAACCGAGATAGAAGACCGTAGCAAAGTCTTTGAACTTATGGCCTTAGCAAATGAAGATTTATGGCTTGGACATTTTTCTTATTGGGCAGAACAAAATATGCCGGTATTCAAACACTCTC
>CASFLB010000042.1 GCA_949295395.1 uncultured Pseudomonadota bacterium | reverse complement strand
CTCTTTTTGTATCTTTGTTTCTCCTGAATACGGGATTAGGGCGCTGGTAAAAATTTTGCTGACTTATTATAAAAAATATAAGCTTAATACGGTCAAAAAAATTATTAGCCGTTATGCGCCACCTTCTGAAAATGAGACCGAATCTTATATTAAATCGGTTGCTAATCAACTTGGTGTTGCATCTGATGAAGAGATTGACCTTTCGTCTGTTGCGGTTCTTGCGGTTTTATTACGTGCCATTATTCGACATGAAAATGGTGAGCAGCCTTATTCTGATGAACAAATATTAAAAGGTATTCATTTGGCGGGAGTAAAATAAATGGTTTGGCAAATTGTGTTTAGTATTTTGATTGTCGCGATCAGCTCTTTTTTGTGGCGTGTCCGTGGTGGACTCGATATTTGGAAAGGGGACAATGTTCCGATGAATAAAATTTGGTATGCCGTGGCTTTTGCGGTTTATGCCGGATTTTATTTTAATTTTTCAGTTCAAAATATCCTTATAGCCTTTATTGCGTGTTATACGTCTTATCAGCTTTACGGTTGGGGAAAATATATCGGGGCTTTGGTTTTCGGAACATTGGATCAACAAGAAAAAGAGTGCGAACTGGTTGATAATCTGTTGGATAATTGTCGCATTACGTTTAAAGAGCAGGCGGTTTATTTGAGAGATTATCCCAAGCTCTACGGATTTATCGGAACGAGCTTAACGGGCTTTATCATTACCTTTTTGTGGGGTTTGTTTTTGGCTGATTTGGGTGTCATTTTTTCCGGTGTGTGCATGGGCGGATGTTATTATTTCGGAACTTTGCTGTGCAAACTTAAAGATGACGGAAAATCAGGTTGGAACTGGGGAGAATGGATTTTTGGGGCTTATCTTGGTGCTATACTTGCTTGGAGGCTGTTATGGTAAAAAATCTTTCAAAGCATAAGTTGATGATTATTTGTTTGGCGGCAATCGTGGTGGCGGTTGTCGCTTTTTTTAAGCCCGAATGTGCTGAAAATGTGGCTCGGGCTTTTTTATTAATTATCGCGGGGGTCTGATGAAATATGCAATGGTTGTTGTTCTTTTTGTCGCTTGTCTTGTTGGAGCTTATCTTCTTGGTCGTTCTCACTCTGAATTAAAAATTGTTAAAGAACAAATCGAGGTGGTTAAATATGTGGAAAAGAAAAAAGCGGCGATTTATTCTCAGCCTCATGCTTCTCGCGATGAGTTGCTTGAGCTCATGCATGGTGGAATCTTGTAATCTCTCTGCCTCTTATCCTGTGGCCGGAGCAAAGGTGGCCGAGGAACTTGAGACTCTGCCTTATCAAGGTTATGAACATTTTTGGGAGTGGTTGGCGCGGGTTAATAAACTGCGCCAGGAACTCTCATCTTTTTGATTTTTCTTTATATTTCAAAAAAATCAAAAATTAATGCAAAAATTATAAATTTTTTTCTTGACCTTAGCAAAAAAATTTGTATATATATTCCTTGTTGAGTGACCGTGAGGTGAGGTTGTTAACGAGCTTCTTTAGGTCTAGATGGATTGGCCGGTTGGCAGAATGGTTATGCAGAGGACTGCAAATCCTTTGATATCGGTTCAATTCCGGTACCGGCCTCCAGTTATTATTCCGACTTAGCTCAGCGGTAGAGCAATCGGCTGTTAACCGATTGGTCGTTGGTTCGATCCCAACAGTCGGAGCCATACAAAGACCTTTCTTCGGAAAGGTCTTTTTTGTTAGGGGAAGGGGAGGAGCTTATGAAGGTTGCTATCGGTGCCGATCATGGCGGTTTTGACGCCAAAGAAAAACTCATTACTTATCTTAAAAATAAAGGCTATGCTGTTGCCGATATGGGAACAAATTCTTCCGAATCGGTTGATTATCCAGACTTTGCCGAGAAAGTTTGTCAGGAAATTTTGCAACAAAAAGCTGATTTCGGTATTTTGATTTGCGGAACGGGAATCGGTATTTCCATTGCGGCTAATCGTCATGTCGGAATTCGTGCCGCGCTGCTTTATAATGATGAAACGGCAGCCTTGGCTCGTCAGCATAATAATGCCAATATTGCTGTCTTCGGCGGGCGGATGATGTCTGTCGATGATATGGAAAAGCGTCTTGATATCTTTCTTAATACCGGATTTGAAGGCGGACGTCACCTTCGTCGAATCGAAAAAATTGATGTTTACGGAGGGTGTTCAAATGTTGGACTTTAATCAAACTCTGCAAAACGAAGATCCTAAAATTGCGACGGCTATTGCTGAAGAAGGTGAACGCGAGAGGTTGCAAATTGAGCTGATTGCTTCCGAAAATATTGTCTCTCCGGCCGTTCTCGAAGCTCAAGGTTCTCTTCTGACCAATAAATATGCCGAAGGTTATCCTTCTAAACGCTATTATGGCGGTTGTGAATTTGTGGATAAAGTTGAAACCCTAGCCATTGAACGAGCAAGGGCTTTGTTTAATGCGCGTTTTGTTAATGTTCAACCGCATTCCGGTTCACAGGCTAACACCGCGGTTTATCTTGCTTTGTTGCAACCCAATGATGTGCTTATGGGAATGTCGCTTGATGCCGGCGGACATTTAACCCACGGGGCAAAAGTTTCGCTTTCCGGTAAGTGGTTTCAATCGGTACAGTATGGTGTTTGTGCCGACAGTGGTTTGATTGATTATGATCAAGTGGAAACTTTGGCCTTTGCTCATCGTCCTAAGCTGATTATTGCCGGTGGGTCAGCTTATCCGCGGCAGATTGATTTTGCACGTTTTCGTGAGATTGCTGATAAAGTTGGGGCTTATTTGATGGTCGATATGGCTCATTTTGCCGGACTGGTGGCCGGCGGGGTTCATCCGAATCCATTGCTTTGGGCTGATGTCGTTACCACCACAACGCACAAAACTTTGCGTGGTCCGCGCGGTGGTATGATTTTGACCAACCGTGAAGATGTTGCTAAAAAAATTGACTCGGCAATTTTTCCCGGAACACAAGGCGGACCGTTGATGCATGTGATTGCCGCCAAAGCGGTTTGCTTCAAAGAAGCTCTGTCGCCAGAGTTTAAGGCTTATGCCGCGCAGGTGGTTAAAAATGCTCAAGTTTTGGCCGACACTTTGCAATCAAGAGGAATAAATTTGGTTTCCGGTGGAACGGATACACATTTGTTGTTGGTTGATTTGCGTTCCAAAGGCTTGACTGGTGATGTTGTGGCGCAGACTTTGGAAGCCGCGCATATGACTTGTAATAAAAACGCTATTCCGCATGATCCGATGCCACCGAAAGTCACGTCCGGAATTCGGCTCGGAACACCGGCAGCAACCACTCGAGGCTTTAAGGAAGCGGAGTTTAAGAAAGTTGGAAATTGGATTGCCGATGTTATTGAGGCTATGGCGCAGGGCAGGGGTGATGAGGTTGTTCCCAAAGTTCGGAAACAGGTTGAAGCTCTGTGTAAGCAGTTTTTGTTCTATTAAACAAAAAAAGCGTTGCTCTTTCGAACAACGCTTTTTCTTTATTCTACGCTTTTAGCAATATATATAAAAAAAGGAAAGCATCAATACCCCATATCAGCCAAAATAAGATATCTCTTAAAGTAAAAATAGGAGATATGAAAAATCCTGATATAAAACAGGCCATAAGAAATAAAGCTGAAATAAAAAATATGGTGAAGTGCCTACCATTTACTTCTTTTGTTCTAAGTAAATAGAATAGAAAAGCACCGCAAATAATTTCTGCAAAAATCCACCACTTCAAATTTGAATTTTCACGCCATTCTTCAGGGAAAGATGAGAAGTTTTTTTTGTCTTGCTCGGCTTTGTTTAGAACATTTTGAACATCTTGCAGCAAAGCATTTTGAATGACTATTTCGGTTTCATTGTTTTCAGCCTGAGCTTTTTGCAAATTTTTTTGAACAATATCATATTCAGCTTGTGCTTCTTGATATGCTTTTGTTACTTTTTTGCCATAATAGCGGAAGGCTTTTTCTTTATCAAAATAAATTGCCAAATAATCAAGCCATGAAGAGGATTCTTCAGAGGCAACTTCGACCTTAGCCTGTTCTTTTCCGGCTTTAGAGGTTTGAGCAATATGGTCAAAGCCCCAAACGGCGGTGCCTAAAATTGCAATCACCGCAAGAGCAATGCCCATGTTTTTCCATGTTGTTGACCTTGCCTTGTCATAAGTTTTGAGCTGTTGGTCAGCTATAGCCATCTGTTCGCTTGGAAGAACATCTTTTTTTTCCGATTGAGCCTTGTTATAACACTTTCGTAGCCAACACAAGCGAAATAAACCAAGCAAGATAGTAGCAAGTACCAAAATCACGCAGATAATAATAATTGTTGTTTCCATAATTATAAGTTTTTAAATGTTATAATAATAATTTTGTAAAGCTAATTTAATCGCTTTCTGTCTTTTGTCAAGTTTTTTGTTCGCTTTGATGAAACATTAATTTATATGAATATGAATTTTCTTTCCTAGAATATTTTTTTATATGAATCTTGTTGCATTGTTAAACACTTTATTTCAGGTTATAGTTTGCTTATGAAAGAAAATATTAAAAAATATTTGGGGCTGAAAGTGCGCTCTTTGCGCGAAAATGCTCATCTTACTCAAGAAGAGTTGGCGGCGGTTTGCGAAGTGAGCTGGCGAACAATCTCTAATTTGGAGCGCGGTTTGGTGGTGCCTGATTTGATTATGCTTTGCCGGATTGCCGAATGTTTTGATGTGGGGCTTGATGACTTGCTCGATATTAAAATTTCGCGCCGGAAAACGCTTGCACGCGTTGCCGAAGAAAACCTGTTGATTGAGCGTATTCGCTTGATTGATGACAAGCTTCTTGATTATATTTCTGAGCAGGTTGATGTGGCCGTGCGCCATTTTGGATAATTTTATTTCTTCTTTATTTTCTTGAATTTTTTACTATACAATTTTTATAATTTGTGTATTATATCTTTCATGTTTTGCAACTTATAGGAATTTTGTTTCATATACCGAGGCGGCATGAGGATTGGTGATAAACTTATTTTAATAAGGCGGATTTTTTGCTTTTTGGAAACGGCGAAAGAAGGAGCTGTTTCTAAGGCCGCGCTTAAAAACGGTCTTAAACAATCTAATATGTCGGCAGCAATTCGAGAATTGGAAGAAAAAACGCAATGCCGCTTATTAACCCGTACCTCTCGCGGAATGGTGATGACCGATGCCGGTAAAAAGGTCTATGAAATTGCTTGCAATATTGATAAAGCCGTTGCCGATGTCGATGAATTTTCTTTATCTAAAGCAACGCTTTCGGGCTCAATTCGGTTATGGACGAGCGATGCTTTGGCTGCGGCTTATCTTTCTTATTGTCTTCCAGGCTTTTATGATCTTTATCCCGATGTGCATATTGATATTGTGACCTCTATTGAGGCACCGAAAGTTTTGTATGAGGTTGATTTAGCCCTCGTGTTTGAAGAGCCGCGGCAGTCTTCGGCGGTTGTGTTAATGAAGCATAATTTGAAATTTGGGCTATTTGCCTCGATGGATTATCTTTCGCGAAACGGTTATCCGAAAGACCTTAATGATTTGCAAGAAAATCATAAGCTTTGCGTGCGGGATAATTTTTCTTCCGTCTGGGAAAAGTGGAAAAATCTGCAAGACGGCAGTAAGCATATCGTTGCTACAACAAACTCTTCTTCTATGCTGATGCATTTGACGCGTGATGGTATCGGAATTGCGCTTCATCCGATGAGTATCGGGTTAAAAGAGCAAAATTTGGTGCATTTGGGCAAGCTTAAATTTTCTCTTTCTCATCCGTTCTGGATTATTTCTCACGTTGATGCAAAAGATCAGCCAAAAATTAGAGCGCTGATTAATTATATTAAGGAAGCAACCGCGCAATTATAAAATCAATGACTTTTAGAGGCAGCTCTTCTTCGGTTTTGCTTAATAACCAGATTTTACGCTTTAGTTCTCCCGGAAGCTCTATCTCAATAAAATTTGTTTCTCCGCGCGGTGGTTGACCACTGATGATAATATCGGCTTGATTGCGGCGAGGGGATAAAATGATTTCAGCTTCTTTAAACTCTGTAAAAAAATTTTCAAAGTCTGAAAATTCCAACTCCGGTGCTAGGAAAATTTTTATTTGTTGGTGAGGCGTTTTTTCAGCTGTTTCTGCTTTTTCAAGCTCTTGTTCTATTTGTTCAGCTAAGGCACAGACTTTGCTTCCTAAGGCGGTTGGGGTGACGCCTTTGGGAGTGCGGTTGAGCAATTTTCCTCCAATAATTTCTTCAAAGTCAGAAATCAGACGGCTCAAATTTGAGGGTTTGATGCCGTTTTTTTCGGCGGCGGTATTAATGCTTCCGTGTTTTACCGTGCTGTTTAAGGCTAAAACATATTTTATTAAAGTCAGCTGTTTTTTTAATGACATTTTTCAAAATCTCTAAAAATTGCGACTCAAAATATATATCACTATTATTAAAGTAGTATATTCTCTGTTCGTTTTTGTCAAGTATATAATCCGCTCCATGATTGATGGAAAATTGAACATATCCTTGGTGCATAACGAGGCGGATTTTGAAGCTATGAAACAAATCCGACGTGCTGTTTTTGTCGACGAAGGGCATATCCCTGAAGATAAAGAATTTGACGGTAATGATTATTGCGCGGCACATGTCTTGGCTAAGGTGAATGGCAAGCCACAAGGTACGATGCGTATTCGCTTTTTTTCTGATTTTGTTAAGTTTGAGCGGATGGCGGTAATGCCGGATTATCGCAAAACAGATATGGCCGATAAAATCATGAAATATGGTTTTGACTATGCCATCGCTAAAGGATATGAACGGGTTTATGGTATTTGTAAAGAAGAGCTGTTGCATCGCTGGGAGAAAAATGGTTACACGCGTATTCCTGATGCTCCATTGATTGAACAAAATGGTATGACACTTATCCCGATTATGAGGCGGTTGCCCAAAAACGAGCATTCTTTGTCTCTACAATCAAATCTTTCCCTTCTTAATCTTCCTGAAGGGGAATGGCCGCAGATGGACGCTCTTCGTCTGCGTGAGGACAATGAAAAAGCTTATCTTAATTTTATTTTGCAAAAGTTCAAAAAAAAGCGTGATTAAGGCCTTGTTGGGTATAGCTTGATTTCCGTCGTTGACGGATGCTTTCGGATAAGCTAAAAAGAAAGCGTTTTCTTTTTGTTTTTAATTTTGGATATGACTATGGAAAAGCTCAAAGATTTATTTACAAATCATTATATTTTGCCCGAAAGTGTTTTGTGGACGATTTTCGGCGTTGCTGTTATTGTCCTTTTGCTTTGGGACTTGTTGTTTTTTAATCGCAAAAATGAAGTTCCGAATTTTATGCATACCTTGATTTTGTGCATTGTTTACATTCTTGCCGCTTGTGTGTTCGGTGTGTTTGTGATGTATGAAGAAGGGTTTGATAAGGGCTTGCTGTTCTTTACCGGATTTTTGGTTGAGAAAAGCTTGTCTTTGGATAATATTTTTATTATCTCGGTTGTCTTTACCAGCTTGAATGTCCCGAGAATGTATCAACATCGTGTGTTGTTCTGGGGTATTCTCGGAGCGCTTGTGATGCGTGCGTTACTCATCGGTTTGGGTGGAGCGTTGATTTCGCACTTCCACTGGGTGCTTTATATCTTTTCGGCGTTTCTTATCTATACCGGCGGAAAAATGCTTATTTCAAAAGAGCATGAGCAGAAGCCATTTGAAGAAACACGCTTGTTTAAGTTTATTAATAAATATTTTCATGTGACCAGCAAGCTTCATGGGGAGCATTTCTTTGTTAAGCAAAACGGTAAGCATTATATTACGCCGCTGTTTTTTGCCTTGTTGACGATTGAAACCATGGATGTGATTTTTGCTTTGGACAGTATTCCGGCCATCTTCTTAATCACGGATGATATTTTTATTGTTTATACAAGTAATATCTTTGCGATTTTGGGGTTGCGTGCGCTTTACTTCTTGCTTGAAGCCGCGGTCAACAAATTTACTTATCTTAAACCGGCGTTGTCAATTATCTTAATCTTTATCGGACTTAAGATATTTGCGCCTTATTTCGGCTTTAAGCTTGAGGCATGGCATTCGCTGAGCGTGACCTTTACGCTTTTGTTCGGCGCGATTGTTTTGTCGTTGGTTAAACCGCAAGCAGCTGTTCAAAAGTAAGCTTGTTCTTGTAATGAAAATCCGCTTGGCATTTACCAGGCGGATTTTTTTTATAATATCGGTTTAAGGTTTAGTTTTATGTCTTTGGCCGATTGCCCATTTATCGGAGGAAGTTTTTGCTTCCATGTTTGTATTTCTTGAGGAATGTTACGTTTAGTTTTTCCTTGTGGGGCGTATAAAGTGATTTGAGAGGCGCCATTTTTATCTTTATCAGGAAAGCCTAGCCATAGGTTGTTTTTTTGCAGATAAAAGCAAATTAGTTCGTGTGTTTCTTCATCTAAGGGACTGTAGGTTAGAAAGATTTTGTTTTCATCTGAGTAATCGTGGCGAATGGCCGCTTGTTTTTCTAAGGATTTTATCTGCTCGGGAGATATTTTATTTTCTAACATAACGCGAATTAGATAGCTTTCGAATGGTGAGGCATATCCGGTTTGGGTTGCGTGATAATATTCTTCCAAAGAGGCTTCTTCTCCAATCTTATTTTGAAGGAGAGCGTAGATATATTCAATGTATTTACGGTTAAGACAGTGGACATCGGTTTTGCACAGGTTTCTTTGATATGTCCATTCGGTAATGGCTTTTTCTGAAAGGATATTGTTTTGTGATAGTTTTTTTATTTCCTGTTCGGCAAGGCTTAATGTTTTGTTTTGGCAGATGGTGGCTTCGGCATAGGTGATGCGCTCATCACGGCAATCAATATCGGTCGGGTAGGCTGGGGAAAAAGCGGCATTTTCGTATATGCCGTTGAAGTCAGCTCCTTTATCGCATAAGGTTTCGCAGTTCTTGCTGGATATGGTGATTTGGCCGTTGCCGCTGTGTGTAAGGTCTACTTGGCAAAAAGTTTGACTCGGGGCTGGTAAGGTTTTAATTATTTGTGCTTTTTCGTTGGTGATAAGTTCCATTTCTCCGCTGAAGGTGCATTGTTTTTTGCCCCAAAGCGTGCGAAGCTCAATGTCGCAAAAAGCGTAACGACAGTTTGTTATTTGTAACAAGCCGTCGTTAATCGGGTTATAGCGGTCATAATACCATGTACCTTCAAAGCTAAAGGGCTCAGCCGCAATGGCTGATGAGCTTAAGGCTAAGGCGATTATGGTTTTGAGATATGTTTTGCGCATTTGTTATTCCTTACATGATGTTTTAATATTATGCGCTTTTTTGTGGAATGCAATGTTCTTTTCAATG
The DNA here is from genome assembly GCA_949295395.1 of uncultured Pseudomonadota bacterium. Lineage (GTDB taxonomy): Bacteria > Pseudomonadota > Alphaproteobacteria > RF32 > CAG-239 > HGM16780. The sequence continues at coordinate 135 of CASFLB010000042.1, read as the reverse complement.
CTTGTTATTAAAAAAACTTGACAAAGGACGAAAAAACAATCTTTTAATTTGTCTTAAAATTTAAAAAAATATTGTTAAAACTTCGATGTCGTTAATAAAAAGCGTTGTTCGTGAAGAACAACGCTTTTTTTGTTT
>CASFLB010000041.1 GCA_949295395.1 uncultured Pseudomonadota bacterium | reverse complement strand
ATGCCGGTGCCTAAAACCGCGATGGTCGCGCCTTGCTGGCCTTTGGCATATAATGCGCCTTTGTGGGCAGACGAATCGATACCTCGCGCCATGCCGGAAACAACGATGACGTTTTCTTCGGTTAGCTCATAGGCAATTCTGGAGGCCATTTTGCGGCCGTTTACCGTTGCGTTTCTGGAGCCGACTATTGCTACGGAAGGGGTGTGATTTAGCAGCTCAATATTGCCTAAGGCATAAATAATCGGCGGTGCATCGGCAATGTGTTTCAGCATTTGTGGATAGGTTTCATCGTCATAGCTGATGATGTGGCAGCCGATTTTATGCGCTTTTTTAAGCTCGGCTTCGGCTTTGTCTTTGGCAAAAGGGGTAAAGCGCGGAGGAAGGTTTTCAAGGGCTTTTTCCGCGCTGCCGAAATGTTTTATTAATTTGTGATAAGTTACTGCACCGATGTTTTCGGTGTTGATTAGTCGAAGTTGGGCGATGCGTTCCTTATCTGTTATCATCAGGCTTTTTTCTTAAATGAAATTTTGCTTTCTTCTCCATGCAATAAACGGTAGATGTTGGCATGGTGACGGATAATGATAAGTAGGGCTATGAGGCTGTAAAAGCCTGTGTGAATCGGGTCGGTCATAAAGAAAGAAAAAAACGGAACACAGGCGCAAGCGGTTAAGGCCGACAAAGAAGAATAGCGGCTGGTGAAGGCAACAATCAACCAAACGGCAAGAGCAATCAGCGCCAAAGGCCAGTAGGTAAACAAAATAAAACCGAAGGCAGAAGCAACTCCTTTGCCGCCTTTGAATTTTAACCAAATCGGAAAATTGTGACCCAAGAAACCAAACGTACCGGCAATTAAACCGGCCATGGTGTTTATGGTTGTGATGTAGCCGTAAAAACTGTAATAAGCGTTCGGGGCTAAGTGTGAAGCCAGCCAAGCGGCAAAACCGGCTTTGAACGCATCAAGCAGAACCGTTAATAGGGCTAAATCTTTGCGGCCGGTGCGTAAAACATTTGTCGCGCCGATGTTGCCAGAGCCAATCTTGCGGATATCTCCTAAGCCACACATCTTGGTTAAGACCAAGCCAAACGGAATTGATCCCAAAAAATATCCTCCAAGTGCCGATAGTGCAAATATGACGGTTATGCTCATTTCTTTTGTCCTTATAATTTTTGACTTTTTGTTTGTTATGGCACAATTTTTTTTTCTTTGCAAGAAACTCTTTGCGGCTTGTGTATGGTCCTGATATTGCCTTTGACTTTGAGGAATTTTGCTTTATATTAAACTATATTTATGCGGAAGGAAGGTTCAATGAAATCAATTTATAAACGCGTTCTGATTAAAGTTTCCGGTGAAGGGCTTATGGGCGAGGGGGCTTATGGCATATCGGTTACGGCCGTGCGTAAAGTTGCCGAGCAGATTAAAGATATTTACGAGGCCGGCGTTGAGGTTTGTATTGTGGTTGGCGGCGGAAATATCTTTCGCGGTGTGAAGGAAGCTTCAAAGGGAATAAAACGTACCGTCGGCGATTATATCGGTATGATGGCCACAGTTATGAATGCGGTTTATTTGCAAAATGTTATGGAAGATATGGGCCTTGATGTCAGGGTGATGTCGGGGTTGGATATTCCTCAGGTTTGTGAAAGTTATCGTTATCGTCGTGCTCAACGTCATCTTGAGAAAAAACGAATCGTGATTTTTGCCGGTGGTACCGGTAATCCGTTTTTTACAACCGATACCGGTGCGGTGTTGCGTGCCTCAGAAATGGATTGTGATGCCTTGCTTAAATCTACACAGGTTGACGGGGTGTATGATTCTGATCCGTTGAAAAATCCTAAGGCTAAAAAATTTGATGAAATCTCTTATAACGAAGTTATTGAAAAACGTCTCGGAGTGATGGATTTGACCGCCATTGCTATGGCTCGTGAAAATAAGTTGCCTATTATCGTCTTTTCTCAGCATGAAAAAAATGCTCTCAAAAAAGTGCTTGCCGGAAAAGGAAACTTTACGATTATAAAATAGGCTTTTTTTCTTGCGGTTTAAAAACTTCTTGCCAAAGACGCTAAAATAAATATTATTGTAGTCAGCGTAAACTTTTTTATAGGGTGTTAACCTCATGTCTGATTTTAATCAAATTAAATCTGAAACTAAAGCAAAGATGGATAAAACAATCGACTCTTTGAAGTCTGATTTTGGCGGATTGCGCGCCGGTAGAGCTCATGTTAGCTTGTTGGATGGTATTATGGTCGAGGCTTATGGCAGTATGACGCCGCTTTCTCAGGTCGGAACCATTAGTGTTCCTGATGCGAGAACCTTGTCGATTTCTGTTTGGGATCGTGGATTGGCTAAGGCTGTTGAAAAAGCTATTATGGAATCGGATTTGGGGCTTAATCCTGCTTCAGACGGACAGCTTATTCGTATCCCTATTCCTCCGCTTAGCGAAGAGCGTCGTAAGGAACTTACCAAAGTTGCCGGTAAATATGCTGAGAATAATAAAGTGGCTGTTCGTAATTTGCGTCGTGAAGCCCTTGATGAAATTAAAAAACTTAAGAAAGATAATGCTATTTCCGAAGATGATGAAAAGCGTTTTGAAGGCGAAATTCAAAAACTTACGGATGAAGCCGTTAAGAAAATTGAAGAGCTCTTGGCTCAGAAAGAAAAAGATATTTTGCAGGTGTAGTTCTTTGTTGGTTTATCGTGGCGGGGCGTTGACCTTTGCTGCTTTTGTTGTAACTGTCGTTTTATTATTGATTGATGTCTGAGAAAAAAAATAATTTAGAGCATATTGCCATTATTATGGATGGAAATGGACGTTGGGCTCAAAAGCGAAATTTGCCTCGTTCTGCCGGACATAAAAAAGGTGCCGAGGTGGTGAAAGAAATCGCTAAAGAAGCTAATAACCGCGGCATTCGTTATTTGACGCTTTATGCTTTTTCGACCGAAAATTGGAATCGCCCTAAAGAAGAGGTTGATACTCTTATGGGGCTTTTACGTCAGTATTTGAAATCTGATTTTTCCGAACTGCATAAAAATAATATCCGAATCCGCGTTATTGGTGAGAGAAGTATGCTGGATAAAGATATTGTGGCTCAGATTGCAAAGCTTGAAAACGATACCGCCCAAAACAGCGGAATGGTTTTGTGCCTTGCCATTAGTTACGGAAGTCGCCTTGAAATTGTTCAGGCGGCTAAGAAAATTGCCGCTTTGGTAAAAAAAGGTGATATGTCAGAAAGTGATGTTGATATTAAATTGTTTTCTGATATGCTCTATACGAAAGATATTCCGGATCCGGATTTGCTTATTCGAACCAGCGGAGAACAGCGTATTAGTAACTTCTTGCTGTGGCAGTCGGCTTATAGTGAATTGTTCTTTAGTCCGACGCTGTGGCCTGATTTTACCGTGCGTGAACTTGATGATATTATCAATCAATTTAATTCTCGGGAGAGAAGATATGGAAAAGTCTAAAAAAAGTTCTTTGATTAAGCGGGCGGTCTCGTCAATTATTTTGGCGCCTGTGACCTTGTTCTTACTCTTTCTCGGAGCCCCTTTTGTTAATTTATTTGCTCTTTTGTGCGGAACTCTTTTGGCTTGGGAATGGGCAACCATGGTGCCAAATACGAAAAATGCTCTTTATACGGCGGCTTATGCTTCTTCCGTGGCGGTTGTTTGTTTTATGCCGGCGGAGTTTATCTTTTTGACTCTCTTGGTTCTCTTTATTGCCACTTTTGTGGTTTTTGTTAAGGCTAAAGAAGAGCCTCATCGGGCGTTGTTGGTTTTGGGTGTGCCTTATATCTCCTTGGGAATAGGTTCTTTGGTTTGGTTTTATGCGCTGACAAATAGTCTGCTTTTAATTTGGTTCTTCCTTGTTATTTGGGGGGTTGATGTTGGAGCGTTTATTGTTGGTACAACTGTAAAAGGACCGAAACTTGCTCCGTCTATTAGTCCAAATAAAACATGGTCGGGTTTATTGGGCGGTGTTTGTTTGGCCGCGTTAATTTCATATGCTTATTTTGCTTTGTTTGGAATTAATTTTGCGGCTCCTTTCGCTGCTTTTGCTGCTTTTCTGGCTGTGGTTGCTCAGTGTGGCGATTTAATCGAATCGAAGATTAAGCGTCATCTGAATTTGAAAGATTCAAGTAATTTAATCCCTGGTCATGGCGGTATCTTTGATCGGGTCGATGGACTTATTTTTGCGGCTCCTTTTGCAATTGCCGGTTTCGTTGTTTTCTTTGTTATGGTAGGGTAATCAGATTATGGAAGTTATCACCAATATTCTTTATTATGTTGTGCCGTTTATTGTTCTTCTCGGTATCTTGGTTTTTGTTCACGAGTTAGGACATTTTTTGGTAGCTCGCGCGCTCGGCGTGAAAGTTGATGAGTTTTCTTTAGGCTTTGGTAAAGAGCTGTGGGGGCGTGACGATAAAAAAGGAACTCGTTGGAAGATTTGTGCTGTTCCGTTAGGGGGATATTGTAAATTTTTTGGTGATGAAGATGCTTCTTCCGTTGCTGAATCCGAAAAACTAAAAGATTTATCTGATGATGAGAAAAAACACGTCTTTCAGCTTATGCCTCCGTCTCGTCGTATTTTGATTGCCTTGGCTGGTCCGGCGGCTAATTATTTGTTTGCTATTTTGGTTTTTGCTACGATTTTTTGGAGCTTTGGCAAAATGACGTTTCCGCCGGTCGTCGGCGAAGTTATTATGGGAAGTGCCGCTGAAAAAGCCGGTATTCTTGCTAATGACCGAATCCTTGAGATTAACGGCAAAAAAATTAATGATTTTGATGATATCCGTTATGAAGTTGATTTGGCTGTGGACGGGAAGGTTAATGTTGTTCTTCAGCGTGGAGATGATGTTAAAACTTTGGATTTTGTTTTAGAAAAAATTTCTAACTCTGAAGATGGCGTTGAGGCTGTGCGTCCGATGTTGGGCGTTAAGTCTGTTAATGTGGTCGAACTTGATCAAAAGCCTCTATCTTTGTTTGAGGCGTTTCGTGATGCTTCAATTGAAACTTGGGATATTACGGCGGCTACGTTGCGCGGTGTCGGTCAGATGTTGACCGGTAAACGCGGTGGTGAAGATGTGGGCGGTATTATTCGTATTGCCGAACTTTCCGGAGATATTTCAAAGCAAAGTGGTTGGATTGATTTTGTGGTCTTTATGGCTTTGCTTTCTATTAATCTTGGACTTATTAATCTGTTTCCTATTCCTTTGTTGGATGGCGGTCATATCGTTATCTGCTTCTTGGAAATAATTGTCGGACGCGAATTAAGCTCTTCTTTTAAGGAAATGCTGTTTCGTTCCGGATTTGTCTTGATTATGGCGTTAATGATTTATGCAACATGGAATGATGTTGCCAGACTTATTAATCGTTGGTTCGCTTAGTGTGTTGCAATTTGGTAAATAAAAGGATACTGAAATATGAAAAAGTTATATTTAGGGGCTTCATTGTTCAGTTTGTTGTTAGCGTCTCAGGTCGCCGCGGCTGATGTTTACGTACGTGATATTTCTGTTTCAGGGCTTGATCGTGTGGAAAATGAAACCGTTTTGGCGTATTTGAATATTCAATCCGGAAAAACTGTTTCTGAAGAGCAACTGAATGATTCTCTTAAGCAGCTCTATGCTACCGGTTTGTTCGATGATATTTCTTTTAATGTTACTCCAAGCGGTGAGCTTGTTATTAATGTTGTTGAAAGCCCGATTATTAATGAACGCTATTTCGACGGTAATGATAATGTTGACAGCGATATGCTGGCTTCTGAGGTGCAACTTGCTCCGCGTTCGACTTTTAGCAAGGCCAAGGCTCAGGACGATGTTCAACGTATTTTGGAAGTTTATAAACGCACCGGTCGTTATGCCGTTGTGGTTGAACCCAAAATTATTAAACGCGACAATAACAGCGTTGATCTTGTTTATGAAATTGATGAAGGACCTTTGGCAACAATTGATAAGGTTAATTTTATCGGTAATACTCATTATACCGGCAGTGAATTGCAAAGTGAAATTATGAGTAAGGAAAGCCGTTGGTATCGTATTTTTTCGAGTGCAGAAAATTATGATGCCGATCGAGTTAATTATGATAAAGAATTGTTGCGCCGTTTTTATTTGAAAAATGGTTATGCCGATTTTCGTGTCGTTTCAGCAATCGCAGAACTTAGTCCTGATAAAAAGTCTTTTGTTTTAACTTATGTTGTTGATGAAGGTCCTCGTTATGCCATTGGTGATGTTGAGGTCGTTTCTGAGCTTAACGATGTTGACGGTTCGCTTTTAGTCGATGAGGTTTTGCTTGAGACGGATGATTGGTATAATGCCGATAAAGTTGAAAAGTCGGTTTATGCTATTACTGATACGCTCGGAAAACATGGCTTTGCTTTTGTGGACGTTGTTCCGGAGTTGTCTCGTGATGCGGCTCAGTCAAAAATTAATTTGACGTTCCGTGTTAAAGAGGGGGAGCGTGTCTTTGTTGATCGTATCAATATTACCGGAAATACACGTACCGAAGATGAGGTTATTCGTCGTGAGTTCCGTATTGCCGAAGGTGATGCTTTTAATGCAGCTAAAATCAGAGCTTCTCGTCGTAATGTTGAAAATTTGGATTATTTCAGCAAAGTTGATATTAAAACCGTACCAAAGGCTAATGGTAATAGTGCTGATGTCGATGTTAATGTTGAAGAAAAATCGACCGGTTATTTTAATGTCGGTGTTGGTTATTCGACCGTTAATGGTGCTTTAATCAGAACCGGTATTACTGAAAATAACTTCTTGGGAAAGGGACAGCAAGTTGCTCTTGATCTTGGTGTTTCTCAACGTGCACAAGACTATAATCTCAGCTTTACCGAACCTTATTTTATGGGGCGTCCTTTGAGTGCCGGTATTGATTTGTTCCGTACGGAAGAAGATTATCAAGACGAAGGCTCTTATGACACCGAAGCAACGGGTGGGCGTTTGCGTTTAGGTTGGAATTATACCGATGATTTGTCTCAGTATGTTCGCTATACCTTGCGCCAGGATAAAATCAGTAATGTTGACTCTGATGCTTCTCGTTATATCAAGGAAGAAGAGGGTGAATATACGGGGTCTATCTTTGGTCAGACAACCGTTTATGACAAACGTGATAACGCTATTAACCCTAAAGAAGGTTATTATCTTTCTTTTGGTAATGATATTGCCGGTGCCGGTGGCGATGAAAAATTCTTAAGGTTTGATGCTAAGGCTTATAAGTACTATACCTTCGCTGATTATTATACATTGAAACTGTTTGCAAACGGCGGTTATATTACCGGCTATGACGGAAAAGATGTTCGTTTGATGAACCGTTATTTCTTGGGTGGATATAATATGCGCGGTTTTGAGTATGGTGGCGTTGGAGCTCGCGATAAGTATACCGATGATGCTTTGGGTGGAAACTGGATGTTCTATGGTGGAACGGAGCTTTCTTTCCCAATGGGCTTAGATGAGCTTGGTATTCGTGGGCGTACCTTTGTTGATGTTGGTATGATTGGTAAGCCCGATGGTATTAACAGTAATGATGTATACTATTCTTCTTCTCCTCGTGTTGCAACCGGTGTTGGTATTACTTGGCAGTCGCCTATGGGTAATATTGATATTGATTTGGCTATTCCGGTTGTTAAGAAGAGCTATGATGAAACAGAAATTTTCCGCCTGAACTTTGGCGCAAGACTGTAGGAGTAGCTTATGGTTGATACAAGTTTTTATGTAAATAACGGGCCGTTTGCTCTTGCAAAAATAGCAGAAATTTGCGGGGCTGAACTGAGGTCGTCGTCTAAGGCGCAGCTCATGATTGAAAATATTGCGCCGATGGAAAAAGCCGACGAGGGCGATATTTGTTTTTTCTATGATAAAAAATCTAAGGAAAAAGCGGCCGAGATAAAGGCTTCAGCTTGTGTGACAACAGAGGATTTGGCTCCATTGATTCCGCAAAACGTGGCTGTTTTGGTGTCTTCTAATCCTAAGTTGTCTTTTCTTAAGCTGAATTTGGAATTTTATTCTGAACCGCGGCAATTTTCTAATATTGCTTCAACCGCTCGAATTCATCCAACAGCTATTATTGGGCAAGGTACCGTTGTTTCTGATGGTGTTGTTATTGCCGAAGGTGTGCGTATTGGTGAAAATTGCTTGATTGAACCCAATGTGGTTATTGGGCATCATTGTCAGATTGGAAATAATACGCGTATCGGTGCTAATGCCTCAATTTCTTATTCGATTATCGGAGATAATTGTTATATTTATTGTGGCGCTCGAATCGGACAAGATGGTTTTGGATTTATGTTGCTTGAAGGTCAGCATAAACGTATTCCTCAAGTCGGTCGTGTTCTCATTGGTAATAATGTTGAAGTCGGTGCAAATACTTGTATCGATCGCGGTGCGCTGGACGATACGGTTATCGGTGATGGTACCAAGATTGATAATTTGGTGCAGATTGCTCATAATGACCGTTTGGGCAATTGTTGTATCGTGGTTTCGCAGACCGGAGTTGCCGGAAGCTGTACCTTTGGTGATTATGTGGTTTGTGGTGGGCAAACTGGTTTTGCCGACCATTTAACAATCGGCAGCGGGGCACAAATTGCCGCTCAATCCGGTATTATGCGCGATATTGCCCCCGGAGAGATTATGATGGGTTCTCCAGCTGTTAAGTTTAAGGATTTTATGCGCCAAGTTGCTTATTTGCAAAAAATCGGCAAAAAATAGTTTTTATTTTTTTATGATGTAAAGGAAAAAAAATGGCTGAAAATAAAATTTATACTGTTGAAGAAATTATGGATATGCTTCCACACCGTTATCCGTTTTTGTTGGTTGACCGTCTTGAGGTTGAAGTCCCTGGTGAAAAAGGTGTTGGTCTTAAAAATGTTACCATGAATGAAGAATTTTTCCAGGGACATTTTCCTGGAAATCCGGTGATGCCCGGTGTTTTGCAAATTGAAGCTATGGCTCAAACAGCCGGTGCCTTGGTTATCTCAAGTTTTGAAAACTATAAAGAAAACAAAAAAGGCGTTTTCTTTATGTCTATCGATGGTGTAAAATTCCGTAAGCCGGTTAAACCCGGAGATCAGCTCAGAATGCATGTTGAAAAAATTAAAGAGCATGGTCGCGTTTATGTTTTCCGTGGACAATCCCTTGTTGATGGCAAGGTGGTGTCGGAGGCTGAGTTTACGGCTATGATTGCCAAATAAAAGTAAAACTGTGTATAACAGCACATCTAGAGGCATTTTACGCTGTCTCGAAAAATTCATGTACTACCGTGTACACTAAAATTTTTCTCGCAGCTAGAAATGCCTCTATCTGTACTATTATCCCCAGTTTTAAGTCGTAGAAAAGTTTGTATAACGGGCAACTAATACAGATTTTGCGGATAGGAAAAATGCTCATGTACTTTTGTGTACACTGCGCTTTTTCCTTCCTTAAATCTTATTATTCGTCTCGTTCTCCCCAGTTTTAATAAACTGTGTATAACA
>CASFLB010000040.1 GCA_949295395.1 uncultured Pseudomonadota bacterium | reverse complement strand
AAAAGTATAGCAAAAAAAATAATAAGTCACATCATTGATGTAAAAAACATGGATAATAAAAAAAATAACTTGCAGAATAAAAATAGAATGATATAGTGAAAGAATTGAAAGTGATTATAACCAGACTGTGACGGAATTTTTCCTTCGCAGTCAAATTTTTCTGATATAACCAAAACAAACAGCCTCCGATATTCAGCAATGAGGTCGGAGCAAATAATTTTTTTGAGGTGAAAAATGGATAAGTTTCCTTTAACAAAAAATGGTTTTAATGAACTTGAAGCCGAATTAAAAAGATTAAAGAGTGAAGATCGTCCGAATGTTATTGCGGCAATTGCCGAGGCACGTTCCCACGGGGACTTATCGGAAAACGCCGAATACTCGGCCGCAAAAGAAAAACAAAGCTTCATTGAAGGACGCATTCAAGAACTTGAAGCCGTCATCAGCCGCGCCCAAGTTATTGACCCGAGTCAAAATAAAGGAAGTGTCATTCGTTTTGGTGCAACGGTTGTTGTAGCCGATGAAGATACAGACGAAGAAAAACAATACCAAATTGTCGGCGATTATGAAGCTGATATTGAAAAGAACAAAATATCGCTCTCTTCTCCGCTGGCTAAAGCCTTAATTGGAAAGGAATGCGGAGACACCGCTGAATATATGGCCCCCGGAGGCAAAAAATCATTTGAGATTATAGACGTCTGCTACAAATAAAAATAAAGCCGGTATAAAATACAATACCGGCTTTATTTTTAGAACGAGAAATGATAAAAGAAGTGAAAGATACAACAACAAGAATAAAGAAAGGAACGAATTATGGCGGAATACAAAACCAAAGTGCTCATTATTGGATCAGGACCGGCTGGATACACGGCTGGAATTTACGCCGCCCGCGCAGGCCTTAACCCGCTTTTAGTTTCAGGCAACCAACCGGGCGGACAATTAACCATGACCACCAGTATTGAAAACTTCCCCGGTTTTAAAGACCCTCAAGACGGTACCATGCTTATGGATACAATGAAAGAACAGGCTTTAGCTTTAGGAGTTGACATAATAAACGACCGCATCACCGCAGTAAACACCGACAAACGTCCGTTTTTGTGCGAAAGCGAAAATAATAACCGCTACGAAGCCGACACGATAATAATCGCAACAGGCTCATCAGCACGCTGGCTTGGACTTGAGAGTGAAGAAAAATTTCGTGGTTTCGGAATTTCGGCTTGCGCTACCTGCGATGGTTTCTTTTACCGCAACAAAGACGTAGCTGTCATTGGCGGCGGCAATACAGCCATTGAGGATGCTCTTTATTTAACAAACTTTGCCAAACATGTGACCATCATTCACCGCCGTGATGAACTAAGAGCTGACAAAGCCTCACAACAACGCATATTTGCCAATGAAAAAATTTCTGTTTTGTGGGATTCGGTCGTAAATGAATTTGTCGGAACCGATCAACCAAAATCGTTAACGGGCTTAAAAATTAAGAATGTTAAAACCGGAGAAATATCAGATTTAGCCGTTGATGGCGCCTTTATAGCCATCGGACACCACCCCAATACCGAACTATTTAAAAACAAGCTAACGCTATCTGAAGAGGGTTATATTCAATGCAAACCCGATAGCTGCGAAACAAACATAAAAGGCATATACGCGGCCGGAGACGTCCGTGATGGCAACTGGCGACAAGCTGTTGTTGCGGCGGGTTCTGGCTGTGTTGCCGCGCTGGAAGCTGAAAAATTTCTAAGTCTCGACAAGAAATAATCGGGGGAAAACAACATTTAATATTGTAAACATTTCAGACAATGATTATTCTTAAAATCAGAGTTCAACCATTATAGAAGGAACAGATAAATGAATGAGAAATGCAAACTCAGCGCATGGGTCAAAGGTTGTTCTGCCCTAAGTGGCAAAACAGAACCGACTAAAAGTGCAACATGCGATTGTGGCTGCTGCCTATCGCTTAGTTTTTCAATGTTGCTTATCAGTGCATTCTGCATTGGTATCGGTCTGCTTGCCATCATAGGAGCAAACTGGCACATGATTCCAAGTGCTGTAAAAATAATTTTTTACATCGCACTTTTAGCAATCAACATCTATTGGCTCAAAAAAGCCTCAAAAACGGCACAAAACAAATTAAAAGAAGCTCTGCTGATTGTTTTAGCCATTATGTTGATGATTGGCATCAATCTCATTGCTGACGTCTTTGGACTTACGGTTCAGTTTTATGACAAAATACTCATATGGTGTATTTTGGCATCTCCGCTTCTGTTTCTTACCAAGAAAAGCCTGCTCGGATGTTTTTGGATTCCGCTATTATGGCTATCTTTAACAGCTTTGCTCAGCCGTTTTGAAACCACCGCTTGGCTAATTGATACAATTCATCTCCAAGCACCGGGTGTCATCATGTGGGCAATTGCCTTTATTTTACTTCTGATATCGGCAAAAACAGCCACATCATCTTTTGGCCGCGCCGCTAGATTTTGGTTTTGTGGAACAATTGTTTTAACGCTATTGGCTAATGAAATCTTACAAGATGTCGGGTTTTACAGCTACGGTGTTTTCCTGCGTGATTTATTATTTACCCCGTCAGAATATTGCTGGATATACTGGGTTGTTTGTGCCATTGCTTTGTCTGCCTTTATCTATTCGGACAAACAAAGTGCCTATAACGGCAGTATTATTGCCCTCATGATTATGATTTTGTTCAACTACATTGCCGCTTACACACCGCTGATTTTCATTCCGAATTTTGGCTTAATGGCCGCAATCTGTACTTTAGCCATTCTTATCACAGCTTTAGTTAGAGCAACAGAGCAAAATCGAAACCGTCTATGTAAACTGCTCTTAGGTCTCATAGCCTTAAGAATAATATTAATTTGCAACCAAGACTTTGGATCTCTTGCCTTAACCGGATTAGGTCTGATTTGTGCCGGTATTGTCTTTGTATGGGTAGCAAAGCGCATAAGCCTGCAGGATCAGGTTTTGCCTGAAAAAAGCCCTGAAACTCCCAGCGCAATTAAAGAAAACCCTAAAGAACCCAAAAGAGTAAAAGCTCCGGCAGCAAAAAGCAAGGCTACGGCTAAAAAAGCCCCTGCCCCAAAGAAAAAGGTTGTAAAACAAGAAAAGAAGACAACCAAGAAATAAGCAGTTAACACCAAAACATAAAGCCTCGCAGAAAGCGAGGCTTTATGTTTTGGTTGACAAATCAAACAAACAACGCTATAACAACCACCACAAATTTATCATTATGTTTTACAATTAAATTTTATGTATTATGAACACACTATTTTATTTTAGCCTTGCACTCAATGCTATCTTTTTACTATGGCTATACTTTTTACTTAAAAAGAAAACATTAACCGAAGAAAGCACCATAATTGAAGAGGAAACTCAAGAGCAAGCGGTACCGACACCGAAGTTACCCAAAATTATGAATGCCAAACTTCATAAGTTGGCCAAAGAATGTGATGCCAAATTGCCTATCGAATATCAAGGGAAAGTAAAGATTTTGGTTGAAAAAGACCATCCTGACAAGGCGGCAATCTTACAAATTTGTAATATAAACATCAGTATCAGACGTTTAGCATATTCCAAATCCATATTAAACGCCGAAACCGCTTTAGACGCTGTAAGTATGGCTTGTTATGGATATGAAGGAACCGGACGCTATATTCCAGTACCATCTGAGCTTGAATACATCTTAGGATATAAAAATATAATTAATGTTTATCTTCAAGCTCTTGGACTAGAACAAATCTCTGATGAAAATGATTATTGGACTGTCGATGTTGAAACCGGCTGGAACACGGGGTGGAAACGCTTTGGTTGGAATGTTGAAGAAGCCTATGATAAGCTGAAAGACAAATTCAAAGTACGAACCGAAGAAACGTACATAAATACAACTTACCATGAAAATGGAAAGCTGATTTTGCTCCTCAAAGGTTGGGAACATTGTTTTGCCGAAGCCTAAAGAAAAAAGCACCTCGAAAGGTGCTTTTTTTATAATTGGCGCGCTCTGGGCGATTGGGCACTCCCGCCTTGCGGGTCCTCCTCGTGTCGTAAGCCTCAAGCGGCGCATTTCACTAAGCTAATCGCTAAGTTCAATACTTGCTTTCGCCAACTATCCACTCCGAACGGCGTTCGAACCGCAAGAGCTTCGGAATTACAAAAAAAAGCACCTCAAAAGGTGCTTTTTTTATAATTGGCGCGCTCTGGGCGATTCGAACGCCCGACCCACAGCTTAGAAGGCTGTTGCTCTATCCTGCTGAGCTAAGAGCGCAAAAATAAAATATGGTCGGGACAGGCGGATTCGAACCGTCGGCATCTTGCTCCCAAAGCAAGCGCTCTACCAGGCTGAGCTATGTCCCGACTCTTTCATCGGCTAGACAACAAAATAGCCGTTTTATTTTTTTTTGCAAGTATTTTTTTTCACAATCTTGTTTAAATTTATGTTTCATAAAAAAAATCTAAATAATCTGCATTTCTTTCAAGCTGGCATAATTATTCTTAGACACAATCAAATGGTCGAGCAAGGTGATATTAATACTTTCCAGCGCGATTTTAATCTGCTTGGTCATATCGACATCCGCACGCGAAGGCTTAACATCACCGGATGGATGATTATGCACCAAGATGACAGCTGAAGCTTTACGTTCCATAGCCCGTTTAACCACCTCACGCGGATGAATAGCCACTTGATTAATTGTGCCGCGTTGCATAATTTCCTCACCGACAACCTGCCATTTGACATCAAGGAAAATGATACGAAATTCTTCAACATCAAGATAAGCCATTTCCGAGCGACAATAATCAATCATAGCATCCCAGTTGCTGATAACCGGTTTGTCAGCTGCGGCAAGCTCTGCCCAAGACAAACGCCGTGCGGCCGTACGAATAACTTTAAACAAAACAGCTGTATTTTCTTTAACCCCATCAATTTCTTGCAACTGAGCAGCTGAAGCATTCAGCACACCGGCCAAACTACCGAAACGTTTTATTAAGGCTTTAGCCAGCGGTTTAACATCGCGTCTAGGCAAAGCATAGGTTAAAATCAGCTCAGCCAATTCATAGTCCGGCATACTCTTTCCCTCATCAGAGAGAAAGCGCGATCTTAAGCGAGTCCTATGACCGAGATAATCCGGTTCTGTAGTATCTGTCATTAGTCGTCCGTAGAATAAGGTGGTTTATCTAGCCCTTTAGGAGAATACGTAAAGACCTCATAGCCGTCTTTGGTAACACCGAGAGAATGCTCAAACTGCATAGATAAGCTTTTATCGCGTGTCACGGCGGTCCATCCGTCTTTGAGGATAAGAGCATCTTTTTTGCCTTCATTAATCATCGGCTCAATCGTAAAGAACATCCCTTCTTCCAAAACAAGGCCTGTTCCGCGACGACCACAATGCATAACATTCGGAGCATCATGAAAAACTTTTCCCAAACCATGACCGCAAAACATATCGACCACCGAGTAGCCATATTTATGAGCCCATTCTTCTATAACCGCACCGATATCACCGAGTCTTGCCCCCGGTTTAACCATATCAATACCACGCATCATACATTCATAAGTAACCTGACACAAACGCTTTGCCTTGATTTTGGGCTTACCGGCAAAATACATACGGCTGGTATCGCCATACCATCCGTCAACAATGGCTGTCACATCAATATTGAGACTGTCACCATCTAACAGTTTGCGGTTATAATCAGGGATACCATGACAAATGACATGGTTGATTGATATACAAACCGACTTTGGATAGCCATGATATCCGAGACAAGCCGGAACAGCTCCTTTAGCAATCATAAACTCACGACATAAATCATCAAGCTCGCCGGTTGACACCCCAGGTTTCACAAAAGGAGTAATATAATCCAAACATTCAGCGGCAACCTTTCCGGCCACACGCATTTTTTCAAATTCTTCTGGGGTATGGAGAACAATTCCGTCTCTTCTTTTAATTGACAACGCAACCTCCTAATAAACAATCTCTAACTTTTTATCAATCGCAACCGATTTTTGAGTCACCTTACACCGATAACAACAAAATTTCAATCCGCTTTTCACTTCATCAAAAATTTTTGCGGCAGCAATAGGGTCTTGGTTCCAAACAAAACGGGCTGTCAAACAATCTTCTCGCGGCGCGATAAGAAAAACATAAGTCTCAGCCCCCTCCTCACGCATTTGCCGCAACTGATTAAACATCTCGAGCTCAAAAAAATTAATCGTTGACGGAAAAACCACATCATCATTGACTTTGTTGAAGATATTTACCACATAAACATAAGCCTTTCGCCCGTCATCAGCCACCAACTCGAAATTCGCAATATACTGCATTTCCTCATTTTTAATCTCGCGCATACTAACATAAGCTCCGAAATCGGCATCAAGTACTCCTTTCGAAAACGCTTCGATAAAAAGCTGATTTTTATACTTATAATTTACAAAGACCAAACCTTTGCCACAATCTGTCATCTGACAAACATAAGGAACTTTACGGCGACCATCAGCTGACTTTGAAAGCAATGCCGTTGCCCCGATAGGATAAAGCTGTTGCTTAAAATCTGTTTCCGGACAAAAGGCATGAGCTAAAGTCCCATCCTCAAGCTCCACATCAAGGATAAGATTTTTATAGCTGCCGACGATTTTAGCCGGAATAAGATTTTCTTTATAAATCATAGCATTACATTTTAAAGTTAATTTATACTATAAACAGTTTGCACGATTTTACATATATCGGTATAAGCCGGTTTCCACCCAAGAAGGGAGCGTGCTTTATCCGCAGACGCAATAAGGATGGCCGGATCGCCGGCGCGCCGCGGCGCATAAACCACAGGAACTTTACGACCGCTGACTTTTTCTACCGCTTCAACCATTTCTTTAACCGAAGTTCCCTTGCCTGTTCCAAGATTAAGTGATTGAGACGCCATTCCTTGCGCCAGTTTTTCTAAGGCTAAAACATGAGCCGACGCAAGATCACTGACATGAATATAATCGCGAATACAAGTTCCGTCGGGCGTTGGATAATCATTGCCAAAGATTTTAAGCTCAGAGCGTTTTCCGCTCAAAACTTCCATAATAATCGGCAAAAGGTTTTGCGAGTTTATCTCCTTACCGCGAATATCTCCGTCCGCATCATAACCAACCGCGTTAAAATAGCGCAAAGCTACAAATTTAATATTTTTAAGTTGGTCATACCATTGCATAAACTTTTCGATTTCAAGCTTGGTAAAACCATAATAATTAATTGGGTTAAGCGGTGTATTTTCATCAATTAAGGATTTATCCGGCATTCCATAAACCGCGGCAGAAGAAGAAAAGACCAAATATTTTGCACCGGTTTCAACCATAGCATTAAGAATATTGATAGAGCCGGAGATATTATTAACCGAATAGAGCATCGGATTTTCCATCGATTCGCCAACGGCTTTCTTGGCCGCAAGATGAACAACCGCGTCATGACCTTTCATAGCCTGACACAAAGCTTTATAATCAAGAATATTGCCTTCAACAAAAACATTTTGCGAAAAAAGGTTTATTTTTTGCCCGCTGGATAAATTATCAAACACCGTTACCGTATGTCCGGATTGCATAAGAGCTTTCGCCACATGACTTCCGATATAACCGGCACCACCAACGACAAGAACCTTCATCTTTTCTCTCCCTAGAATTAAAGCTTAAAAGCATTATAAAAATATAAGAAACTTATGCAAGCAAAAAGACAAACTAAACCGCATAAGAAGCAACAATCGCCGTTGCCAAGCGCACCCCGTCAGCCGCAGCCGAGACGATTCCTCCGGCATAACCGGCACCCTCACCGGCCGGATAAAGCCCGCGCAAAGATACAGATTGATAATCATCACCGCGCAAAATCCGCACCGGAGAAGAGCTTCTTGTCTCCACGCCGGTCAAAACCGCGTCATAAGCCGCAAAGCCATGGAGTTTTTTATCCATATCCACAATCGCGCGCTTCATGGTTTCGGTGATGTAAGACGGCAACACTTCACGTAAATCGCCAAGCTGAACCCCTGGGGTATAAGAAGGCAAAACATCACCCAAGTGTTTAGAGGTTTTATTTTTCAAAAAGTCACCGACCAATTGCGCCGGAGCAAAATAATTCCGTCCGCCGGAAACAAAAGCGGCTTCTTCAAGCTTGCGCTGAAAATACATTCCGTCAAGCGGCGTTTTTACACCAAAATCCTCGGGAGAAACGCCGACCAGCAGAGCAGCATTGGCATTGACACCGTCGCGCGCATGACGGCTCATTCCGTTTGTCACCACACGCCCGTTTTCCGAGGCCGCGGCCACCACTTCACCCCCGGGGCACATACAAAAGCTGTAAGCCGAGCGCCCGTTATCATAATGAACGGCCAATTTATAATCCGCCGCACCCAAAGCCGGATGATGAGCAAATTTACCATATTGTGCCTGATTTATTTTTTCTTGCAAATGTTCGATTCTGGCACCGACCGAAAACGGCTTGGCCATAAGAGCTATACCGGATTGATAAAGCATTTCAAACGTGTCACGTGCCGAATGCCCGATAGCTAAAACAAGACGCTCACACGGCAGTTCAAGATAAGTTCCGTCAGATTTTTCCACACCGGCGGCAATAAGAGCACCACTTTTTTGAACCAGTTTGACCAACTTATGTTCAAACAAATACTCTCCACCGAGAGAAATAATTTTTTCCCGAAGGAGTGGCAACATTTTAGCCAAGTTATCCGTTCCGATATGAGGCTTGGCCAAATAGAGAATATCAGACGGTGCACCGGCTTCAACAAAAGCCTCAAGCACTTTGCGCACATAGGCGTCTTTTTTAATACCGGTCATCAGCTTTCCGTCAGAAAAAGTTCCGGCACCGCCCTCCCCGAACTGAACATTCGAACAAGGATTAAGCTTTCCGGTTTTCCAAAACAGGTCAACATCTTTCAAACGCCGCGCCACATCTTTTCCGCGTTCCAGCACAATTGGCTTCAAACCACATTCCGCCAACACCAAAGCCGCCAATAGTCCGGCAGGCCCGCTGCCGACCACAATCGGTCGCAAGGCGGAAGGTTTAAGTTTGTTCGGCAAAGATAATCTTTCTTCAACCAGTTTTTCCACATTCGGCAAAGCACGGCGCAAAAGCGCTTCTTCATCTTTCACGTCGACATCAAACGCATAAACAAAAAACACATGAGATTTATTGCGCGCATCAACCGCTTTTTTAGCAACTTTAAAATTTTTTATCTCATCACAAGGCAGATTCAACGCCGCCGCAACCACGGCAACGTTCATCTCTTGATTAAGCTCAAGCTTTACATTTGATAGTCTTATCATCAATATCTTTCAAAAAAATCATCAACTTGCCGTGAGTATACGCCTTTTTTTCAAGAAAATAAATCAAAATTTTTATAACAAAAAAGTAACCCACCGGCTTAGCCGGTGGTTCTTCACAAGCGGGTGTAACCCTAACGGTGCCAGCGAACGCCTTAAGGGCGTATGACGGTCTGACGGG
>CASFLB010000039.1 GCA_949295395.1 uncultured Pseudomonadota bacterium | reverse complement strand
TAATGCCGGTTTGAATTACGCTTTTTAATCCAACGGTATCTGCCAAAATAAAGAACTGTTCTCTCGGTTAGAAAACAGTTCTTTGTTTTTGTGGGGGCTATTATTGTAAGTTCCAAAGCGTGGCGTATTTGCCCTGATTTTTCAGCAATTCATCGGGCGAGCCCTCTTCAATTATCTCGCCTTTTTCCATAACGATAATTCTATCCATATTGCGTAAGGTCGATAAGCGATGCGCTACAGCGATAACCGTCTTCTTTTTAATTAGCTTTTCCAAGCTCTTTTGAATATAAAATTCTGACTCACTATCAAGTGCCGAGGTCGCCTCATCCAGCAATAATATCGGCGCATTTTTCAAAATTGCTCGGGCGATGCCTATTCTCTGTCGTTGTCCGCCCGAAAGTTTGACACCTTTATCGCCGACTTTGGTTTCATAGCCTTTAGGATAGTCCTCAATAAATTTATCGGCATAAGCCTTTTGCGCGGCGGTCTTTATCTCTTTTTTGGGGGCTTTGATATCTCCGTAATGGATATTTTCACCAATGCTCCGGTGGAACAAAGAGGTGTCTTGCGGAATGAAGGCAATCGCCTGATGAAGGCTATCTTCCTTAACTGCGCTGATATCTTGATTATCAATAAAAATCGTTCCTTTCGGTGGTTCAATAAAGCGTTGCAACAAATGAAGCAAGGTGGTTTTGCCGCCGCCCGACATGCCGACAATGCCAATCTTTTCCCCTGCCCTAATCTTTAGGCTGACATCCTTAATCGCGGTTTGTCCGTCACGATATGCATAATGCAAATTCTTTATCTCAATCTCGCCTTTATTCACATTCAGCTTTTGCTCCCTAACCTTCTTTTCTGCTTCAACATCTAAGAGATTAAGCGCCGATTTGACTTTATAATACTGCGAACGAACAAACTGGATAACATCCATCATCATTCCCAAATTATTGGCCAGCGAGGTTACGGAGGTCAAAATGTAAACCACATCACCGACCGTGATAATTTGTTTTACCCACAAGATAATCGCATAAATAATCACACTCGTGGTAAACAACATGGAAAAAGCCTCATGTACCGCTTGATTTTTATATCTTAACCCACGGTTTTTCTTCATGGATTTGATAACCGTATCCAGATTTTTGTTTAACTTTTCCTCTTCTCTTTTTAAACTGCCGAAAATCTTTAACAAAAAATGATTTTGTATCATATTGACGATTTTGCCATTTGTCTTATGAACAAAAATCTCTTGCTGGGCCGAGGCGCGTTTGACATTACCCGAAATTTTATAAAAGCAAAAAGTCAGTGCAAAAAACGCCGCAACGCAATAAAGCCCCAAGCCGGTGTTTATCTTAAAAATAAAGCCTATGACCACCAGCCACATACAAATCGGAATATATCCCTCAAATAAGATTGTGCCAATCATGGACTGAGCGCCCAAACAGCGGCGGACGGTTTCTATTCTGCCCCAAACCGAACCTGCGGCATTGCGGCTCCAAAAGCGGCTGTCGCGCGGCAGTGTTTTATCAAACAAATCCTGCCTGATGTCTATGCCTAAAGGAATCAATAATTTTTTCTGCATAAACATCATGTTGAAGTAGCCCAAAGCTCTTGCAACAATCGTAAGAATTAGGACTAATATGCAAATCTTTTTTATCTCTTGCCAAACTTCCGCGCGGTTGGCGGTATCTGTCACCAACGTTACGGCTTGTGCAAAATACCAAGAGATTAACTGCATCAAAAACGGACCAATCGGCAAGAGCAAAAGCAGTACCGCCACATATTTCCAGCGACCGTGATAGTGCTTTTTGGCATAAGTCCAGACAATATTGGTTTTATTATCCTTCATTTTTGCCTCCTTTTTGCTTTTGCAATTTCCAATACTTATAGAACTTGCCTTTCTTGGCTATTAGCTCATTCAACGTACCGTCTTCGACAATTTTGCCCTTTTCTATCACAATTATTCTATCCATATTTTTCAAAGTTGACAGTCTGTGGGCGACAACCAAAACAGTTTTATCCTGAATAACATTTTCAATCGCCTTTTGGATATAAAACTCCGATTCACTATCTAAGGCCGATGTCGCTTCATCCAATAGCAATATCGGAGAATCTTTTAAAATCGCCCTTGCAATCGACAAGCGTTGCAGTTGTCCGCCCGAAAGTTGATTCTGCGCGTTCAAAATCGTTTTATAGCCATTCGGCAGCTCATGAATAAACTCATCGGCAAAAGCGTCTTTAGCTGCTTTTTCAATCTCTTCTTTGGTAGCATTGGGGCGACCGTAGGCGATATTTTCGCCAATCGTTCTTTCCAACATCTGATTGCTTTGGGGAATATAGCTAATGGCTTTATGCAGGCTCTCTTGCGTGACATCTTTGATGTTTTGGTCATCAATTTTTATCTCGCCTCCAGTCACGTCATAAAAGCGTTGCAGCAGTTTTATCAAGGTTGACTTGCCGCCGCCCGACATGCCGACAATACCGATTTTTTGCCCAGCTGGAATTTTTAGGTTAAAATTCTTAAACACAGGCTTGCCGTCTTTATAAGCAAAATTTACATTTCTTAATTCTATTTTTCCGTCCGTAACTTTTAGCTTCGTAGCGTCTTTTTTATCCGTTAAATCATGCGGGGTGGCAAAGGGAACTAAATTTGTCCTTATCTCTGAAACATAACCGCTAAATATCACCCAGCGGTGCAAAATGAAAGACACGCTACGGCCTAAACTCCCAATCAGCATTAAAATCAAAACAACCTCACCTCCGGTTGCTTGGCCCTCTTTCCACAAATAAATGCCATAAAGCCAAAATACTAGCGTGAAAACATCAAAATAAAGTTTTTCGCCCTCGCTCATGCCGGTTTCAACTCTGACCGAGCGCTCTATTACCTTGCCTTCTTCTTCCATCAAACGCTTAGCGCGGCGACTCTCATAATCATAGCGCCCGAAGATTTTCACGAAAAAGTTATTCTGCATTGCGTCAATCAAATTACCCGAAATTTTGCTCCGCATTTTGACCATCTCGGAACGATATTTTTTCAAGTATTCCGACGGATAACGCAAAACAAAAATCGAAAACAAAATCGCCCCCAATAACACCAGACCATAAGTCACATTAACCTGAAACAACATTATCAAGGAAACAACAATACCGCTCAAGCCCACCAAGAAATAAAGCATACCGCTGTAAAAATAGCTCGTATCCATTATTTCTCGCTGATTATTGGCCAAAGCTCCGGCCTGATTGTCGGCAAAATACTCTATTGAATGATGATTCAAATAATCAAACGTATCTAATCCGAGTTGCTTATATACCTTTGGGCAAAAATAAACATCCGACGCAGTCATGCCGCCTAAGTCTAATGCGACTGCGCAGATGCCGGAAAGAACGATCATAACAACATAATAAAAAATGCTGTCTTTAATCACCTCATATTGCGCCCCACCCGAAAACAAGTCCACCAATTTTGAAAAATAATAAGGAACAAGTTTTTCTGCCAAAGCACTGGCAATATACATCAAGGCAATCAATAAAAATAATGGCAAATTTCTCTTGGCGTATTCATACAACAAAAGAAACGGACTGGAGGGAAAAGGTTTCATATTCTGCTTAGCCTTTTATTTTGTTATTTTTCCGCCATAGTACCATATTTTTTATCTGCTTGCAATTTTTAATTTTAAGAAAAATTTTAATAATCTATTTTATTATGTTGATAGTTTTATTTATATTTGAGGGATAAATGTCTGATTTTACGATTACTGAATTGTTGCTATTTCAACTTTTTCTGATTTTTCTTAACGCCTTATTTGCTTGCGCCGAAATTGCGGTTATCTCAATTAATGACAACAAGCTTAAACGAATGGCTGAAGGTGGCAACAAAAAAGCCGCCCGTCTTTACTCCCTCACCCAGCAGCCGGCAAAGTTTTTGGCCACCATCCAAGTCGGTATCACGCTTGCCGGATTTTTGGGTAGTGCGTTTGCCGCCGATAACTTCTCGGATAAAACCGTGGACTGGCTGATTTCTCTCGGCGTTACCCTTTCTCCGAAAAAGCTTGATGTTTTGGCGGTTATCGGTATTACTCTTGTTCTCTCCTATGCCACACTTATTCTTGGTGAGCTTGTACCAAAACGTATTGCCATGCGTTATGCCGAAAAAATCGGGCTTTCCATGTCAGCTCTGATTTATGTGATTGCCAAGTTGTTTGCGCCGCTCGTTTGGTTTTTGACATTCTCGACCAATACCGTTTTGCGCCTTATTGGCATGAATCCCGAAGAGAAAGATGATAAAGTTACCGAAGAAGAAATTCGCATTATGATTGATGTCGGTACTGAGGAAGGCACTATTGACCATGATGAAAAAATCCTTATCAACAACGTCTTTGAGTTTGATGAAAAGACGGCTGAAGATGTCATGACCCACCGTACCAAAGTTGTTTTTCTGGATATTAATGACACCCCAGCTCATTGGGAAAAAATTATGATTAAAACACGTTATTCCGTTTATCCTGTTTATCAAGATGATCCGGATAATGTTATCGGCACCCTGCGTCTTAAAGACTATTTCAAATACAAATCTGATCCGAATAACCTTATTAAAAAAGCAATAAAGCCCATTCAATTTGTGCCGACAACCATGTATATCGACAATCTGTTCAAAACCATGCAAAAAAGCCGCAATCATTTTGCTGCCGTGGTCGATGAATATGGCAGCTTGGAGGGGATTGTTACCATGAATGACTTGCTTGAAGAAATTGTCGGTGAACTAGAAGATGATGTGGCGCAATTGCCTTCAACCCCGCTTATCAAAAAAACAAAAGGTCAAAATTGGAAAATTAAAGGCGAAGCAGCCATTGAAGATGTTGAGAAGGCGCTTGGCGTCTCTTTTGATGGTGATAGCTTTGATACGTTTGGCGGATTTATTCTTTCCCAACTCGGATATATTCCCAGTGAAAAAGATAATGTTTCTCTGAGCTATAACAATCTTTCGATTAAGGTTACCAAAGTAAAAAAACGCAAGATTGAGGAAGCTGTCGTTTCTGTTCGCGCTTAGCTTTTTTATTGTCTGCTTATGGTGACAATAAAGGTATCATCAACGCAATCATAATTTGCGCGACAATGGTGCAACTCTGCGATTTTTTCAATAATTGACAGACCTAGTCCACTGCCGCTGACTTGTTGTCCGGCCGGACGGAAGAAACGTTCACCTAATCTGTTCAAATGCTTTTTATCCAGACTGACACCATTGTTTGAAACTTTTAACTCATTTGGCGTCAGTTCAATTTTTATGGTTGAACCTTTGGCGCTGTAACGAAGGGCGTTATCCAGCAAATTGCGCATCAATAAAGACCACAGCATGCTTTTGCCCTGAGGGATAAGCCCCTGCTCTGATAAAGATGTTTCAATTGAAATATCTTTACTCTTGGCCGTTTCTTTTTGTTCATCAACAGATGTTTCGATTATCTTTTTCCAGTCTAAAATCTCTTTTTCTTCATCACT
Source organism: uncultured Pseudomonadota bacterium (assembly GCA_949295395.1). GTDB lineage: Bacteria > Pseudomonadota > Alphaproteobacteria > RF32 > CAG-239 > HGM16780. The sequence goes on along the minus strand of CASFLB010000039.1, from coordinate 7,340 downwards.
TTGAAAGCCGTTTGACTCCAATCTTGATAAGGCCAAAAGTTGTTCGACCAAGCGAGACGCACGCTCTATTCCCTGCCCGACATTATGCAAAGCCTTGGCGTGAGCTTCTTTGTCATCATAAGCCAATTCAGCCACTTCAAGCTGGACTTTAAGCGCCGTCAACGGGCTTCTTAATTCATGAGCCGAATCTGCGATAAAGCTTCTCTCTCGTTTTAGCATTTCATCAATGCGGGCAAATAAGTTATTAATCGCATCCATTAACGGCGTGATTTCCTGCGGAACATCTTTGCCTACAAGCGGAGAAAAATCGTTCGGGCTTCTATTTACCAAATTATGAGCAATTTTTTTCAAGGGTTTTAACTCGCGGCTGACCAAAATAATAATCGCACCGAGCATGATTATTAACCCAACCAGCCATGGTACAACGGCTTCTTCCACAAGCTCAATTGCCGCTTTTTTACGGTATTTCAGCTCTTGCCCTACCGCAATGGTAAAATCACCATCAATGCTCTTTACCCAGATAATGCGCCATAATTTTCCTTTTGAACCGGCCGGTTGATTTTTGAAACCAGATCCACGTGCCGCATAGTCAAATGATTTGCCATCTTCGTCGTCATTAAAAATCATTTCGCCGTCTTTGTTAAATACGGCAAAGCCCAGCGATTCATCTTCATCATCGCCATCATCATCTAATTCTTCTATTATATGATTAACTCGTTTTTGAGTTCCGGGATTAATATTGGTCCAATCGGCTGTTGATAGTTGCCGCGCCAGTAATAACTGATAGGTGTCAAAAAACTCATCCACATATTCCCGACTCTCATACCATGACAAAATCGTCGAGCCGCCCCATATGCCGCTCGCCACTAGAAAAAATGATATAATTAATCGGAGCTTTAGGCTGAATTGTTTCATTAATCTTCCAATATATATCCAACTTTATTTATGGTTTTGACAATGTCTTTTCCAAGTTTTTTTCTTAGGTGATGGACATGAACTTCAACAGCATTGCTTTGGACGTCTTCATCCCATGAATAAAGCTTGTTTTCCAAAGTTTCTTTTGTCATAACCTTGTTTTTGTTCATCAACAAAACTTCTAAAAGCATGAGCTCTTTAGGAGCTAAGACGACAGGCTTGCCATTATTCTCAACGGTTTTTGTTTCCGGATTATAGGTAATATTCTTAAAGCTAATAACCGGTTCAAGTCTATCATTGCGGCGGCGTATCAAAGCCTTTAATCTTGCGGCGACCTCGGCCAAGGCAAAAGGCTTTGCCAAATAGTCATCGGCACCGCTATCCAGCCCGATAACTCTTTGGTCGACATCTCCTTGCGCGGTTAAAATCAGCACCGGCTCTTTTCTCTTTTTTTGCCGCCATTCTTTTAAGATACTTAGTCCGTTTCTGTCCGGCAACCCCAAATCGAGAACAACCGCATCGTAGGGTGCTTGGAAAAGTGCTTCATAGCCCTCGTCACCGGTCTTAAACCAGTCGACCGTAAAGCTAAGCCTGTTTAAGCCCTCATTCAATCCATCGCCTATCAGGCGGTCGTCCTCAATCAGAAGTATGCGCATTTTTGGTTGCCTTATTTCTTAGCTATGCTGTCAACATCAATTTCATAAGATGTGAAACCTTTGTCAACCTCGCCACGGATTTCAACGGTGTCTTTGTCGCTGACGCTTAAGCCGTTCCAATCCTCATTATCGATTTCAATCGTAACGGTTTCGGTGCCATCTGTAAACAGATATTTTTCGCCACCGAGACTCTTGGTGATTTTACCAACCAAAACGACCGGAGAATCATCTCTCAATTCTTTTGCCTCAGCAACACTCATGGCTGCGGCTGACGGACCGGTATATCCACCCATCGGAGCTTGCGGGCCTTGGAAGCCTCCTTTGGCAAAAGCGTTCGCGCTGAAACCAAGAACGATTGCTAAAGCTGATACGGTTACTAATTTTTTCATGTTTCTGTTCCTTTCTGAAAGTTATTACAAAGTTATTATTAAATGAAGTTAAAATACATAATTATTCACTTGCTACAAGTTTATTTCTACATTTTATTCTTAAGGTTCACTTAAGGCAAAAAAAAATTTTTTATTTTTATTCCGATTTGTTATTGACACAATTAGACAAATGTGTTATTTATTTGTTTGTTCTACATATTATTAACAAATTAAATACAAAAAACATATGAAAAAAAATGACTACCTTTGGATTAGTGTTATCGGAATTTGTGCCGTGGCCTTTTTTGCATCAGCCTTTTGGCCTCGTGATAAACAACTGCCGAAATATTTTTCTTATGAAAAAATTGAAGCTTCGAATAACAGCCGTCTGTATGATGAGGCGCTTACCGATGCTTGTTTGGTAGAGGCTTATCTCTACTCTGTTCCAAAATCAGAAAACGGCTTTGCTGAAATGACGAATGCCCTTCATCAACAGAAGGAGGCTTTTTTTTCAGCCCTTCCGAATCTGAAATTGAGCCCGAATCAGATGGTCGCACTGATGCTTGCGCATTCCCAGCTTGGAACAAAGGCTTTTAAAGAACGAATCGGATGCACCGATTGTCCTGAAGATTTGGCCATTCGATTGTTTTATCAGCCGCTTGATGAAACTTGTGATGCTAAGGCCTTTTGGATACTCTATCATATTTACTACGGGGCTATTCCTCCCTTAGAGTTATATGATTATCCAATTCAGTCTTATATCAAACTTCCCGAAGATGTTCTTTATCAAGATGGATCTCCCGTGTGGTTTGAAGGCCTTGACAAAGCCCTTTCCGTAGGAGAAAAGCCAACCCTCCGGGATTTAGACTTTATTCCAAACTATTAATTTTTTTAGCTCCCAGACAACCAATGTCTCGGAGCTTTTTTTATTTATCTTGTCTTAACCTCTTTTGATTATACTTATTTTTGTTTGTTAAATAAAGGAGCAACTATGCCTGATAAACTTATTCTTACCGAAAAACGCAACCCTGATACCGAAAATCTTGATGTGATGTCCAGTTTAGAGATTGCGCAAGCAATGAATAATGAAGATAAAAAAGTTGCTCTAGCTGTTGAAAAAGTTTTGCCCCAAATTGCTCAGGCAATTGATGCCATTGTTCATGCTTTTCAAGCGAACGGACGGCTCGCTTATTTTGGCGCGGGAACCAGCGGGAGACTCGGTGTTTTGGACGCATCAGAATGTCCGCCGACCTTTGGTGCAAACCCCGATATTGTTCAGGCCTTTATTGCCGGCGGAAATCAGGCTATTCGTCAGGCGGTTGAAAACGCTGAAGACCGTATTGAACTTGCGCAACAGGATATCGCAGCTTTTGCTCCGACCAAACATGATGTTGTTGTGGCTATCTCGGCTAGCGGCAACCCTAATTATTGTCTTGAAGCTTTGCGGCTTGCTCATTTAGCCGGCGCCAAAACTATTGCCGTTTCATCAAATCCTGAGGCTAAAATGAAAGCTTTGGCAGACATCTTTATTAATCCCATTGTCGGCGAGGAAGCTTTAACCGGTTCCTCCCGTCTAAAATCAGGTACCGCGCAAAAGATGGTGCTTAATATGCTGTCAACCGGGGCTTTTGTTCGCTATGGCAAAGCTTATAAAAACTATATGATTGATGTTCAACTCAATAATAAAAAACTTTTTGATCGCGGTTGTCGTTTTGTTTCTGAAATTGCTAATATTCCCTACGACAAAGCCCAAACCTTGTTAAGCCAATGCGGCAATGTTAAAACGGCTTGCGTTATGGCCGCAAAAAATTGTTCTCAGCAACAGGCCGAAGAGCTTTTGCTTCAAGCTAAAGGAATTTTAAGAAAGGTACTCTGATTTAACGCAGATTGCCATCCAATGTGAATGCCGGATGAATTTGCTTGGGTTTGTCGGCTAAACCGTTATTTATACCGGCATTAATCACGCGAATATAGAATCGACTATCTTGGCATTTTTTATCAAGCTTTCTAGACACGATATCGTATTTCTCTTTGAAGACGATCTTTTTCCTCATTATATTTCTTGCCAAAGTTTTCTTTACCGATGTCTTCATCCGCAACGAGTTTTTGATACAGCATTTTGCTTAAAACCGACTGCATGGCTGCTTGTTCCAAACTTCTTTGTTTTTGATTTTTTTCAGACCAATCCAAAAGATTGTTTATTTCTTTTTCTTGCTTCTTGTCATATTCATCGACCAAAGAATTTGCGGTTTCATTTAAGTGGCGCTCAACAATTCCATTCGTAAAATGATAATCTTTTATGAGTTTCGCAATCTCCTTAACTTCTTCTCGGCTGAAAGAATTTTTACGAATGGCGGCTTTTAGCATCAACGAAAATTTGTGCATACTTTGCTGATTGTAATTTTCGGCACCCCTTCTCTCACTGACCACATCAACATAAACCCGACAGCAATCTTTCAACAACTTCTTGTCTATTGTGCTTTTTCCGAGATAAGTGTCTTCAAACAAATTACCTTGAACAGCTTGCTCTTTTTGATTGGCTCGGCGCTCTATTAGGCCATAAAGTTTACTGAAATGGGCATATTTTATATCAACATCTCTATCCGTCAAAAGGGTAAAAAATTCTCTTGTTTTTTCTGCGAACTCTTTGCTGTCAAACTTTCCGGTTTCTGCATAATAATCTTGTATTTGTTTTATCCTCTGTCCTGTCGAATAATAGCGTTTTCCGTCAGATTCTTTTTTGTGCAAAAATTCTTTTAACTTTGGGGTTATACCCAAACGGTGCTTTTGCATAAACTCGAGAGCAACTCTTTTGTTATGATCATCAATTTTTAAGATATTCAAGCTGTCATCTAACAAATCTCTTACCTGAAAAAAACGGCGGCGATAAATTGCTTCATGCTCTTTATCTCGAAGACTTTGGCTTTGGCAAAGTTTTCCATAGGCGCTTCTCATTGAACTTAAAAAACGCCACATAACATCATGGCAGCGACTACCATAATCTCGGTGATTAGAATATTTGTTAATTTCTTGCAAATCCTGCTTAATGACGGCTGGCTTGGCCTCGGTCATATCTTTTTCAAATTGTTCAACGGCTTTTTTTAATTTTTGTGCGGGAAACATGGCTTTCTCTCTGTTATGTCTATTTTGTCATTATACTTGATTTTATATTTTTTTCAAGTGATTTTTTTCACCATACTTCAACCTCAAAACTCATGTTAACTCAAACTATATAAATCTCACAAGTCAAAAATATAATCGTTTGGTTGCATCTATAAAAAAATATCACTAAATATAGATTGTTTAGATAATTTGAGGTGTTAACACAATGAATAACAGTAATTTGTCTTTTGAGTTTGCAAAATGTTTGATTTTGGACAATGGAAACAAAGTTCAAAATTTAAGGGAGCTTAAAAAGCTCACAATCGAAGAATTAGCCAAATTAGCTAATGTTTCCGAAGGAAGTCTTAAAGCAATTGAATGTCAAAAGATAGAATTGATAACTACAGACTTGACCAAGATTGCCAATGCCCTAAATGTAGATGTGGACTTATTGCTAGATTCAACAATGAATATGGATAATCAGGATATGTATTGGTTGAGAAATATTTTGCAAAATCATAGGCCAGAGACAAATTTTTCACAATTGCAAAAGCAAATAATGAATTTGATAAATATTATTTTGTATAAAAACCGAGAGCAATGGAGTGAAATGCGTAAAGATTCGATTGAATCATTATGTAAATGTGAAAGAAAAAATTGTGCCCGCAAGGCCAGAAAGTTAAGAGATGAAAAATATGCTCCTTTTAGGGAATATTTCAAAAAAATACAATATGAAAAATTTATGCAATATCATCAAGCCGGCAAAACATTATCCGCCAACTATTTTGCTATGTGGTATTTGACATATAAATCGGAAGATATGCCAATCCCTTATGTAAAACAAAATATTGCCAACAAATTAGTGCAATTGGCACAATATAATAACCGCGAATTCAAAAAGCTTCTACGCGAAGAAGCTGATACGTTTATCGTTATGGCGGATTGATTTTAATATAAGATATTTATTAATCTATATTTCTAACATTAACAATAATGGAGGAAAATATGGACTTTGAAACTTATAAAAGAAAATTATTAGAAGAAAATGAACGCAACCGTTTATCTGAATTGCAAACAAAATATAATGGAGTGGGAACTCCTGATTATGAAAATATGAGCTTGCGAGATGAATTACAAACCAGGTTTGATTTAGATGAGCTTAATAATTTGCAGCAAAAGTACGGCGTGCAACAAACACCTGCGTCACAGCCGCAAATGACAGCTCCGGCTCCACAGCCTAGTTATGGGCAATCAATCTCATCTCCGCAACCAAATTCTCAGTCCTCAACCTGGGATAATACGTTGCGAAAAGCCGAACAACTGACTACCGCAGCTTTGGATGGACTAAGCCTTGGCTGGGCCGATGAATTAGAAGGAGCGGCAAGTGCTGTCGGTTATGGCTTAGCAAGCCTAAATCCGCAATGGAATAAGACCAACGAAAGTGTATGGGATGCAATGAAACGAGGGTATGTTAGAGGGCGTGACAATCGGCGTCAGGTTTTAGCCCAAGGTTTGCAAGAAAATCCGACTGCAACAACAGTTGCTCAAATGGCAGGGGCTTATGCTTCACCAATTAAGTTTTCTAAATATTCAAAAACGGCACCTTTGGAAGTTCAAAACAAGCTAAATCAATATGAGGCTGTTGCCAATGGTATCGCTTATGGTTTTGGCTCGGGACAGGATAATTGGCCAAATTATGCTCAACAATCTGTTATTGGTGTGGGAGGTAATTTGCTAGGAAACTGGCTTGCTAATCAAGCCTTTGGTCGAGCCGCCAATCCATTAGCGCGAAACGCCTTTAATACGATAAGCGGTCAAGCAACAGAAGATATTGTTGACGGAATTAAAAATCTGTATCATAATTACAACCAATAACAATTAATAAGTCAGGAGTGGTAATGTTTAAAATAAATATTATGCCAATAATAAAATTTATCTCAGCTGTTATTTGCTTAAGTTTATTTCTATTTGCTGTTTACTCAATGCGTCAATCTAAAGCATCACCGCTTCCTGCCTTAATATGTATTTTCATACCTTTTATTGTTGATAGAATAATCTCTCATATTTTAATCAAAAAAGGGCATGAAAATTCACCATACTTTGACCCCAAGCACCAATGGAAATATGGTCTTCCCATATATGCCCTTGCTTGCTTGATTATCATCGTGATATACAGGTATCTGTTATAAAGATAAACAACAAATGATAAATATTAATTTAAGCAAAATAACACAATATCTGCGGCAGGCTTTTAAAGTGCTAACTTTTATTGTCGGAATGGTTGTAATAGTCGTAATCT
>CASFLB010000038.1 GCA_949295395.1 uncultured Pseudomonadota bacterium | reverse complement strand
GAGTGGTTATAAAAAGAGCGGTGATAGTTGTATACCGGATAAAGATCCTTGTGATGATGTAACGGGTGTTTCTATTCCATCGCATGCTCATTGTACGAAATATTATGATGAATGTCCGTCTAAGTGCAAAGCATGGGCTTGCGACAGCGGTTGGGAACAAGTTGGTAATCGCTGTGGTGTTCGGGCTCAATATAATTATATTACAGATACAACTTGTGAAACAAATCAGTCATGGCCTACTCATGATGGATATGCACAATGTGTTTGTTATGTTACAATAAATGGTCATAAAAGAGATATATATGCAGAAGTTGTTACGGGTGATGGTGGCTCTTGTAGTGATGTTTATCAAATGCAAGTTTATAGTTGCCAAGATATTTGTCCTAATATATATGTTTATGACTAAGTTATTATGTTGGGGAAAAAGGGAAAATATCGCTATATATGATGCTTTAAATAGCTATTTGTTACATGTTAAAGATTGATGATTTAAGGCACTTAGCAGAAAATAAGAATTTATTGCGGCTTTTTCTGTTGTTGACTTTCTTTGAGGTTTGTAATACCTTGAGGACACGTTGCGTAACTCTTTTTTTCGGTCAATGAATATGATTAAAGAACTCTTAGCTCCAGCCGGTGATGTTGAGGCCGGTTATGCCGCTTTGTTTTATGGTGCTGATGCTGTTTATCTCGGTTTGCAAAGGTTTTCGGCACGTGCCACTGCAGTTAATTTTGATGAGCCAAATTTAAATGCCTTTGTCGGATATGCTCATTCTCTTACCCCAAGACGAAAGGTCTATGTGGCGATAAATACGCTTGTGCAGGAGCAAGAGTTGCCCGACTTAATGGCATCTCTTGATATTTGTGTGCGTTGTCATGTTGATGGTGTTATTGTTCAAGATTTGGGCGTGGCTAAGATTGTGCGTGATTATTATCCTGAACTTGAACTCCATGCCAGCACGCAAATGGCCGTGCATAACAAAGAAGGCGCTCTTGCTTTGAAAAAATTCGGCTTTAAGCGCGTGGTTTTGGCACGTGAGCTTTCCGCCGCTGAAATTGATGATATTACGTCTATTCCTGATTTGGAAATTGAAGCCTTCATTCACGGAGCTCTTTGTTATTCTTACAGCGGGCTTTGTTTGTTTTCTTCTATGGAAACCGGTAGAAGTGCTAATCGGGGAAAATGTCTTTATCCTTGCCGAGCCTGCTTTAAAGGAGAGGAGGGCGATAAACATTATTTTTCAATGAAAGATATGGCGCTTGAAAAAGATGTTCTAAAAATGTCGGCTTATTCTCTCAAAATTGAAGGACGTAAAAAGTCAGCTCTTTATGTGGCGGCCGTAACTGATTTTTACCGTCGTATTCTTGATGGTAAAGGCGTTGATCAAAATCGTGCCGAAAATATTAAGCAGATATTTTCGCGGCCATGGTGTTCTTTTCATTTTAAGGAACATACAAAAAATGTCGTCGACCGTGATTTTGTCGGTCACCGGGGATTGCCTGTTGGAAAAATTTTGCGTGTTTTAAAAAAGAGTTTTGTTTTTACTCCCAATCATGTTATTGCTCGCCATGATGGGCTTCAAATTGATGTGGCCGGTGATGAAAAGCCTTTTGGTTTTTCTTTACAAAAACTTCGTTCTAATGGCAAAAATGTTTTTGAAGCTAAGGCCGGGCAAATGGTTGAAGTCGGCCTACCTCCGAAATCACCTGAACTTCATGTTGGTGATATGGTCTATTTGGCCTCTGCCAGTGTGGTTAAAGCTTCTTATCCTTATCTTAAGCCAAAATTTGCTGATGTTTTACAAAAGCGTCCGATTAATGTTCAAGTTGATGTTTCTGTTGAGCGGCTAACGGCTTGTTCTGATGGAATTTCTGTCGATGTTGATGGCGAATTTTCTACAGCGCAAAATCTAGATAAGATTTATGCCGCTGCTTATGCGGCCTTTGATAAAACCGGTGATACTCCTTTTATTTTGAGCAATTTTGTTCTTAATAATCCTGATAATTTGTTTGTGCCGGTTTCAAAACTCAATGATTTGCGTCGAAAGCTTTATGAAAAATTACCTGAAACAACCTATCAGCCTCGTGAACTTTCTCCGATTTTGCCACGGAAAAAGTCTATCTCGACTTGGCTTCTTAAAACAGATCAGCTCTCGGTGGTTAAAGCCATCAATTTGGATGAGGTTGATGAAGTTATTTTTATGCTTTCGGCCAAAACTATTCCTGAGGATTTAAGTTTTATTCCTCAAGAAAAACTTCGCTTAGCTTTGCCAACGGTTTGTCGTCAAACAAAAATTTTTGAAAAGCTGATTTGTGATTTTGTCTCTCGGGGTTATAAAAAATGGGAAATTGGTAATGTTTGGCCTTTGCCTTTGTTGTCGTCTATGACCGTTGATATCAGTTTTGATAATAGTCTTTATACGCTTAATTCTTATGCAATTGCTGCAGCTTCTGAGTTTGGGGCGTCACGTATTAGTCTTTCGTTTGAAGATACAATGGATAATCTTTCGGCTCTTATTCATCATTCTTCTTTACCGGTTGTGTTACCTTTGTATAGTGATGTTCCGTTGTTTACCAGCGCGGTTTGTCTTCGTTCCGGTGATTGTAAAACTTGTACTCATGGGGAAAAGTGGATATCCTTATCCAAAGATGGCGTTTCGTATCAGGCTTTGTCTCGTGATTGTCAAATCTTTATGTTTGATAATCGCGCTTTTGCGTTTGTTCCAGATATGGCTCAATCACTTGCTCCTGACTTTTATCGTGTTGATTTTATGTATAAGCCGTATTCACCCGAACAGGCAAAACTCCTTTGGAACAAACTGCGTCGGTTTGAACCGTTAAAGAATGTTTTGTTTGGAAATCTTGAGCGCGGAAAAATATAATCTATTCTTCTTCAAGGGCTTTTAAGGCTTCAGCAATTTCGTCTTTGTTATAGGGTAGGGGTTGTGCTTTGGGCATTCCTTTTTCTATTTTTTCTTCAACCTTTTTCATGTCGACTTCGTTGCTGTCGTCTTTCATTTTAAGCGTGTGATTCCATTGGAAAATAGCCTCAGATTGACGTCCGTTTTGCCAGTAGGCATCTCCTAAGTGGTCGCTAATCAGAGCATTTGCCGGTTCTGTTTCCGAAGCTTTTTCCAAATAATAAACCGCTTTGTCATAATCTCCTATTTGGTAAAATGCCCAGCCTAAACTATCTGTAATATGACCATCATTTGGGGCTTGGGTGTAGGCATCAATAATTAAAGTCATGGCGTCTTCAATATTTGTTCCGTGTTTAAGCCAGCTATAACCCAAATAATTTTGGACGTAGTAGTGATTTTGGCTTAAAATCAGCGCTTGTTTGAGAGCGGATTCCGCTAAGTTCCAATCTCCGTTTTGTTCATAAGCAATTCCTAGGGCATAGTAAATTACCCATGCGTTTGATGAGTTTGGTTCCATCAAGGATAAAGCTTTACCATAATATTCTATGGCATCAGTGTATTTTCCGCTTAGGCGCATGACATCTCCTAAGTCCAAATTTCCTTGGAAATTATTCGGATCGTTAGATACAACGCCTTTTAATAAGATTTCAGCCGCTTTGTAATCTTGAAGTAAAACATAGTCAGCGGCTTTTTTAATTTGTACCGTGTTGTAACTCTCTGAATCCGGCGATATTTCATCATATACGGCAATGGCTTCTTTGTACATCTCACGACTTTCTAAAATGTCGGCTAACATCAGTTGTGCTAAATCATAATGAGGGTTTGCGTATATTGACAAGCAAATGAAGATGTGGGCAATATCTGTTCCTGATGTTATTTGGCGCATGTTGGCTGCAATGCTGAATAAAGCTTCCGCAAGTCCATCATCAGCCGAATCGATGAGGGCTTCAGTGTTTTCGGACGTGGCTGTGTTTACCTTTTGTGATAGGTTTTGCAGCATGTCTAAGAATAACAGCTCGTTGCTGAAACGGTTTAGTAAGGCAGTGGCCTTTTCTTTTTGGTCGGTGCGAATGTAAAAATTGGTTATGATTTGTAAGGTACGAAAAGACATTTCGTTCTTTTCGTCATTTATTAAAGCTTCATAATGTTTTTGAGCTTCTTGGTTGTGGCCAAAGTAGTCTTCAATCATGCCAGCATGAAAATGGTATAATGATTTGAACCCTTTGTCTTCGTTAAGGATATTGATTGTTTCAATGGCTTTATCGGAATTACCCATTCCGGCATAAACCCATGAGGCCATGAGCGGAGTAATAAATTTGGTATAAACCGGATTGCCACCTAATTTTTTTAAAGAAGCGATGGCTTGTGGATAGTTGCCGTTTTTGGCATCATCAACGGCAATTATAATATGAGTGAAATTATTGCTGTCGCCTTTCTTTTGAGATTGTTTGGCAAATTTAGCTGCTTCAGGAATACGCCGCTCTGAGGCCAGTATGACATAAATTCTTTCTAAAAGTTCGGCATTATTCGGATCTTTTTGTAGTGAAATACCATAATAGTCTGCGGCAGCGTTAAAGTCTTGGCGCAGGTGTGCTACTCGTCCGGCTAAATATGCTCCGTAGTCTGTCGGATGATTTTGTGCACTTTGGGCAGTGGAAGAGGCTTTAACTTCTTTTTCTGAAAGCGTGATTTGGGTTTGCGGCTGTATGTTCTTTTCAGCGCAAGAGTTGAAGATAATAAGACTAAGAAAGACCACAACGATACTAACGTATTTTGCCATGTTTAACATCATCCTGAGATTTGTATTAGAGGCGTTGAACCTAAAATGTTAATTCTTATGTATTTTAGCGACTTTTTTTTATCATACAACATTAATTTGCTTTTTGTGCATTATAATTGCACTTTTGTGTGTTTCTTCTTGCAAAAAATGTTATTTGATTTTATTCTCCTTTATCATGATGGAAACAGATTCTTTAAACTTAAAAGACATTTTGGATTGGTATGTTTGGGCCGGCGTCGACGAAACCGTGGGAGAAGAGCCTTTCGGTTTGACGTCGTCTTCAGATTCTGTTCTTGAAAAACGTCCTTTGCCTGTTTTGAAGACTTCTGATAAACCTGTTATCGAATCGGAGGAACGTAAGGCAACAACTGAGTTGGCGCAAGCTACGGTTAATGCCTGCAAAGGGGCGCAAGATATTTGCGCTCAAGCCAAATCTGTTGAAGAACTTCGTGCGCTGGTGGAGGCTTTTGAAGGTTGTGCTCTTAAGTTGACCGCTAATAAGACGGTATTTGGAGGCGGAAATCCTCAAGCCGATATTATGCTTATCGGTGAAGCTCCCGGTGCTGATGAAGATCGTATGGGTGTGCCTTTTGTTGGGCGAAGCGGACATTTGTTGGGTAAAATTTTGCTTGCGGCCGGATTTCATCGTGATGATGTTTATATCACCAATGTTTTGCCTTGGAGACCGCCCGGAAACCGTACGCCGACAACAGCAGAAGTTGCTGTTTGTTTGCCTTTTCTTAAACGTCAAATTGAATTGGTTCGTCCAAAAGTTATCGTCCTGTTGGGGGGGAGTGCTGCTAATGCTTTGCTTGATAATGAAGAACCAATTTCAAAATTGCGCGGTAAATGGCTTGATTATCCTTTGGAAGATAAGTCTATTGTTCCTGCTTTGGCTACCTTCCATCCGGCTTATTTGTTGCGTAATACGGCTCAAAAATCTAAAATATGGAATGATTTTTTACGCCTTAAGAAAAAAATGGCGGCTTAAAAACTTATCCACCGTTTTATATTTTAATAGTATTTTAAGCAAAAATAAAATATCATTCTTTTCAGAGTTATAACTTTTATTATGGGATTTTATCATGACTGGAAATAAAACTGTTCTCCTTTCGGCTCTTGCGTTTGTTATGGCCGGTTGTATCACTGTTCCGTCGGTACAGGCTGCCGATGATGTCGTGCTTTTTAAAATTCACGATGTTACTCCGATAAAAAATAATGATGGTAATCTTGTCGGCTGTGATTATAATGCGACCTTTTATAACCGTTCAAACTATTCGTTGAAGTCTGCTAATCTGAATTTTGTTTGGTTCGATGATACGATTAGTGAACTGGCTGATCAGGAACAGAAAAAACAAGAAAAGCAAAATGCTCGCTCTTCTCGTAATAGAAGAAATACGTCTAATGTTGCCGAATCGTCTTCCGTTTCTTCTGTTTCTTCTTCTATTACGTTGTCGGATTTGGAGCCGTTTAAACAGAAAACTGTTCATGCAAAACTTTCTTCCGATCGTTGCTTCTTGTTGATGGGAGATGTTTCTTTGGCTGCAACGGATTGTGATATTACCAGTGCCAATAATGCTTCTCCGTTCCAAGGTTCTCAAGGCTGTAATGGTTTTTTCCGTTTTGTTTCTTCTACGAATCCGGAATATTATAGCGAATTTAAAGCCGTTACGCCTCAAGATGAACATTTGCAACAAGAAAATGCTCGTGTTGAACAGCGCAACAAAATTAACCAGGCTTATGGCGATACCTTAGCTCAATTTAAAAAAGTTTCGGAAGCTTTGAGTGCTATTAAAGGTAATGTTGATCCTGAAGATGTTGAACCGGCTTCTTTGAATGATGTTCCAGCAGCCTCAAAAGATGCTGACAAGAGTGCTTCTAATTCTTCAGAGGCTAATCTTAATGAAAAATTAGATCAGCTGTTTCCTGATACGGCCGCTGCTCAGAAATAATTTTTGAATTATACTCTTTTCCAATTGCCTTTCGTATCAGATGGTACTCAACCTCTTGCGAAAGGCTCTTGGCTTTTTATTCCTTGTTTTGTTAGAGGTGCCGATGAATATTCGTTTTGGTCTTTGTCTTTTGGTGAGTGCTGCGGTTTTTGGAGCGTCTGTTGTTTCGGCACAAGGTTTTCGGTCATCTGTTGGAACGACGTCTTCGGCTTTGGCTGTGAGTCCTGATGATTTTTGGAATAAAAAAACACCCTCTGTTAAGGCAACTCAGAATACTTCATCTCAAGGTGTTGATAAAACTCAGTCATCAGTGAAGCCAGCTTCTTCCAGCAAGCCATCACTTTCCAAAGCGTCGACGGCAAATCAAACATCGGCCGAAACAAAAGCCCCTGAAAAAGAAACTGTTAATACCGGTTTGCCTTGGAATGAAACAACTGATAAAACTCAAAGAGGAAATGTTGGACTTTATCAACAAAATTCATCCTTTACAGAAGACAGTTCTTTTATCTTTTTGTATTATGATAATTTTTATGTTAACCGTTCCATGAGCGGTGAGGTTCGTTGCTTTATGCGATTTATTCTAACTTCTACTCTTGATCGAAAAATTAACAATCTTAGTGTTAAGCTTCGGTGGCCCGAGATGGAAACTGCTTTGAATTTTTATGATGTTTCTCCGAATGTCGATACCTATTTTAATTATTCTTTGATGGGTGAGGGCTGTTATTCTATGGATAAGATTCCGAATATTATTGTTAATCGTTGTCGGGTTGCTAAAATGTCGGCTAAGGAGTGTGCTTCCAAAATTCGGTGGCTGCGTAAGAACTAATTTTGTTTTTTTATTTAGCTTAATTTGTTTTTTAGGAGCGAAAGTAGAGTGCTTTGCCGTATAAGAAGTTTTTGCGAGGTTTTTGTTCTCGTGTGTGGGCTCTTAATGATAGGGGCTTATGATGCTAGAGCCGGATATGAAATTGATAAAAATCTTTATAATCAGATTTTAGATGATGATATTATCTCTGATGACGATGTTGATACTTATGAAGATATTTTTGAGGCTTTGAACGAATCTGATTATGACGAAGTTGATGATTTGCTCGAAGATTTGGATGGGGACTTGCTTAAAGGTCATGTCTTAGCCGAGAAATACCTTTCTAAAAACTATACGTCAACTTATGAAGAGCTTAATCAATGGTTGGAAAATTATTATGATTTGCCTCAAGCCTCGCGAATTTATCGTTTGGCTGAAAAGAAAGCTCTGGGTGGTAAAGTTAGTTCTGTTGGAGCAAGTGAAGCTTATACTCGGCCGTTGCTTAATATGGATAGTCCTGATTATCGCAAGCTGTCTAAAGCTCAAAAATCTTATGTGCAAAAGCAAATCCGAAAGTTTTATACCGCTATTAATAAAGGTAAAACACGTGTTGCGCGTGGTGTGTTGGAAACCCAAAAATTTCGTATGACCATACCTGATAAATATTGGGATGAGATGGCAACAACTTTGGCTTTGGTGTATTTGTTGGATAATGAAAATCGTTTGGCTTATCAATGGTCCCTAAAACCGGCTCGTCGGAGCCACAAGGTTATGGCTTATTGGGTGGCCGGATTAGCATCTTGGAAGATGAAGCGTTATAAAACGGCGGCCGATTATTTTTCGCGCTTGGCCAAAGTTGAAAAAAATGATGCTTGGTTGCAAGCGGCTGGCGGGTTTTGGGCGTATCGTGCCTATATGCGTCAAAACAAGCCCAAGGAAGCGCAAAAATATTTGAAAATCGCGGCTAAATATAATCGCACTTTTTATGGTATTTTAGCATCTTATATCCTGGGTAATAAGTTTGACTATAAGTGGGAAAAAACAACTTATTGGAATGATTTTTCGACACCGCTTTATGCCAAAGATATGGTTAGTATTCCAGCCGTGGCGCGGGCGGTGGCTTTGTTTCATGCCAAGCGTCCGGACTTGGCCGAAGATGAGATTAATAAGGTTTATAAGTCTTTGACTGAGCCACAAAAAGAAGTTTTGATGTTTTGGGCCGAAGAAACCGGACGTCATTCTTTAGCTTTGCGTCTTTCTAATAATCTGAGCCACTATGACAAACAAATTTATTATGACGCCTGGGCTTATCCTATTCCCGAATGGGAGCCCAAAGATGGCTGGAAAGCAAATAAGGCTTTGTTATTAGCCGTGACACGACAGGAATCGTCTTTTGATCCTGAAGCGGTTAGTCCAGCCGGTGCACGTGGTTTGATGCAACTTTTGCCGAGTACGGCGGCTTATGTGACTAAAGACAAAAAACTTAAAAAAGATAAGTCTGTTTTGTTTGAGATTGACTATAATCTTTCGGCTGGTCAGAAATATGTGAATTATCTTCTTAACAAAGATTATATCAATGGTGATTTGTTTCTGATGCTGACCGCTTATAACGCTGGGCCGGGAAATTTGCTCAAATGGCAGAAAAAGATGAAATATCAAAACGATCCGCTGTTGTTCATTGAGCTGATTCCGGCTAAACAAACACGCATTTATATTGAACGCGTCATGGCGAATTTTTGGCTGTATAGTTTACAGTTGGGGCAGAATCCCGAGAGTTTGGAACTTTTGAAAAGCGGACAGTGGCCGGTCTTGTCTTCCGGCGTCGATTATCAATAAAATTATTGTTTTGGTAACGATTTCGTGCTATACTAATAATGATTAAATATTAGTATGGAATTAAAAGTTGTTGATTATTGTGGGGTTTAGAGGATTTGTCGGACGACGTATGTAGTGCTAGCGCATTATGTGAAGACTGATGAGACCGATTTTTCCATGCGAGATATTTGATTTTTTGAGCTGTTTACCGTTTAGCGACGGAGGAATGGCTTTTAAAATTGAAGTCAAACTTAAAAAATAATATAGCTATGATGGAAATTTTATCTATCTTAGTAGCACTGTTCATTATTTGGGCAGTGTTCAAAAGTATTTGTGGAGCTATTGGATGGCTTCACGCTAAATTAGAAAAACCATTGGGTTATGCCCTTTGGGGAGTTATCATTTTTGTGGTAATTTCTTGGTTTTTCTGAGGTCGCGTTTCGGCGCGGCCTTTTTTGTAACAAGAAAACTACCGGCTAGGCCGGTAGTTCCAAAGAGCTTACAGCTTTACAGATAAAAAACTCCTTTGCTAGAATGAAGCGACGGTCTG
>CASFLB010000037.1 GCA_949295395.1 uncultured Pseudomonadota bacterium | reverse complement strand
TTTCCGTACAACGGATGTAACCGGTTCAATTGAATTGCCGGAAGGAACAGAGATGGTAATGCCTGGTGATAACATCCGCATGACCGTTAAATTGATTCACCCGATTGCTATGAACGAAGGTCTTCGTTTCGCTATCCGTGAAGGTGGTCACACTGTTGGTGCTGGTGTGGTTTCTAAGATTTTGAAGTAATACCAAATCACAAAAAAATAAAAAGCTTCGGTTTCGACCGAAGCTTTTTTTATATCTAAAATAAAAAAACATCTTGACTTAGAGTAGCTATAATAGGCTAATCTTATGCCGAACAAAATTTTAGAAGAGAGGAATATGATGACTGACTATTCAATACTGGAAACAATAAACACTCCGGCAGACTTAAAAAAACTAGAGCTTTCAAAACTTCCGCAATTATGCCAAGAAATGCGCCAAGCGATTCTCAATCGCGTCAGCAAAATCGGCGGACACGTCGGCCCCAACTTAGGCGTTGTCGAATTGGCCGTAGCCTTGCATTATGTTTTTGAATCACCCAAAGATAAAATCATTTGGGATGTCAGTCACCAAAGTTACCCACACAAAATTTTAACCGGCAGGAAAGCAGCCTTCATAGATGATGCCCGATTCGGAGAATGTTCCGGCTTTACCGCACCGGAAGAAAGCGAACACGATATTTTCACCATAGGACACACCTCAACCTCCGTCAGCTTAGCTTATGGCTTGGCTAAAGCTCGCGACGCTATGGGTAACAAAGAAAATATCATAGCCATTATTGGTGATGGCTCATTATCCGGCGGCGAAGCTTTTGAAGGCTTGGATAACGCAGCCGAACTTGGCTCAAACTTTATCGTCATTATTAATGATAATGAAATGTCTATTGCCAAGAACTATGGCGGAATTTACGGCAACCTTGCCAAGCTCAGAGCCTCCAAAGGCACCGCCCCCGATAACTATTTCAAAGCCCTCGGCTTCGACTATCAATATGTTGAAAACGGCAACGACGCGGCAGAATTAATCAGTGTTTTGCAACAAGCCAAAGACACACAAAAACCCTTGGTCATTCACGTTCACACGCTAAAAGGTTGTGGCTACAAACCGGCCACAGAAGACAAAGAACATTTCCATTGGACAACGCCGTTTGACCTTGAAACCGGCAAAAATATTAATCTATCATCATCAGAAAACTACGGCACCATTATTGCCGATTACCTTGATAAAAAAGCCGTTGCAGATAAAAGAATCATGGTCATCAACGCCGGCACACCGGGAGCTCTTTGCCTCCAAGAATACCGTGAAAAACATCCATCACAATACATTGACGCCGGCATTGCCGAAGAACATGCTGTCGCCTCGGCATCAGGCATGGCACATTATGGCATTAAGCCGGTTGCTTTGTTCTTCGGCGGTTTTATCCAGCGCGCTTATGACCAAGTTTCGCAAGATTTGTGCATCAACAAATCACCGGCAGTTATGATCATTGAAGGAACGGGAATATCAGGCGGCGATGTCACGCACCTATCAATATTTGACATTCCGTTACTTTCAAACATTCCAAATCTTGTATGTTTGGCACCATCGACTAAAGAAGAAACCTTAAAGATGCTGGATTGGGCCTTAGAACAAACAGACTTTCCGGTTGTTATTCGTACACCGTGGCAAACACCGGCACATCTCACCTATGCCCCAAAGGCAGAGATAAAACTCGGAAAATTTGAAATCACCAAACAAGGCGAAAAAGTCGCAATTTTCGGCCTTGGCAGCTTCCTTGAATTAGCGGAACAAACTGCCTCGGCACTTAAACAGCAAGGAATTAACGCCACGATTATCAACCCGCGTTTTTCAAGCCTTTTGGATAAAGAAATGCTGGAAGAAATAAGCCAAAAGCATGAGACAATTATCACCTTGGAAGATGGCTGCACCTCTGGCGGCTTCGGAGAAAAAATTGCCCGATTCTTCGCACAAAAAGGAATAAAGACTTATTGCTTTGGTGCGGATAAAGAATTCACCAATCGTGTTTCTGCCACAGAGCTGTATCGCCGTTATAACCTTTCTCCCGAAGAGATAATCAAAACAGCACTCAAATAACCTGATAAGCTCCCGCAAGGGAGCTTATTTTTTGCTCGCCTCTTGTGAATTTCCCAAGGATTATGCTTGGCGAGGCCAAGAAAAAGATGTAAAAAATAAATAAAATGAACTTAAGCTTAAGGAATAAAAAATGAAGAATAACGAAATAGAACCTGTTGTCTTACAAGTCTTACCGGAGCTTGAAACCGGCGGTGTTGAAACCGGAACCATAGAAGTTGCCACAGCCTTGAAAGCAGCCGGCATCAAAAACTTTGTAGCCTCACAAGGAGGACGCATGGTCTATGAATTAGAAAAAAACAAAATCGGACATTTAACTCTTCCCTTAAAGAGCAAAAACATCTTCACCATGCTAAGCAACGCTAATAAATTGGCTCAATATATCAAAGCCAACAACATTAATATTGTTCATGCTCGCTCACGTGCACCGGCATGGAGCGCCTATTGGGCAGCCAAGAAAGCCGGCGCACATTATGTCACCACATTCCACGGAACTTATGGCTTAGGCCCTTTGGGCATAAAAAAATTATACAACCGTGTTATGACATATGGCGAAAGAGTAATTGCGATTTCCAATCACATCAAAAATCACATTTTGAAAAATTATCCTAAAACAGAAGAAAGCAAGATTCGTTTGATTCATCGCTGCGCCGATATCGAAAAATTCTCCCCCTCGGCCGTAACTCAAGCACGCATGATAAACAAAATCAAAGAATATAACATTGCCGACGACCGTCCTGTTTTGCTCCTCCCCGGAAGAGTCACCCGCTGGAAAGGCCAACATCTTCTGATTGAAGCTCTGCATTTAATGAAGAATCAAAACTACTATTGCATTATTGCCGGCGACGCACAGGGAAGGCAAAAATATTTAGATTACTTAAAGAAACTGGCCCGCAAATACAAGCTTGACGACCGTATCGGATTCTTCGGTCGCTACCAAGATGTTCCGGCCTTAATGATGGTTTCCACAGTTGTTTTATCGACAGCAATTGAGCCCGAAGCTTTTGGCCGTATTTCAATTGAAGGCCAAGCCATGGGAAAAATCGTCGTTGCCTCCAACATCGGCGGTAGCTTAGACACGATTCAAGACGGCATAACCGGCAAACTGTTTGAAAGCAACAACCCGCAGTCTTTGGCGGATGCTTTAGACTGGGCGCTGTCTTTAAACAAGGCTGAAACGAAAAAAATTTCAGATTCGGCCATAAAAAATGTAAGAGAACATTTTACAAAACAAATAATGTGTGATAAAACTATTGAGGTTTACCGCGAAGTGGTAAATCAAAATAAAAATAAATAATAACTTTAATAAAGAAAAAGAGGTTTTAAAATGGTTGCGATAAAACTTCCGGACGGAAGTATTTTAGAAATGGAGAGCGGTGTCAACGGTTTTGACATTGCCAATAAGATTAGTCCTAATTTAGCCAAAGCGGCATTAGCTATCACCGTAAACGGCACCACACAGGATTTAAGCACTCCGATAACTACCGACGCAACCGTGACTATCATCACCGGCAGAGACAAAGAGGGCTTACATATTCTGCGCCACTCTTGCTCTCACGTCATGGCTGAGGCAGTTAAAGAACTTTGGCCTGATGTTCAAGTAACAATTGGACCGGCGATTGAAAATGGTTTTTACTATGACTTTTCAAGAAAAGAACCGTTCACGACGGAAGACTTCGCCAAGATAGAAGAAAAAATGCACGAGATTGTTAAGCGTGACGAAAAAGTTGAACGCATCGTCATGCCGCGTGACGAAGCCATTAAGTTCTTCAAGAACAAAGGCGAACATTACAAGGCCGAAATCATTGAAGACCTGCCGGAAGGAGAAACAATTTCTCTCTATCGCCAGGGTGATTTCACAGACTTGTGCCGTGGTCCTCACGTTCCGTCAACCGGCAAGATTGGTAACGCTTTCAAGCTGACCAAGGTTGCAGGCGCATATTGGCGTGGCGATTCGACCAAAGAAATGTTGCAGCGTATTTACGCAACAGCTTGGGCAGATAAAAAGGACTTGGACGCATACTTGCTGATGTTGGAAGAAGCCGCCAAGCGCGACCACCGCAAAATTGGCAAAGAGATGGACTTGTTCCACTTTGAACCCGAATACGCTCCCGGAGCTGTTTTCTGGCATGACAAAGGCTACAAAATTTACCGCAAGTTGATTGAATACATGAGAAACCGTCAAGAAAACAACGGTTATATTGAGATTTCAACCCCGCGTGTTATGGACCGCATTTTATGGGAGACATCGGGTCACTGGGAAAAATACGGTGCACACAACTATTCTGGCCAAACCGAAGATAAAAAGTGGTTCTGCATTAAGCCGATGAACTGCCCCGGAGGTTTGCTGGTTTACAAACAAGGTATTAAGTCTTATCGTGATTTGCCGTTAAGAGTTGCCGAGTTTGGTAAGGTCAACCGCTACGAGGCTTCAGGATCTTTAATGGGCTTGATGAGAGTTCGTGAGTTTACCCAAGACGATGCCCACATTTTCTGCACACCGGAACAAATGGAGGAAGAATGCATCACCACCTTGAAGCTGATATTGGATATTTATAAAGACTTCGGCTTTGATGAGGTTAAGATTTATCTGTCGACCCGTCCGGAAAAGAGAATTGGTAGCGATGAGATTTGGGACATCTGCGAAAAAGCTTTAGCAAACGCCCTCACCTCTCACGGCTATGAATATGAAATCAACGAAGGCGAAGGCGCATTCTACGGCCCAAAACTTGAGTTCATTTTGAAGGATGCAATTGGCCGTGAATGGCAGTGCGGCACCATTCAGGTTGACATGAACTTGCCCCAGCGCTTTGATATTTCTTATATCGGCGAAGACGGTGAGAAACATCAACCGGTAATGCTTCACCGCGCTTTGTTTGGCTCAATCGAACGCTTCTTGGGTATCTTGATTGAGAACCACGCCGGCAAATTGCCGCTGTGGCTGTCACCGGAACAAGTTGTCGTCTGCCCGATTGTCAACGAGTTTGACGATTACGCCGAAGAAGTCACCGCCAAGCTGAAAAAGAACGGCTTGCTGGCCAGAGCTGATTTGCGCAACGAGAAAATCACTTATAAGATTAGAGAACACTCGGTTGCCAAAGTTCCGGTCATTGCGGTTGTCGGTGCTAAGGAGAAAGAAAACGGCACGGTTACCGTCCGCCGCTTAGGCTCTGACAAGCAAGAGATTTTGAAGTTAGACGACTTCATTAAGAACTTGGTTGAAGAAGCCCGCATGCCGCACCAAGGCGAATAATCTAAAACGATATGAAGCCGTCAGCCGCAAGGCCGACGGCTTTTCTTGATAAAAACGAGATGAATAGCAAAATAAGTTTCATAGCCTTAATATTTTTTGCCTTGTCTTTAGGGATAAGAAGCACCCAAGCCGCACCGGATGACAAACTGGAGCAAGGATTTCTCATTAATTCACCGGAATTAGTTTCTGAGGCGATAGAAGAAGGCTTATGGCTTAATCAACCTCGAGCAAACGGAAATTATCCGTTGCATGACGCCTGCCGCCAAAATTGCGACCAAGCCATTCTCATGACCTTAATCAACGCCGGCGCCAATATTGAACAAAAAGATGATAACGGCCGAACCGCCATATTTTTTGCCTTAAATAAGGAAGAAAAAGCCGAAAATATCAAACAACTGATTGACTACGGCGCAGACATAAACCTCCGTTCCCAAGATGGCCAAACACCTTTATCCTTGGCATTAAGAAATCATCTTCCTCTTGAAATTATAGAATTGCTGATAAACGGCGGCGCCGACGCCAATCGCCCTATTCCCTACAAAAACAAAAAAGTCTATCCATTGACAATCGCCGTCATGACAAACGCCGAAGATAACATTATCAGCCTTTTGCTAAGCAAAAGCAACCAAGACGCCGTCTTTCAGGCCCTCACCGCTGAAAGTTTATCCGCTTCCTCCCGCCTATCAACCATGATAGCGGAAATCGAAGAATAAAAAAACCAAACAAAAAAGGCCGCCTTTTCAGACGACCTCAAAAAATTCAAAACCTATCGGCTTAAAACTTATTTGCTCTCTTCGCTTTGAGCTTTTTCAGCTTCGGCCATAGCGGCTTTTTCAGCGGCAACGCGAGCCAAATCTTTAGCGCCTTTAGCTTTAACATCACGATCAACGAGTTCAACAATCGCCATCGGAGCACAGTCGCCATAACGCAAACCAGCCTTCAAAACGCGGGTGTAACCACCGTTGCGTTCTTTATAACGCTCAGCCAAAGTCGAGAACAACTTGCTGACAACTTCATTGTCACGCAAAAAGGCCAAAGCCAATCTGCGGCTGTTCAAATCGCCTTTTTTAGCAAAAGTAATCATATTATCAGCGAAAGTTCTTAATTCTTTAGCGCGAGGCAAAGTAATTTTAATCTGTTCGTGAGTAAGCAAAGCATTGGTCAGGTTAGAGAACAAAGCTCTTCTCTGGCTTTTTGTCATGCTAAATTTTCTGTGAGCCATTCCGTGTCTCATGACTTTTCCTTTCAATTATTCTGAGCTTTGCAAGGGCAAAGCGGATAAAACCACGTTTCCGCCACCGTGAAAAACTTCTGATGCACGGAAACAACATAATCGCAAGACTCATAGCATATAAAAATCTGAAAAGCAAGCAAAATCTTCATCATTTTTAAAATCAAAAAAAGGCTGGCTTAAGACCAACCTTTTTAGCTCAAAGTTTTACCAACAAATGAGCATAAGCTCCCGTGCTGGAGGTCAAATGCGTCTTGCCATGAGGCAAAAAATGCCACAATAAAGCACGATCTTCAAACTCACCAACATTAAGCTCAAGAGAAAAACTCGCAACAGAAGTCAAATCCGGTGCATGCGCCTCTTTCATCATCTCCGAAAGAATATCTTTCTGTCGTGTAACCAACATCGCATCTTCTTTCGATAAAAGGCGAAAATCCCCTTCTTTAATCACCGTTAAAGCTTCATTTGGAAACATTCTAAGAACCGATACACCGGCAATAATCAGTTTGGGTGTCAAAGCAAACCCGACCAATCTGTGTGTTTCATCAACCACAAACTGTGGTGGCATCTTACGTGTCATTTGTTTTTCCACGTCAACAGCAACATCGGCATGAGATAAACTGGATTTAACCACCACCACATTATGATGCTTAGCAAAAAACACATCAGCCAAAATCGGCCGTTGAATTTGGCGCATTCGATGTTGTAAAAGATTTCGCACACATCCTTGATAAAGAGGTCTGTTCCAATCATCACGCAAATCATTTTGATGTTTCCAACATTTATAGACCTTGCGCCAATCAGCTAATTCAATCCACTTTTCCCAAACATTAAACGGAGAAAGAAGATTAGGCTCTGTCGTCAAATCAAGTTGTTTCAAACTCAAATTTTTTAAGAAAAAATTTTTTAAAGATTTAAAAATATTCATAACAATAAAATTAAATTAATAATAAAAATCAACGAAGAAAAACTATCATTCGCCTTTATTCCTGTCAACAAAAAAGAGGAGGCATTTTTCCTCCTCTTTAACATCAAGACAATTTCTTGTTATGCACATTCAATCCTAAGCGCGTAATTTCCCATCGAAAAGATTCTTCCGGACCTGGGGTATACAAAAATTCGTGAATATAGCCTTGGTTCAACAAAGCCTCATACATATCCTCACCATAACCGACCACAAAATCATCTTTTGATCCTTCGTGAACTTTTACCGCATAAGCTAAAGCCTCACGCCTATTTTTATAATTTAAGAGATCAGCTTTTTCCTTAAGATGATAGCGATAAAGGTCAATTAACTCCACAAGAACCACACAAACGGCAGAAATCACAATATAATTAAGATTGTCGACATAAAAACCATAGCCAGCCAGCAAAACAGCCGCAAGAGCAGCACAGCATTGTAAAACAAAAAAAGTCTTTTTAGTTTTCATAAGTCATGAAATAATAAATTACAAAAAACCTTAAGCCTCAAGCACAATTTCGGGATAAAACTTTTCCAAATACGCTTTCACCAAAAAATCAACACCGCTCTCAAACATTTTTTTCCAGCTGCTTTTCTTAAAGCGATAACATGTAGGCAAAGATAGAAACGATTTTTCAGACATCTTTCCATCAATCAGCAAATCCACCAACAGAGGTTCAAAATCCTTGTAACGGAGCCAATAGGGCCTCTGAATAAGTAAATCCATCGTAACTTCAGAAAATTGTCCAGCCTTGACAGCTAGCAAAATTGGCTCTGCTAACTTCAGCGGCAAATTTTCTTTATTGAGCGAAAGATTAAGATTATTCTCCGAAATCTTCCCCATTAAAGCCCCGCGTGCAATAGCCTCAATAACTTCTGGAAAAATATCTCTTCCCAAGGTCATAGTAAGTTTTGTCCGCAAAGCCTCATCAGCATCGGGCAAATCAATATCAATTCCCCAGTGCTCTAAAAGTGTATTCCGCACGCGGTCATATTCAACTTGAGCAATTTTTTCTCTCAGGCTCTGCATTTGAGCATCTGATAATTTTTTTTGTAATGTCTCCATAATTGTATAAAATTTTAGTAAAACAAAATAATAAATAAGCAAAAGACTTATAGCGCCAAAAAAACAAATTTGCAAGACATCAAATATGACAAAAAAAAATTTTTTGTATTTTTTTCTTGACAAACGACAAAATTTAGTATATAACACTTCTTGAAAGCGATTATTACACATATTATTAACAAAAAAAATTAAATGCACTATGAAAAAACTTGGATTAACCACTGAAGGATTTGGACACGGATTTTTTTGTCTTCTCTATGCTAAAGCTATGGGCTTAACACCTGTTGCATTCAGCGAAGCTGAAGAAAAGGCAAAGTTTGAAGAACAAGTAGAACAAATCTACAGCAATCTTTCCTTCTTTGCCCCCAACATGGTAAAGGCAACATGGGAAGAGCGTGAACAACTTCTTGCCGAAGGCCTCAACATCCGCGAAAAAATCCTGCAAGATGCGGTAACAGACGATGAATGGCTTAAAATTGCCCAAACAACGCTGACACCAAATCCGGAAGAAATCCCCGGCCTCCCGAAATATTCGTTGAGCGGAAAGAACATTATGTTCGTTCCTCAAAAATTGATATCGGACGGGCGTTGCGGCTCTACGGCTGAGGAACAAAGCGTCGGCTACGATTACTTCAAACCCTTGAAAAAAGAGGGAGTGACCTTCATTTTAGGTCAGCACTTTGACAAGATCAATGACCTTCCAAAGATTGAAGAAATCAAAAAGGAGTTCAATGCTTACGTCCCCGGGGATACCGAAAATCCGGAAGTCTTCGGCATTCGTAAGATTCCTCACAAAATGTACTGGAATCTGTACGAACAGATTGACTCCTGCATCGGAATCGCCGGAACCCACACGTGGTACGCTCTCGCCTGCTTCCCGCACATCTCTCTCGGAATTTTACACCCGACCAAAAATGAAAACTGGAAGCGCATCTCAGCGGCATACCAAGCTGTCGGCAGAAAAGTCTATGAACTAGACATCAATAAAAGTGCCAACCTTGAAAAAGACATCATGGAGCTCTACAAAAAGCTGTAAGCTCCACAAAACAAAAAAAGGATTGCCCGCTTGGCAATCCTTTTTTTGTGCTATTTTTTATCTCTGGCAAGGAGCTCATCAACAAGATTCATTTGTTCCTGAGCGCGTTTCTTTTCCTCATCCATCATTTTTCCCACACCCTACCAAACATAACAAAAACCCCTCACTCTCTTATGATCTGTACCCCAGAAAGTGGAGGAAAAAAGAAAATCCCCTTTGAAAAAAATATTCAAAGGGGAATTTTTTTGTTAAACTCACACAAAAGGAGATAAGAATGAGCAAAATAAGATTTAGTAAAGAAGAACAAGCCAGATTAAG
>CASFLB010000036.1 GCA_949295395.1 uncultured Pseudomonadota bacterium | reverse complement strand
CTTTTTCGGTAGCTGCGGTCTCGCGGCGTTTTTGTTAAATATGGTGTTATCTGTTTCTAATCCCTGCGGCAAGGTTATTTTTTTAATCTTGCTCAAATCGCTTTCGTTCAAGCGCAATTCCCGAAGGTTTTCAAAACCGCTTAAATCCATGTGCGGATGCTCGCCGAATTTGCACTGATAAAAAGCCGATTTCTCGCAAAAGATGAGGGGAAAATTTTTTCGTTCCTTCTTTGCCGGCAAAGGCTAAAAGTTTTTGTCGAACAGGCCAAGCTTCTTCTTTGCTTTTGATATTTCCTCGGGCGTCTAGCGTTTTTATTTGCTTAAACTTTTTGATTAAGTTTAATTTTTCTTCCGTCAACGGAAACGAAAACGTGTATAAATCCAAGGTTAAATTCTGCGGCTCAAAAAGTTTTAATATCGGAGAATCTTCCGCGATCATTTTCAGATGTGCTTCTTTGGGCGGATTTTTTAAGTCTATCGGATAATCATCGGCGCTAAAAATATAGCCGCAATTTTTTAATCCCGACACCTTTTTTTGACGGTATAATTCAAACATATCCCGACTTTGGCAAAGATGATAAATGCTTTCTCTGGTGGCCGAAATATATTCGTCTTTTACCTCTTGATTTTTATGACCGCTTATTTGCTTTACCGCACCGTTCTTAAATTCAATCGTGGCGTGGGGAATCCATTCACCATTTTCTGCTTCCGAGCGCAACGAATAAATTTGTGTTTTGCCTTCGGAGACATCGCTATCGTATCCGCCTTTGCCAACGCAATGCTCCATTTTCTGCTCTCATAATCCAACGCGTCCGGATTGCATAAGCGCAGCAAGAAAAGCTTTTCTTCAGGAAAGGTTAAAACAACTTCTGCGCCTTGATGACTGGATTGAATGTCATCTTGCTGTTCTTTGGATTGGCGGTTCAGCTTGTCAAAATTTTCATCAACAAAGGTCATTATTCCTTGCCAGTTGTCCACCTTGTTCAGCAAGGTTTTGAAATAACCGGCGGTCTTTACTTTTTCAGGATAGCTCGCCATATAAGCCGCGATAAAATCCTTTACATGGGCGGCTTGAGTAAACAAATCCGAGTGTCTTAATTGAGACGCGTCAACAATCAAATCACCATGGCTGTTTTTTTGAAAATGAAGAGGATTGTTCTTAAGTATTTCATTCGTTAGATATTTTTGAAACAAAAAACCGCTGCAAACGCAGATTTTGGCGTCATTGCTCAAGGAATTAAAATGGTCGCTTGACTGCAAGTCTTTTAAGCTCTTGACCAACGCTTGTTTTTCCTTTTTGAGCTTATTAACCTCTAATCCGGCACGGCGTTTGTCTGTGGCTTGGCGAACTATCTCCGCTTGGATCTGAATTTTTTGACTTAATCCGGCTATCTTTTGGCGGAGCTCGTTTTTCTTCTGATTAAGCCTTTTGCCCGAAGACATCAGCGCATAGTAATAATTTCCGGTTTCGGCCATGGCCTCTCCGGTATATATCTCGCGCAAAACGCCGGTATATTCTCTAAAGTTAGCTATCTTCATGTTCTTTACTTCTTTTGGAACATGAATTTAGTCGTTTTATTCTAATTTGTCAATATTTTTGTTTATGGCGCTATATGCCTTTTTTGGTGTATTGTGGGAGTTTGATAAGCTGGCAGCCTTCATCTCCTATTTTTTCGCATTTTGACGTCACATAGCTCATTTCAATATCCAGCACATGATAAAACATATAGTTTTGAACTTTCAGTCTTAAATGTAACGGTGTCATGGCTGTTTGCTTGGTTATCTCTTTGATGGTCTTTCCTTCTTCCGCGCTTTTAATAAACGGCAAACAGGTATAGATTTCGGCTTCATCGGTTGGCGTGCAGGACAAAGCATGATTTTCTTTATCTGATATTATCATTAAATATTTGTGTTGAGCGCCTTCCTCGTTCTTTATTTTCTCAATTTTTATATCGCCCGAAAAGATGTTTCCGGGTTGCGGATTGGTATTTACCCAAGTTCCGTATGCGCCTAAACTTACAACATATAATCCGATAATAATCAAAACAATGACGGCTGTCCATATCCATTTTTTCATGTTGATCTCCTTAAAGTTTGAGCGCAACCCCGATGATTGCCGCTATGATGATATAAAGAATCGGGCTTTTTTTATAATAATGTATTGCGGCTAAAAATAAAACAAAAATTATACCGTCTTGCCAATTTCTGACCGATATTTTTAATATCTCCCAACCGGCTAAGCAAATAAGCGCAATTACCGCCGGTCTGATACCGGTTAAAATGCTCCGAACGTTCGGATTGTCCTTAAATGTTTTTAATAACTTGGCAATTAAGATGATAATTACAACCGAAGGGAAAGTCAGTCCTATTGTTGCAACGGCTCCACCGAAAACGCCTGCGGCCTTAAAACCGGCGTAAGTAGCCATATTTACCCCCAAAGGCCCCGGGGTAGACTCGGAAATGGCTATCATATCGGCTAATTCGGCCGCCGTAAACCATGGATAATGCTCGGCTAAATCAAATAAAAACGGTACCGTTACCAAGCCACCGCCAATGGCAAATAATCCTACCTTAAAAAACTGAACAAACAAAATGGCGTATATCATCAGGCTTTCTCCTTTTTAGCAGAAGATTTTACCCGATGGGCGATATAGCCCGCAGCTCCGGCAACAATAACGACCAACACTGCTGATATATTCAAAAATAAAACACTAATCGCGGCAAGGGCAAATATCGCATAGCCCAAGCGGTTATTAACGCTCTTTTTCCATAAACCGATAACCGTGTCTAATATCAAGGCGCTCACGGCCAAGCGAATTCCGGCAAAGGCGTGAGTCAAATATTTGTTGTCCATGAATTTATCTAAGATGGTTGCAATCAAGGTAATAATGATAAAAGAAGGCATGATTATGGCCAAGGTGGCTAAAATTCCGCCCCATACGCCATATTGACGATAGCCGATAAAGGTTGCCACATTCACCGAGATTATCCCCGGCGTGCTTTGCCCTACCGCGTAATAGTCTAAAAGCTCGTCCTCCGTGGCCCATTTGTGGCGGCGTACAATTTCATCTTGTAACAGCGGCAACATCGCATAGCCACCGCCAAAGGTAAATAGTCCGATTTTGAAAAATGTTAAAAATAATTGTAGCATTTTTGCTCATCCTACTATTTTTATTAACTTATCGCATTATATAATATCTTGTTCGAATTTAGTATCATGCTTTGCTGAGGTCAAGATGATTATTGCCGTTCCCAAAGAAATTTTAACTAACGAAACCCGCGTGGCCGCCACACCCGAAACCGTCAAAAAATTTATCACCCTCGGATTTGAGGTTCATATCCAATCTGACGCAGGAAGCGAATCCGGCTTTAATGATGATGACTACCGCCAAGCCGGTGCCAAAATCACATCTTCAGCCAAAGAAGTCTACAAGTCAGCCGATATCATCCTTAAAATCAACGCGCCGCAGCCTAAAGAAATTTCGCTTATGAAAAACGGATGCGCCATCGTTGCTCTTTTTCCGAGCGAATCGCGCACGGCCTCAAAATCAGATTTGGCAAAAAAACAAGCCTCTTGTTTTGCTCTCAATCTTATTCCGCGCATCTCTCGGGCGCAGAATATGGACGTTCTTTCATCGCAAAGTAATTTGGCCGGCTATAAAGCCGCTCTTGTTGGCATAAACAGCTTTAATCGTGCCGTGCCGTTTATGATTACGGCCGCCGGAACTATACCTCCGGCAAAAGTTTTTGTGGTTGGGGTCGGGGTGGCCGGTTTGCAAGCTATTGCCACAGCCAAACGTCTGGGAGCGCAAGTTGTGGCTTCAGATGTTCGCGTGGAAGTTAAAGAACAAGTCGAATCTCTAGGTGGAAAATATTTGAAAAACGAAAATCCGCAAGATTTTCTTAATCAACTCAAGCAATCGGATATCGTGATTACGACAGCGCAAATTCCTGATAAAAAAGCACCGCGCCTTATCTCCAAAGACATGATAAAACAAATGAAAAAGAATTCGGTTCTGGTTGATATGGCGGTTGACAGCGGCGGCAATATTGAAGGCTCTGATGCCGGCAAAATCGTTAGATTGTTTGATGTTTCGATTATCGGTCTTTCTAACGGAGCGGCTTTGCTGCCTTATTCGGCCAGCGAGCTTTTTGCCCGCAATATTTATAACTTTGTTCAAACCTTTTTTAAGCCTGTGGCGCAAAATCCAACTGACTTTAACGACGAAATTTTGAAAGCCGTATGTTTTATGAAAAACGGAGACTTGCTATGACAGACAGTTTTTTACTTTGGACTATTTTGGTTTTGGCCTGCTTTGTCGGTTATTTTGTGGTTTGGGGTGTGACACCGGCTTTGCATTCACCTTTGATGAGTGTGTCTAATGCTATCTCCGGCGTGGTTATTCTCGGGGCGCTCATTACTGCCGGTGCTATCGAATTTAGTTCGGCAAAAATTTTGGGCCTCATTGCCGTGGTTTTAGCCTCAATCAATATTTTTGGCGGATTTATCGTCTCACAGCGCATGCTCCTTATGTTTAAGAAAAAAGAAAAACCTTTGCCTCAGGAGGAAAAACGCCATGACTAATTCCTTGCTACTCGTTTCTTATCTTTTGTCGGCGGTATTGTTCATTCTCTCTATTCGCAGTTTGGCCGCACCTGATACGGCAAGAAAAGGTAATTTGCTCGGCATCTTTGGAATGGTTCTTGCCATTGGCGCAACCTTATCCTCATCCCTTGTCAGCGATACGCTGTGGGTAGGATTGGCCCTGATTGTCGGGGCTCTTATCGGCTCTTATTTTGCGCTCAAAGTCAAGATGACCGCCCTACCTCAAATGATTGCGGCGTTTAATGGTTTGGGCGGCTTGTCTGCCGTACTCATCGCTCTTGCCGAAATATTGTCCGGTTCGGCACTCTATGTCGAAAATGCTATCGGGTTACTTATCGGTGCTGTTGCTTTTTCCGGTTCAATCCTTGCTTTTGCAAAGTTGCAAGGCCTCATTTCAGCCAAGCCTTTACATTTTCCGCTACACCGGACGTTTAATCTGATGTTGGCGCTTTTGGTGGTTGCCTCCTGCGCTCATTTTGTAATTACCGGTCAGATTGAGCCTTTTTATCTGCTTGCCGCGGCCTCTCTTGTGCTCGGGGTTACCCTTGTTTTGCCGATTGGCGGTGCGGATATGCCGATTGTTATCTCTATCCTTAATTCTTATTCCGGTTGGGCGGCCGTTGGCATCGGCTTCTCGCTTAATAATATCTTGCTGATTATTGTCGGGGCTATTGTCGGTGCGAGCGGTGCTATTCTCTCTTATATCATGACAAAGGCCATGAATCGCTCTTTGATGTCTGTTATCTTTGGCTCTTTTGGTGAAGGTTCTACCGCCTCTGTTCTAGAAGCAAATCAGCAAGCTAAAGCCGGTGATCCCCAAGATGCCGCTTTTATCATGGAAAATGCCTCTAAAGTGATTATTGTTCCGGGATATGGTATGGCGGTTGCTCAGGCACAACATATTCTGAAAGAAATGGCTGAAGTACTCGCCTCAAAATATAATGTTGAGGTTAAATTTGCCATTCATCCGGTGGCCGGTCGTATGCCGGGGCATATGAATGTCTTGCTGGCCGAAGCTAATGTGCCATATGAAGATGTGTTTGAGCTAGAAGCGATAAACCGCGAATTTGCTACAGCCGATGTGGCCTATGTTATCGGCGCCAATGATGTGACTAATCCCTTGGCGAAAACGGATAGCTCTTCTCCCATTTATGGAATGCCGGTGCTGGAGGTCGGTAAAGCCAAAACCGTCTTTTTTGTTAAACGCTCTCTGGCAACAGGCTATTCCGGCGTGGACAATCCGCTGTTTTATGCTCCGAATACTTTTATGCTTTATGGCGATGCCAAAAAAGTAACCGAGGAAATTACCTCGGTTCTGGAACAATAGCTTTTTGCTATAAATTTCCTACCTTTATGCCGCAGGATTCCATATTTTTTTGAGAAATTTTTATGGTTTCGTCCTCAAGCTCTTTCAACAAAGGCTCGCCCATTTCCGTGACCAAAGGTTTGCGCGTTAAGGCCAGTTGATAGTAAACCTCACCGTTCGGATATTTGCCCCAATACGTGACATCGCCACCATTATAGAGGTTTGCCTGCCAATTGGCATCTAGCTTATCCAGCGCCCAAACGACTTTGCTCTCCGGCGTTTCCTTGGTTTCATATTCTTCAAACAAATTATAGGTCAGATTGTTTAACGGTGGCGGCAAAATCGCGCGGAAGTACATAATCGCCTCCCACTCGTTTTGAATCTTTTGCAGCTTTATTCCAGCGTCGCTGTGTTGCAAAGACAAAGGAATATCGCCGCAACGCGCCTCGACAATATCATGTACCAAGGCCAATTCAAACAACTTGTCTTCATCATACTTCTTTTGCAGGTGCGGTAAAGCTACCATTATCCACCACATAAGTTTGATGATATGATCGGCATCGGTTTCTCTGCGGCCATCGGCCATGAGATTATCTCGCTGGGTTTGGCACAAATCGTCAATATGAGTCATAAAATCAAGCAGATTTTCCGTAAACGGCGTGTGTTTGATTTTGGGTGCAGCCAACTCCACGCCTTCTGCCGATAAAACCTCGTATATCTTTTTGTTCAGGTAAGAAAAGGCTTCTTCGACAAAAGGTTCTTCAAGCTTTTTAACCGAGGATAAGCTCTCATAAGGCTTTTCTCTAAAAGCGGTTTTATGTTCCCAATTTTTCTTAGAAGCAATCTCTTCCCAAAGGTTTATCCAGCGGCCTAAAAACATTATCAACCGGCTCTCAAGGCTTTTTTGCTCCAAAACTTCTGAAAGCACTTCGCTTAAGGTTTCTGTTTTTCTATCCAAAAGCGCATCAGCCTGCTTGGCGCGATCCAAAACATAAGCACGCTCTTTGGCGCCAAGCTTTTTTATATTGCCCTCAAATAAACTTTCCGAAATAAAGCGGCTTGCCACCAAAGATAGCCGTATCAGCTTGCTGATATTTATTTTTTGTTTTAGATAAGGATGAACCAAGTATCCTAGAAAACACAATTTCAATACCCTTGTGGACTGACATTCTTTTTCTCCGGCGTTGTTCGCTGATGAAATCTCCTGACCGTAAAAACATTCCGTTTTTAACATAAATTCGAGAAGGTTAGATACAACGTGTTTCATGTGTTTTCCTTTGGATTGTCTTCTTTATATATTCTTACCGATTTTGGTTTTTCCTCCCAAATACGGGCGAAGCTTTTGCGGAATATTGACGCTGCCGTCTTCATTTTGGTGGCATTCAATAAACGGCACCAAAGCGCGCGGGGTAGCAATACCGGTATTGTTTAAGGTATGAACATACTTCACTTTACCATCAGCGTTATCACGATAACGCAAGTTGGTGCGGCGAGCCTGCCATTCGGTAATGTTGGAGCAAGAATGGGTTTCACGATAACAATTTTGTGACGGAACCCAAGCCTCCAAATCGTATTGACGATATTTCGGGGCGCCCATGTCACCGGTGCAGATATCCAAAACCTGATAAGGCAATTCCAAATCCTGCAAAACTTCTTCCGATATTTTCAACAAGGTTTGATGCCATTTTTCGCTCTCTTTAATATCGTTTTTGCAAATGACAAATTGTTCGGTCTTCATAAACTGGTGAACACGGACCAAGCCTCTGGTATCTTTTCCTGCAGCTCCGGCCTCACGACGGAAGCAAGGAGAAAATCCGGCATAGAGAATCGGCAGTTCTGCCTCGTTTATGATTTCATCCGCACGCAAAGAATTTAAAATCAGCTCTGCGGTACCCGACAAATAAACATCATCGGCCGGCATATAATAAATTTCATCTCTTGAAAACGGCAGGTAGCCCTGACCGTACAATGGCTTTTCCTTTGAAATTGATGGAACGGTAATCACCGTAAAGCCATGAGCGCGTAACTTGTCCAGCACCATCATGTGCATGGCTAATTCCAACTGCGCCAAATCATTTTTGATGGCATAGGTTCTGGAGCCGCTGACTTTGGCTATCCTTTCCATCTCGCCCCAATCATTGAGTTCCATTAACTCAACATGATCACGCGGTTTGAAGTTAAACTGAGGAATTTCGCCAACCTTGCGAATCACAACATTGCCACTTTCATCAGGGCCAACCGGACAGTCTGGGCTCGGCATATTTGGCATGCGCAACATGATTTCATCATATTTTTTCTGTTCAGCATCAAGCTCTTCCAGCTCTTGCTTTAAGGCTTCGCCTAATTCTTTACTCTTAGCAATAATAGCCGGACGCTCCTCAGCCGAGGCTGATTTTATCGAATTACTTAATTTATTTTTTTCTTCCGCCTTGGCCTGAGATGAGGTTTTTAACTTTGTAATTGAGGAATGAAGGGATATTAAATCGTCTAAGTTTATGATATTCGCGTAACCTTTTTTATTAAGTCCTTCTTGTACGAGTTCTTTATTCTCAATAATGTATTTAATATCCAACATTTTTATTGTCCTATTTGTTTTTTTGTTGATTTTAACTGTCGTTTAGAGTACCAATTTTACAGATAATTTCAATACAAAATTTAGGAAATGTAATAAAATGTTTGAAGGAAAAACGATTTTAACCGGTGTCAAGCCGACCGGAACGCCTCATTTGGGTAATTATCTTGGCGCAATCAAGCCCGCGATTGCCCTTGGCAATAACGCTCTTGAACAAGGCGGAAAGCATTATATGTTTATTGCGGATTATCACGCTATTAATGCTGAAAAAAATCCTGAAGTGCTTAATGCTAAAACCAAAGAGATTGCTTGTATCTATTTGGCCAGCGGGCTTAATCCCGAAAAGTCTTTTTTCTTCCGGCAGTCTGATATTCCTGAAATCCCTGAAATCACAACCATTCTTTATGCTTATACCCCTAAAGGGTTTATGAACAAGGCTCATGCCTACAAAGCTGCGGTCGATAAGAATCGGGAAGCCGGAAAGCCTGATGATGACGGCATCAACATGGGGCTTTATACCTATCCAACCCTCATGGCCGCTGATATCTTGGCTTATGATTCCGACATTGTCCCTGTCGGCAAAGATCAGGTTCAGCATGTCGAGATCGCCCGCGATATTGCCGGCGCCATTAACGCTCATTACAACAAAGAGCTTTTAAAACTGCCGACTTATTATTTTGATGACAATGTTGCGGTTGTCCCCGGTGTTGACGGACGTAAGATGAGCAAGTCTTATGGCAATGTTATCCCTTTATTTGAAGATGATAAGTCAATTAAAAAAGCCATTTTCTCGATTAAAACCGACTCTCGCCCAATGGAAGAGCCAAAGAATCCTGATGAGATTTTGGTTTATGAAATTTATAAATCAATCGCCACACCAGAACAGCTTAAAGAAATGGGTGATGGTTTGCGACAAGGAAAACTCGGCTATGGCCACATCAAAAATATGTTGCTTGACGCCGTGATTGCCGAGATTAAAGAAGCTCGCGAAAAGTATAATTACTATATGTCTCATTTTGATGAGGTTGAAGAAATGCTGCAAAAAGGTGCCGAAAAAGCTCGTCCGGCGGCTCAAGCAACGCTAAAACGCTTAAAAGATGCTGTGTTCGGAAGATAAAGCTAATACCGAATCGGCGTAGCTCGTAAAAAAATACGGCCTTGAAGTTTTTCTTCTCGGCCGTTTTTCTTATTCAACCAACGTAATGAATTTTGAATATCGTTGCTGAAAATCTATGGACTGTTTGAGCGCTACCTCACGCATAATCTTGTTTTTATATAATTCCAAAACAAAATTATCCGGCTCAACGGTTAAGATTGAGTTGGTCGAATCGTAATCCAGTTTTAACCCCAAAAGCGGCGACTGAATCTCGTTTTCGACAACCTGTTTATAATATTCTTCCGCAATTTTGAACTTTGTCGGCAAGGCTTTGTATTCATTGCCGGCGTCTTCATTTTTTAGGCAAGTTACAACCGTTTCAAGGCGAATGTAACTTTCAACCAATAGCGGAAAAAATTGTTCTTGAGGGGGCAGCGGCTCAGCCATAACTTAGTCCTTTGCTTTATTCTTCTGCTGGCGCTTCAATTTCTTCAAAGACTCTTGTTTCTCCGTTTTCAGCGGTTAAGGTCAAGAGTTTTCCCTCAAGCTTGAAAACTTGTACCTGTGGTAAAAACTGAAAATAGGCGGCTTCGGCTCTCATCATATCTTCGGGAGCTGCCATCATGGTTGAGCCGGCCTGACTGAAGCTGATTTCTGCCCCCTGAACTTTATAGGTTCCGAAATAATTATTAACGGCCTTGCCATAATACCGATTTTCATCCTTGGCAAATCCTAAAGTGATTTCAACTTTCGAATCAGCATCAACCAATTTATAATTCTTTCCGGTCAAGTCGGCTTCGGCCTTGGTGCAGCCTGTCAAAGCGGCCAAAACAAAAAAGAATGCAAAAAGTTTTTTCATAGTTCTTCCTCCTAATGA
>CASFLB010000035.1 GCA_949295395.1 uncultured Pseudomonadota bacterium | reverse complement strand
ATATTTTGCAAACTATCTGGAATAATTAGATCGGCCTCTACGGTGGAGGTGATATCTTCCAGCGTAAATAAAGGATTAATTTCTTCTAAGACAAGTCCTTCCTTTGTTACTCTTAAGACGCAGCGTTCTGTAACAATTAAGTCAACTTCATGGGCGGCGGTTAATGGTAAGGTACATTTTTTCAAAATCTTTATTTGATTTTTAGCCATATGTTCCATGGCAACAATGACTTTTTTTGCGCCCACAACCAGGTCCATTGCGCCTCCCATTCCCGGAACAAAGGCTCCTGGGACCATCCAGTTGGCAATATTACCTTCTTCGTCAACCTGTAAGGCTCCTAAAACGGTTACATCGACGTGGCCACCCCTTATCATCGAAAATGATGTGGCCGTGTCAAAAAATACGGCACCTTTTTTGGTGGTGACCGGAATGCCTCCGGCGTTAATTGATGTGCGGCAGATGTTCTCGCCTTGGGCCTTAGCTCCGACCCCGATTAAGCCGTTTTCTGATTGAATCATAACGTGCATTTCTTCAGGTATATAATTTGCCGTTTCAGTCGGTAGACCAATGCCTAGGGTAACATAGTCGCCTTCATGCAATTCTTTGGCAACGCGGCGTGCAATGATTTCTCTGA
This sequence comes from uncultured Pseudomonadota bacterium, assembly GCA_949295395.1. Taxonomy (GTDB): domain Bacteria; phylum Pseudomonadota; class Alphaproteobacteria; order RF32; family CAG-239; genus HGM16780. The sequence goes on along the minus strand of CASFLB010000035.1, from coordinate 10,305 downwards.
TTTGTTCTTTGCTTAATTCCATAATCTTTTTATCCTTTTATTAGGCAACAATGTAGTCAATGTAAATGCCGGGAATCGTAATTTGGTTGGCATCGAGGCAGTCATCAACCAGTTCTTGGGTCTCGACAATGACGGTTTTGGCGGCTGTTGCCATGACCGTATTGAAATTTTTTGTGCTGTTTTCCAAGTAAACGTTTCCGTATTTATCGGCTTTTGTGCCATAGATAATTGCATAATCTGCTTTTAAGGGCTTTTCTAAAAGGTATTTCTTGCCATCAATTTCAATTGTTTGTTTGCCGTTTTCAATAACGGTTCCGATGCCGGTTGGAGTTAAAACACCGCCCAGTCCTGCACCGCCAGCACGAATCCTTTCAACCAATGTTCCCATTGGAACAAATTCAATTTCAATTTCTCCGTTGACAAACTGGCGTCCTGTTTCGGGGTTGGTGCCGATATGTGTGACAATAGCTTTTTTTACTCGTTTGTTGACAATTAATTTTCCGCGGTCGCTGTCAGGAACGCAGGTGTCGTTAGCAATGAGCGTTAAATCATGAATGTTTTGGTTTATAATCTCGTCAATTATTTTTTGTGGAGAACCGCATTGTAGAAAGCCTCCAATCATAACGGTCGAACCATTGGGAATCATGTGTCCGGCTTCAGATGCTGAGATAATTTTTTTCACGCTTTCATCTTTCTGTTGTTATTGTCGGCGAGCATTATAACAAAAAAAATAGAAAAGTACAGCCTTTTATTGTCGATTGAATTTCAATAATTTTCTAAAAAAAGTAATTAAAATATCATTTTTTGCTTGATTAATTTTTTTTTAGAGAGTATAAAGGCTTTCGTGAATGAGATGGGCGCTTAGCTCAGCTGGAAGAGCATCTCGTTTACACCGAGAGGGTCGGGAGTTCGAACCTCTCAGCGCCCACCAATCAAAGCCTTGAAATTTGATAAGAATTTCAAGGCTTTTTCTTGGCTCATTTTGTCTTTAATGCTTGGCTTAGACTATTGGGGCTGATGTGCTTTCTTTTAATCTTGGTAGGTATGATGTATGACCGATAAAGTTTCTTTAAAACTCGATTTAAGTGCTTTGCTGGATTGTGTAAAACGTCAAAAACTTATGCTTTATCCGGTTCTTGTCTTTTTGTTAAGTAAAGCTTTTAATAGCCAATATGGCCGCCATCACACATGTTATCAGACGCTGAATCATTCTTGGGATTTGTGTGCGTATCAAGATGATTTTGAGGCCTTTTATCATTTGTATGTTTCCCGCTCTTTTGAGGAAAAAACGACTCCTCTTTCTAAGATGCCTTCAAATGTTTTTCAAATTATGTATGACGAATCGGTTTTACCCAACCAGATGTTGCCGATGCTTGTCTTGGGTGAATTTTCGGATACTGAATTATTTCTTGAGTTAAAAAATGTCGCGAAACCTGATGATTTAATTTCTGCTTTTTATTCTGAATGTGAAAAATTTGATAAAAGTTTTTAATCTTTGTTGCGTTTTGTTTCTCTAACCTCTATATTATAGTTGTTTTTAATTTTTAGAGGATAGAATTTTATGTATCGCTTTGACAGCCTTCTTTCTTGGATTGTGTTTGTTATTGTTAGCGCGGCAGCTTTGGTCTTGTCTTTATATGTTTTTGCTTTTTTGTTGCCGTTCGTCTTGGTTCTTATTGCCGTTGTCTTTTTGTTTAATCTTGGGCGATATTGGTTTTACAAATATAAGTTCATGGAAAAATTGTCGCAACTTGCCGGTCATGAAAGAGCAGCGACTTCAAGGGCGACTCCTAAAGATATTGTTGATGTTGAATATGAAGTTGTTGAACCTAAGTCGAAAAAATAATACTTGACAATTTTGATATATAGTGTAATATTTATATATTAATTTTGCTATTTGTTATTTGGAGGTCATATGAAAAAAGCTGAAAATCTTAAAGAGTTTGTTGAACGTATTGATAGTAGCAAGAAGGTTAATCCGAAAGATTTGTCTTCCGATCAGGATTTGACTATTGCTATTATGAATCTGATTTCAATTGAGGAACATTTGGTCTTTAGCGGTGCTAAAACCGGTAAAACTTCTTTTTATGATTTGATTGAAGAAGTTCGCGAGACTCGTAAACAATTGATGCAAAAAATTATTCCTTCTTATGAGGGGGAGGTTTGGTGTATCTCTAAGCATTTGTTAGCGTCATCTATGCGTTTGATGGAAGTTGGTACAAAACAACAATCTTTAGGGCATAAAGATGAAGCTTATAAGTTATTTAATCAGGCTTATGAGTTGTACTGTTTGTTTTGGGGGCTTAATATGAATATGCTTAATGTTGATGATGTTAAGTGGATTGAGGATAGTTCTGAAAGCCTTAAAAAAATTACCTCAAAACTCGAAGCATCTGCAACCGATGTCTCTAAGGCTCAAAAAGTAGAAGCTGATAAGCCTCAAGGGCGTTTAGCCAAAATGAAGGCTTTTGTTCGCAAGGCTGTTGATTGTTGTATTGAATAGTATAGGAGCGCTTTTTATGAAGAAATTTTGGCTCGGAATATTTATGGTTTTGGTTGTTTTTACGGCGGCTTGTTCAAAACGTGAGGCTTTATCCGATGATAAAATTTATTTCTTTTACTCAGATTCTTGCCCTCATTGTCATGAAGCTCAAGCTTATATTTCTAAAAAATATCCGGCTTTGCCTATTGAACGTGTCGATGTGGCAACGCCTGAGGGCTATAATTTGTTTCTAACCTGTGCTAAAAAATTTAATCTCGGTAACCGAATCGGAACACCATTGTTTTGCATGGGAGATAAATATATGATGGGGTGGGCACCAGCTTATGCTAAGAAGTTTGATGCTTATGTTCGGCCTTTTTTGAGGGCAAAAGCTGAATAAGGACTACGCTTGTGAATGAACAGCTTCCTCTTGATATTATGAAACGTGCCGCAAAGGGGATATCTTATATTGCACACCCTTTGCGGTTGCGTATTCTTGAGTTTTTAGATGTAAATGGTGCGGCTTGCGTTTCAGATATTACAAAAGCCGTGGGGGAAGAACAAGTCATTGTTTCTCAAAGTTTGCGCAAATTACGTGATGCTCATTTGGTTACGACAAAGCGGCGCGGCTTGTTTATTTATTATCAAATTCAAGAAGAATATCCGGCTAGCCTTTTTGCTTGTTTACGAAAGCTTTATGCTTATATGACCGATAGTTTTTATTATTTGTCTGAGCAGAAAATGCTTCTTCCTCATGATTATGTGGTTTTGATTGCTAACCAGATAAAGCTTTTTGCTCATTTTGATAAAATGCGTATCTTGGAATATTTAACATTAAATGCCGAAGCTAATGTTTCGGATATTGCTAAAGCCGTTGAGTGTGAGCAACTTAATGTTTCACAAAATTTAAAGCGTTTGAAAGATGATGGCTTTGTTGTTTCTCATAAAAGAGGACGTTTCGTTTTTTATTCTATAACCCCAGGAGTGGCTAAGACCGCTCTTCAGTGTATTCATAAGCGCTATGATGCTCTGAAAAATAAAAATGATTTTTGATTATTTGCAAATAAATTGAACAGAATTAAAATTAGCTATTGACAAATGGTTCGATAAATATTATTAAATATTCGTCTTGATGGCGGGGTAGCTCAGTTGGTTAGAGCAGAGGAATCATAATCCTTGTGTCGAGGGTTCGAATCCCCCCCTCGCTACCATTCAGGCTCTGAGATTTTTCTCAGAGCTTTTTTTGTTGTGTTTAAAAATTTTTTTCTATGATTATTTCTTTCTATAGCTGTTGAAAAGAGGTACTTATGCTGAAAAAAATTGTTAAACTATTTTCTTTGAAAGATTTTTTGCGAGTTAATTTATTTTTTCAAGCCGTCGTGGTTGGAGTGATTGCTGGATTTTTGGTGGTGTGTTTTAAGCAAACTGTTGAGGCGTCTTTTGCTTGGGTTCAGCAATCTGTTTTGACACTGGAAACTGCAAAAAAATTATTTTTTCTTCCTTTTGTAACAACCTTGGGCGGTGCGTTTGCTGGTTGGTTGGTGTTTGGGTTTGCTTCGGAAACATCAGGTAGCGGAATTCCATATATTAAAGCTGTTTTGATGCGAGTCGGTTTAATGGTTCGCTTAAGAAGTATCATAGTTAAGTTTTTGGCTGGCGTTGCCGGAATCGGAACCGGAATGCCTTTGGGACGCGAAGGGCCAAGTGTGCAACTTGGGGCCGGAGCAGGGGCTTTGACGGCTAAACTTTTTAATCTTCAGGGGACGCATGCAGAATGCTTGATTGCTGCTGGATCCGGTGCGGCTTTGGGGGCTGTTTTTAATGCGCCGATTGCTGCAACCATTTTTGTGTTTGAAGAGCTTTTGCATCGTTTTTCGGCGGTTATGCTTTTTCCTGTTTTGGTAGCTACGGTAACGGCGTCTTCTGTTATGCGTTGGCTCTTAGGAAACCATCCTTCTTTTGAGGTTCCTTTTTTATCCGGCACCGTTGGTGTGCAGAGTTTGGTTGTGTGTTTGTTCTTGGGGCTTGTGTGTGGTGCTGCTGGGGTTTTGTTTTCGGGATTGATTCTTTATTTTAGAGGCTTTTTCTCTCGATTAAAGACTTTACCTCAATGGATGAAACCAGCTTTTGCTGGATTTGTTGTGGGATGCATTGGTTTATTAATGCCTTTAGCATTGGGGGCTGGCAACCAGTCTATTGAGCTTATTCTTTATCATCATTTATCATTAGATGTTATTGTTATCTTGTTTGTTGTTCGCTTTTTCTTGACACCGTTTTGTTTTGGTTCGGGGACTGCCGGAGGTATATTTTTGCCGATGTTAATGCTTGGAGCTTTTTTGGGGTATCTTTCGGCTTTGGGAGCGGATATGCTTGGCGCTGAGGTTAATTATGTTGTTATTGCCTTGTCTGGTATGGCCGCTTTTATGACTGCTGTTGCTCGTACACCGATCACGGCCGTGGTTATGGTTTTTGAAATGACCGGAGGGTATGGATATATTTTGCCGATTATGCTTGCTACGGCTGCGGCTGATTTGGTCGCGGCTCGGTTTGGTTGTGGTCCTATTTATACTCTTTTACAACGAAAGTATTTGCAACAAGCTCCAAAGGCTCAAAAACTGTCTAAAATTAAAGTTGTTGATGTTATGAAGGAATGTGAGATGTTTTTGTTGGAAACGATGCCTTTGAATAAGGTAAAGAAAATTTTTTACACTTATAAGGCAGAAATTTTTCCTGTAATCGATTCTCACAAGCAACTTGTTGGTTGCCTTCGTCTTCAGAATCTTGAAAATGCTTTGATTGAAAAACAGAAACATGCTTTGTTGGTTCGTGATATTATGGATCCGGTGCCTTTGAGAGTTTATTTAGAGGCTTCTTTATATGATGTTTATTTTCAGATGGTGGAAGAAGATCAAGATTTTGCATTTATTGTTGATGAAAATTTGGTATTGCAAGGCTTTTTATATCGTCAAGATATTGTGCAATTTGTTTTATGATGTTTTTCCGAATCGATAAGGTATAAAAAAACCATTCGTTTGAATGGTTTTTTTATTTTAGTTTTTCATGAGAGCTTCAAGATTTTTAACGGGACGAAGCGGTACCATGTATTCTCGTGCAACGTCTTCATTTTCGAGTTCTACCATCAAAACCTCACTCACGGATTTGAGGGGCATTCTGGCTTCCTCATTAATGTTGTCAAGCATGACAGCACTTTCACGGCTACGATACAATAAAGCCTGTTTTCCTCCGTCATAAATTAAACGCGGATTTTCTGGTCCACCATTGCGATAGCGGATGATGATTAAAATTTCTCCGGCTGCATTTTGCAGGATATCATATACGCCTTCATCTTCATTTATGTTATTTCCAATAGCCATATTGCACCTATTCAAAGTTATTCTTATTAAAACTGTTATTGATAATAGCACGAAATTATTAATAAATAAATTATAAAATTCATTTTTTTCAAAAAAAAGTTATTTTTTTTATTGACTATATTTATTTTATCTTTTATAAATCACTTCGTTGATTTTGATTGACGGTATTTTTTTGGGTGCGTAGCTCAGTCGGTAGAGCATTTGACTTTTAATCAAAGGGTCTCGGGTTCGAATCCCGACGCGCTCACCAGTTAAAAGGCTCTGTGAAAACAGAGCCTTTTTTTGTATTATTTTGAGATTCGAACCCGAGGAGAGGGGGCGACACAAGCGAGAGGTCGGCGGGAGACGACCGGTGAGGGTTTTAGCCCGAACGAGTGCCGTGGAACGAGCCTTGCGGTACGCAAGGTCGAGGACAATCCCGACGCGCTCACCAGTTAAAAGGCTCTGTGAAAACAGAGCCTTTTTTTATTATTTTGAGATTTGGATTTTATTATGTTGTTCATAACTAATAGTCACTTGTGTTTTTTATAATTTTTAATTTTATAATTTTTATATAAATCTAATTAAAGTTGAGGACGCTTATGATGAAGAAGAAATTAAAACGCTTTGTGGTAAAATTAATAACGACTTTATTCTTTTTTTGGAATCCGTTTTTAAGAAAAAAACTTTCGAAATCTTTGGTGTTTGTTTCTCCGTGGGGAATTTTGAAAAAATCTTATGATTACTATTTTCGGCAGCCAAAGCAGTTTAAATATTATCTGTCGTTGACTATGTGTGTTAAAGATGAAGGCGATTATCTGTTGGAGTGGCTTGAATATTATTTGCTTCAAGGAGTTGATCATTTCTATATTTATAACAACAATGGTACTGATAATAGTAAAGAAATTATCAAGTCTTATATCGATAAAGGGATTGTTACCTGGACTGAATATCCAGGCTTAAAAATGCAAGCTCCTATCTATAATGATGCTGTGAATCGCTATAAAAATCAAACAAGATGGATGGGATTTTTTGATGCTGTTGAATTTATTGTGCCCTTAAAACACAGAACATTAGCTGAAGCCATTAAAGACTATGAAGATTATTCTCAGGTTCTGATGCATTGGGTTTGTTATGGAAATTCAGGCCATAAATATAAAACTGAGGGGTTGGTTATTGAGCGTTTTACAAAGCATGAAGCTGGCATTTCAAAATCTACAAAAGCTATTGTTAACCCGAGAGCCGTTCTATGGGCTGATGTTCATGCTCATGAGGTTTTAGGTGATACGGTTAATGAATATAAGCAAAAGCTTTATAAAAAATCAAAACCAACAGCCGATATTTTTCAAATTAATCATTATCTTATCAAGTCAGAGGAAGAGTTTTTAAATAAAAAGAAAAAGGGGCGTACCAATCTTAAAGGATTTGAAGAAGAATATTATGCTTCTAATGCCCCATTGAATGTGGTGGAAGATGCGACTCTGATGAAAGATTATGTTCATAAAATCAAAAAACGCTTAAACAATGTTGGATAGTTTTTTTGCAATGTGACAAAACGACTGCTTAAGGCAGTCGTTTTTTTGAAAAATTTCTTTACATCTTATTGAAATAGGTATAGAAGTCGTTCGAAAGTTAATTATTTTGTTTTAATATATAAATTATTTTTTTGTATGAAAATATTATTTATCACAGCGATTTGCTTGTTAGCTCTTAGTTTGATTTTGCATGTTTCTTATCGTACGGTGTCTTGCGTTAGGAGCTTGAACTTATTTAAAAAATTGCTTTATGAAAAAGATGTTTGCCATGAAAACGATGATGATTATTTATCTATGTTAATTGTTAATTCGTTGCTTGATCAATTTCAGCTTTCTGAATTTGATTATTGCTTTGTTTGTGCTGGTGTGCATCCTCTATCTTCGGTCGAAAAACTGCTTAAAAGTCATGGATTGAAAACAGGAGTTATCGGAGGTGTGGCTTTGTTTGCTTTTTATAGCAACCTTTCTTTTTTCGGAACCTTTTTTCTAGGTTTTTTAGTCTCTCGCATCGGCGTTTGGTATTTGAATGTTATGCTGGGTTTTTTTGCTCGATTTTTTTATCATTCTAGGGCCAAACGCATTTATCGTAAATTCAAATCGCCGTCTGTTGACTAGTTGTATGCGCTCAATCTTTTTTAAGATTGAGCGTTATTCATATATGTTTATTTTAACTTTGTATTTATTGTTTATTTTAACTTTGTATTTATTTTTTTGCTTTACCCTTATCTTACTATAAAACCTTTTAAGGGAGAGTGTTATGCTTATAAGTAAAGACAATTCCGTTCTTTTGATTATTGATGTTCAAGAAAATTTGACGCCGGTGCAAGAAAGTCCACGTGGTGTGATTAATGGCTGTATGACTTTGTTGGAAGTCGCCGGCGAACTTGATATTCCTTATATTATTGCTGAACAGGATCATAAAGTTTTTGGTTCGACGATGATTGATTTGCGCAATGTGATGAAGAAAGACACTTGTTATTATGAAAAAGACACATTCTCTTGCTGCAAAAATAAAAAGATAAAAGATGCCATTAAAAAGACAGGTAAAAAGCAAATTGTGATTGCCGGACTTGAAACTCATTTGTGTGTGTTGCAGACGGCGATTGATTTTCATGATGCCGGTTATGAGGTTTTTGTGGTGGCTGATAGTTGCTCTTCTCGCAGCAGTTTTCAAAACTCAATGGGTATTCAACGCTTAATCCAGCATGGAATTGATGTGGTATCCCGCGAGATGGTATTGTTTGAGTGGATGGACAAGTCCGGAAGCAAGCTGTTTGATGAGCTTTGGGAGCATCGTTTAAGATAAGTTCTGAAGGAGGCTGCTGAGGCCTCCTTTTTTTTATGTTTAAAATAATCCGATGATTTCGCCGTCATCATTTACATCAATTTTTTCGGCAGCGGGGTGAGGTGGTAGCCCCGGCATGGTATTAATCGTGCCACTGATGGCAATAATAAATCCGGCGCCGGCGGCCAGTCTTATTTCTTTAATGTTCAAAACATGGTCTTTAGGTGCGCCTAAGAGTTTGGCATCGCCGGAAATGGAGTTTTGGGTTTTGGCGATACATATCGGAAGGTTGGTGTAGCCTTTGTTTTTTATTTCGTTAAGCTTTTGCTTTGCTTCGTCGCTATAATTAACAGATTTTGCTCGATAAATTTCTTTGGCAATGTGCTCTATTTTTTCTTCCGGTGATAAGTTGTAATCATAAAGCGGGTGATAAGTTTTGGCATTTTGAGTTTGTACAATGACTTCTTGCGCCAAAGCTTCAGCGCCTTTGCCTCCGTCGGCCCAAACGGTGGTGTTTATGGCTTTAATCCCTTCTTGGGCGCACAAATTTTGCAGAAGATTTATCTCATCAGCCGTATCGCTGTTGAATTTGTTGATAGCGACAAGCGGTGTCAAATTAAACTTTTTGATGTTTTCAATATGGGTTTTGAGATTGCAAAAGCCGTCTTTAAATGCAGGCAGATTTTCTTTTCCAAGGTCTTCTTTGGAGACTCCTCCGTGCATTTTTAAGGCTCTTATGGTGGCGACAATAACAATGGCTTGCGGAGCTAAGCCTCCGAGCGGGCATTTGATGTCTAAAAATTTTTCGGCCCCTAAATCGGCGCCAAAACCGGCTTCTGTTACAACATAATCAGCCAGTCGCAGAGCAGTTTTGGTAGCGATTAGGCTGTTGCAGCCGTGGGCAATATTGGCGAAAGGCCCGCCGTGTACCAAAGCCGGTGTTTGTTCAAGCGTTTGAACCAGATTAGGCTTTAGGGAATCTTTCAAGAGGGCTGCCATGGCACCGACGGCTTTGAGGTCTTTGGCGGTTATGTATTTTCCCTTGTTATCTTTACCAATAACGATGTTGGATAGTCTTTCTTTGAGTTCTTTGATATTTTGAGACAGGCACAGAATAGCCATAATTTCGCTGGCAACGCTGATGTCAAAGCCGTCTTTTCTTTCAAGACCATTGATTTTTCCGCCTTGAGCAATGGTGATTTCTCTTAAACTGCGGTCATTCAGGTCTAGACAGCGGTGCCAATATATGTTTTGCAAATCTAAATTAAGCTCATTTCCTTGTTTGATATGATTATCTATCATGGCGGCCAGCAGATTGTTGGCGGCGGTTATGGCGTGAATGTCGCCGGTGAAGTGGAGGTTAATGTCTTCCATCGGCGTTATTTGTGCGTATCCGCCGCCGGTCGCACCGCCTTTGACGCCAAAACATGGGCCAAGAGAGGGTTCTCTCAAAGCAAGCATGGCGTTTTTTCCTAATCGGTTTAAGGCATCTGCCAGACCGATTGATACGGTTGATTTTCCTTCACCGGCCGGTGTCGGAGTGATGGCCGTCACCAGTATTAGTTTTCCTTTTAGCTTTTTGTTTTCTAATTCTTGAAGCTTTTTATAGGAGATTTTGGCCTTGTAATTGCCGTATAATTCAAGGTCGTC
>CASFLB010000034.1 GCA_949295395.1 uncultured Pseudomonadota bacterium | reverse complement strand
AAAAACCTTGAGCTTTGATGTCAAAGGTCAAGGTTTTTTTTGTTTTTTAGACTTCCTCTCCACTCATGTCGGACAGTAAGCGTCCGTCAAATTCGGGAGTGTAAAGTTTCAGTAGCTTTTGGAGCCTTTCTTTTTTCTGTGGGGTGAATGGAATTATTTTATTTTCACCTGGCTGTTTCATGCCACCGATTTCGAGATAGTTTTTGATTTCTCGAGTTATTATTTCAACGAACCATTTGTTTTGCTTCAATTCATCAGCAAGTTGTTCCAAAATATTCAGAGCGGTGTTGCTGATGTATTCTCCAGTAGTCATAATTGTCAAAAGCAGACCGTATTCAATGATTTTTGCGGTCTTGATGGCATCAATCAAGAAGAATCCTGCAGTCGTCTTGATTATGTTGTCAATGCGCTCGTCTTTATTTATGCCAACTGTCGCTTTTATTTTGGTTGCTTCAAATTGGAAGCAAAGCAAAATAAGCGGATGATAGGCATCGCGGCATTTTTCATAATCGTCGGTCTTCAGGGCTTCTGTAACTTCGGAAATTAGTTCAGGTGTCAGAAGCTTATAATCTTGTAATGCGAAACTCAGCTTAGCGCTTAGATTATGAAGCAGATTTTTCTTTTCCTGAATTTCTTTATCCTGCTGCTGTTGAAGCTTTTCTTGAAGCAACTCGTCGGCTGTTTTTTTTCTTTTTTGTTCCATAATAGTAATTTTATAAAAATTTTAACAATTATACAATATCATAATCAAGTATAGACAAAAAACGATTTATGGCAAGAACTTTTTTGTAAAAAAATCGTTTTTTTACTTTTAAATGGGTTAACCTGTTGAATTGGTTGAAAAAATGAAAAACATTTTTAAAGTTGCGGCGGTTGGTGTTTTGTTGGTCGGAGTCTCTTACTGGGCGCTTAAGCCGGATAAGCAAGTTGATGTTTATGTGACGCAAAAGGTTGCAAAAGGCGATATTACCGAAAAAATTACCGCAACAGGAACGATTAATCCTATCTCGACCGTTAATATCGGTACGCAGGTTTCCGGTACTATCTCTGAAATCTTGGTCGATTATAACACGAAAGTTACCAAGGGACAGCTTCTTGCGCAGATTGATCCGGCCTTGTTTGAAGCAACCGTGGCACAGCGCCGTGCGGCTCTTGACATTGCTAAGGCTCAAGTCAATGTGGTTGATAATGATATTGTTTATTATAAAAAGCATTTGTCCCGTATTAAAAAACTCAATACTTCAAAATATTCGGCTGATTCCGAACTCGAATCGGCACAGCGTGATTATGATAATGCCGTCGTGCAGAAAAAACTGCGCGAGGCCGAAGTTCAGCAAGCTCAAGCGGCACTCGATTCCGCTGAAATTGATTTGAAATATACCAAAATTGTTTCTCCGGTTGATGGTATTGTCGTGTCTAAAGAAGTGGAGGTCGGGCAGACCGTGGCCTCTAGTTTCCAAACGCCAACCCTTTTTAATGTAGCGGAAGATTTGACCAAAATGCAAATTGAAACATCTGTCGTTGAGGCCGATATTGCCAAGGTTAAAGAAGGGCAGACCGTTGAATTTTCGGTTGACAGCTATCCTGATGAAATTTTTTATGGTATCGTAACTCAAGTGCGCAACGAAGCGATTACGACCTCAAATGTTGTGACCTATGAAGTGATTATTGAAATTGATAACCACGACCTTAAGCTCAAGCCCGGTATGACCGCTAATGTTCAGATTATTACCGCCGAAAAGCAGGGTGTGTTCTTAGTTCCGAACAAAGCCTTGCGCGTGTTTATTCAAGATGAAAACGGTGAAGTAAAACGCTATAAAGACAAAGGGCTTTGGATTTTGAAAAACGGACAGCCACAACGCATTTCTATTTCAACCGGTGTGGCTGATGATGATCAGACCGAGGTTTCTTCTCCCGAAATTAATGAAAACACCGCTGTTATTCTTGAAAAAAATAATGTCAGCGATGATAAAAAATCTAAAATGCGGATGAGGCTTTAATGTCCCTGATTGATGTCAAAAATATAAAGAAAAGTTATCCTCTTGGAGATATGAATCTTAATATTCTTAAAGGGATTAATCTGTCTGTTGAAGCTGGTGAGTTTGTGGCGATAATGGGCCCTTCTGGGTCGGGAAAATCTACCTTGATGAATATTCTCGGTTGTTTGGATATTCCGTCTTCAGGAAAATATTTGCTTGACGGTATTGATGTCAGCAAAATGAAACCTGATCAATTAGCCGAAATTCGCAATAAAAAAATTGGTTTCGTTTTTCAGGGGTTTAATCTGCTTTCTCGTACCTCGGCTTTGGAAAATGTGGAACTGCCGATGGTTTATGCCGGTGTACCGGCCGAAGAGCGTTTTCAACGCGCAAAAAAGGCTTTGGAAAAAGTTGGGCTGAAAGAACGTATGGATCATTTACCTAACCAACTCTCCGGCGGGCAACAGCAACGTGTGGCGATTGCACGCGCGGTGGTGAATGATGCTCCGATTATTTTTGCTGATGAACCAACCGGAAATTTGGATACCAAAATGAGTATCGAGATTATGAAACTTTTTACCAAGCTTAATGACGAAACCGGAAAGACAATCATTCTTGTGACCCATGAAGAGGATATCGCTCTTTACAGTAAGCGTATTATTAAAGTTGTGGACGGTGAAATTCAGTCTGATGAGCCGGTCTTAAACCGCAGTTTGGGAGGCGAATGAGATGATTAATATTCCAATGATTTCCAGCATTGCCTTTCGGGCTATTAAAGCCAATAAAATGCGCTCGATTTTGACCAGCCTCGGTATTATTATCGGTGTGGCGGCGGTTATTATTATGCTTGCCGTTGGTCATGGGGCTCAAATCTCTATCAAAAACGATATGCAATCTATGGGGTCAAACCTGATTATTATTCGCTCTGGTGTGGCGACATCCAGCGGTGCGCGCGGCGGTCACGGGTCTCAACCGACGATGAAAAAAGGTGACGGTGATGCCATTCAGGAAAAAATTTCTGCCATATCTTTAGCCGCGCCTATCTTGGAAGAAACGGCTCAAGTCGTTTATGGCAATGCTAACTGGTCAACAGGAATTACCGGCACGGATAATCGTAATTTTCAGATTAAAGAATGGGATATTGGCTATGGGCGCAATTTCAGCGACGCTGACATTAAAAATGCCGCCAAAGTTGCTATTCTTGGGCAAACTGTGGTTAATGAATTATTCGGTGACGTGGATCCGCTTAATCATACCATTCGCATTAAAGGACAGCCATTTAAGGTTATCGGCGTGATGGATGAGCGCGGGCAAAACAGTATGGGAATGGATCAAGATGATGTGGTGTTTATCCCTATTACAACCGCGCAGAAAAAAGTTATGGGGATTCAATTTCCTGACCAAGTGAAAATGGTTATCCTGCAGGCGGTTGATGCGCAAAGTACTTATACTGCGCAAGAGGAAATTCGCCAGCTTTTGCGTCAGCGCCATAATCTTGGCCGCTATAAGGAAGATGATTTTGTTATTCGAAATATGACGCAGATGATGGAAATGATGGAAAGCTCTACCCAAGTTATGACGATTTTGCTCGGTTCAATCGCTTCCATCTCTCTTTTGGTCGGTGGTATCGGTATCATGAATATTATGTTAGTTTCGGTTACCGAGCGCACGCGTGAAATTGGTATTCGTATGGCTATCGGTGCAAAATCTTGGGATATTCGGTGGCAGTTTTTGACCGAGGCGCTGGTGCTGTCATTAATCGGCGGTATTGTCGGCATTATTTTAGGATTTATCGGCGTGGAATTAGTTGCGCATTTTACTTCGTTGACACCGTTAATCTCTCCGCTTTATGTCTTGCTGCCGTTTTCGTTTGCGGGATTTGTCGGGCTTTTCTTCGGCTTCTATCCGGCTTATAAAGCCTCTTTGCTCAATCCGATTAATGCTTTGCGTTATGAATAGAGCTTTAAGCCAAATCATCTAAAAACGGCGGCTTATAGTTCGGACCTTTTAAAAATTTTCCGTCTTCACGTTTTAGGGCTTTGCCATTAACAAGCTTGGACATATTGCTTTGATGGACGCGGTGAAAAGCCTCTTGCATTGGCAGATTGAACGCAACAACCGTGCCGCTTAAAACGTACTGCAAATCAGCTAATTCTTTTAGCATTTTAACGCGGGTCTCTTTGTTGGTTTGTCCTTGGTTTTCTATCTCGTTTATGAGGCTGTTAATCTCGGCGTCAAGCTCGCTCATTTCTTCGTGCAGGAGCTTTTGTCTTAATTTAAGGAGTTCAACGCTGTAAGGTTCATTGATCGCAACTTCCATGGCTTTATGACATTCTAAAACCTGATTTTCGTATTCTTCCATTTCTTTTCCTCATAATCTTGATAAAATAAACGACTTAAATTCTTGTTCTTTCTCTATTTCTATCTCAATTTCCAAGACCTTAAATTTCGGGCGTAAGGGAAGGGGAATTTTTACGATGTCTTTTGCCGTTGTGTAAAGTTCGGCCTTTTTTTCTTGGGCTTCTGTCAATAAGGTCTGAAGCTCTTTTTCTGTATAAAAATGATGATCGGGGAAATCATGGCGACTGATAATTTTTATTCCACAATTTTCTAAAGACTGATAAAATTTTTCAGGGCGGCCGATGCCTGCAAAAGCAATGGCTTGAGTCGGTTTGATTCGTGGCTCGATTTCTTTAATCTTGCCATAAAAAAGCGGTAGATTTTTCATTTCTTGGGCGCAGTTTGTTTTATCTTCTCCAATAATTAGCGCGGCATTGGCCCTTTTTAAGCCGCTTTGCAAGTTTTCTCTTAACGGGCCGGAGGGAAGAGGGCGCTGGTTGCCAAAGCCAAATCCTCCATCAATTATTAGAAGCGAAATATCTTTTTTGAGTGTTGGATTTTGAAAGCCATCATCCATTATTAGAATATCGGCGCCTTGTTCTTGGGCTTTTAGGGCTGCTTGGTAGCGGTTGGGATTAATAGATACGGGGGCCGTGAGGCTTAATAACAAAGGTTCATCTCCTACTTCGGTTGCTGTGTAGGCGCTGTCTTTGGTTACGATAATGCCGGATAATTTTCCTCCATAGCCGCGTGATACAAAATAAGGATGATAGCCTTCCTTTTGTAAGAGCTTTGCCAACGTTACTGCGGTTGGTGTTTTGCCGCTACCGCCGGCAGTTATATTTCCTAGGCAGATGACCGGAATTTTTACTTTGCCGCTTTTTTTGAGCTTTAAACGAGCCGCCGTTAGGCCGGAGTATATCCAGCCTAATGGGAGCAGTAAGGTTGAAATCAGGTTTTTGTCTTTCCAAAAACGCGGGGTCTTCATTCCTGTATGTATCCTTTGACTTTTTCTAAGATGCCATCTAATACTTTGTTTTCTGAAGTTGCCCAGTTGTATGCTAAACTTCTTTTGGCTTCCAAAAATTCTTTGTTGTTCATTAATTGGATGACCATGTCTTTTAATTCAACAACATCATTTACCTGAATAATGGCGTCGGCTTTTTTGGCTCGGCTCATGGCTTCCGTAAAATTATGCATATAAGGGCCAACCAATGTCGCGTCTCTCATTCGTGAAGGTTCAATGAAGTTTTGTCCGCCGTGTGGAATAAGCGAACCACCGATAAAAACAATCGGGCATAGCGAATACCATAATCCCATTTCTCCTATCGTGTTGGCTATATAAACCTGTGTTTTATCGGTTATTTTTTCTTTGGCCGAACGAAGGGCGGTTTTAAGTCCCATATCTTGTAATGTTTGGGCGATTTCTGTTCCTCTTTGCGGATGGCGCGGGGCGATGATGGTTAATATATTTGGAACAGATTTTTCCATCTCTTCTAAGTAGCGTCCGAGTTTGGCTTCTTCGTCATTGTGGGTTGAAGCAAACAGCCATACC
The DNA here is from genome assembly GCA_949295395.1 of uncultured Pseudomonadota bacterium. Lineage (GTDB taxonomy): Bacteria > Pseudomonadota > Alphaproteobacteria > RF32 > CAG-239 > HGM16780. Next base: position 5,277 of record CASFLB010000034.1, on the reverse strand, counting down.
GGGCGATTGCCGATTTGTTTTTCAAGAGAAGCTTTTTCTTTTTCATCTATCGGTAACGGGAGGCCGGCATATTTTAAGTTTCCGAGGCAGACGGCTTCTTTGGCTCCTAATACCCGAAGGCGATAGGCATCTTCTTCCGATTGTCCAAGGCAAAAACTAAAACAATCCAACAATTCTTTGCAGATAAAGTCAAACTGTTGCCAACGTTTGAATGACTTGTTTGAAATGCGGCCATTTACCAAAATTAACGGAATGTTTCTTTTTTTGATGTTTGACAACATGGCCGGCCAAAGTTCTGATTCAAACCATAAAACCAAATCAGGCTGCCAATGTTTTAAAAAACGTTTGGCAAAGGCTGGATTGTCTATCGGGATATATTGATGGAACGCTCTTTCTGGCAAGCGTTTTGCCATGATTTCGGCCGAAGTTGTGGTGCCGGTTGTTACCATCACGTGAGCTTGAGGATAAGCTTCTAAAAGTTTGCTGATTAAGGGTAACATCGAAATTGATTCACCAACCGAGGCTCCATGAAACCATATTAATTTTCCTTCCGGACGTTTTAATTTCGGACGACCAATTCGTTCATTAAATCGTTTAATGTCTTCTTTTCCTTTTTCTTTTCTTTTGTTGATGTACCCCCTTATGGCGATTGGATAAAGAAGGTAGATTAAGGCATTGTATATTTTTATAAACATGGTTTTGTCCTATCTTGTTTGATTTTTTTTACTCTTGTTCCTGGTAAAATCGGTTCTCTTCCGAGTTCTTTGTCGGCACTAATACTTAAATCGCGCATCTCTTGTTCAATTTCTTTTCTTTTGGCTTCAAGCTCTTCTTTGCTTAAATTCGGTTCAATGTAATGGGGCTTTGTAAAACGTAAAACGCCCTGATTGAAGGGGAAGGGAAACATCATTTCGTCCCAGCTTTTGTGGAAAATTTTGGCTCTCTTAGTGCTGTATGTTACGCCAATTATCGGTTTGCCGCTTTTTTGCGCAAAGTAAAGCGGACTCATGTTCATGCTCATTGATGGGCCGATTGGGCCGTCAGGAATAATGGCGATTGTTTCGTCCTCTTTTTTGAGTTTATTCATTAAGCCAACAGCGGCTTGTGAGGCGTTGGATGTGCTTGAGCCTCCGATAATTCCTAGCCCGTAGTGCCTTAAAAGCCGAGCCATTAATAGACCGTCGTTATGCATGGATACAAGGGCATTTAAGGGATGTTTTTTGTTCCAAAAATATGGAATCATTGTGGCGCGTCCATGCCAAATAATGATGATGATGCTCTTTTCTTTATCCCATACTTGATAAAAATCTTTTAGGCCTTCTTTTTGCCAAATGGTTGTTAGGCCGACAAGTTTGGTGTATAAATAAATCAAATAGCCCATAACAGCCGATGCTATTTTGGACTTTAAGAGTTTTCTTGTTATTCTCTTTATTCCTTTAGCCATTCTTGCCTACAATATCGGTAATTGAAATTCCTATTGTTTCATCATTGGTAATAACGACTTCACCATGGCCGATTAAGATATCGTTTGCATAAATGTCAACATCGTCATTGATACCGCGGTCTAGTTCAACAACAGCTCCTCGTCCAAGCTTTAAAAGCTGATTAATGCGCAGGCTGGCAGTCCCTAGGGTTACGGATAATTCAATGTTTATGTTGTTGCCTAAATTTGTGTCGGTGAGTGCGACTTTGCTCATTTTTTTATTCCCAATTATTCTCTTAATTACAAGATATAAAACACTTTCCTTACTTTTGCAAAGGCTTTTTGTTTTTTTAACAGCCCCAAAAAAAAAACAGCCCCGCTTGGGACTGTTTTTTTTTGAGTTTATTTTTTACGGCTTTCCATATAATGTTCAAGCCAGTGAATATTATATTGGCCGTCAATAAATTCGGACTGTGAAATTATTTCTTGATGCAGAGGAATTGTGGTTTGAACTCCTTCAATCACAAATTCTTCCAAAGCACGACGTAATCTCATCAGGGCAGAATTTCTGGTCTTGCCGTGAACAATCAGCTTGGCAATCATGCTGTCGTAAAACGGCGGAATGCTGTAGCCTGAATAAATTTCCGAATCGACGCGTACGCCTAATCCTCCCGGAGCGTGCCATTCGGTAATCTTGCCGGGGCAGGGGGTAAAGGTTTCCGGATTTTCGGCGTTAATGCGGCATTCAATCGCGTGACCGCTGAATTTTATATCCTTTTGGCTGTAGCCTAATTCTGCTCCGCTGGCAATGCGAATCTGTTCACGGACAATGTCAATGCCGCTGACCGCCTCCGTAATCGGGTGTTCAACCTGAAGACGGGTGTTCATCTCTAAGAAATAAAATTTACCGTCTTCATACAAAAACTCAAGCGTTCCGGCATTGGTGTACCCAATTTGCTCAATGGCTTTGCGAACAATTTCACCGATTTCTTGGCGTTGTTGCTGATTAAGAGCCGGAGATGGGCATTCTTCAATGACTTTTTGATTCTTTCTTTGAATTGAGCAATCTCTTTCGCCGAGATGAACAACGTGACCGTATTTATCGGCTAAAATTTGCATTTCAATATGACGTGGCTTTTGCAAGTATTTTTCCATATAAACCACATCACTTGGGAAAGAGGCTTTGGCTTCGGCTTTGGCCATGGTGAAAGCTTCGCGCATTTCGTCGTCATTGAAGGCGGTCTTCATGCCTTTGCCGCCGCCGCCGTCTTTGGCTTTGACGATAACCGGATATCCGATTTTGTGTGCCCATTCAATTGCGTGTTCAACACTTTCAAGCGCCGGAGAGCCCGGAGTAACCGGAAGTCCGGCCTTGATGGCGGCTTGGCGCGCTGTAATTTTATCTCCCATAAGGCGCATTTGCTCCGCGCTCGGGCCAATAAAGGTTATGCCGTGCTCTTCAACCATTTCGGCAAAATCAGCGTTTTCTGATAAAAAGCCAAATCCGGGGTGAATGGCGTCAGCTCCGGTTATTAATGCCGCAGAGATAATGGCTGATTTATTTAAATATGAATCGGAAGAACGTGCCGGTCCAATACAAACGGCCTCATCAGCCAAACGTACGTGCATGGCGTTGGCGTCAGCTTCTGAGTGAACGGCAACCGTTCTTATGCCCATTTCACGGCAGGCACGGTGAATTCTTAGGGCAACTTCACCTCGGTTTGCTATTAAAACTTTTTCAAACATTTAGATAACTTCCTGATTGTTTGCTCGGGGTTTTATTCAATAACGACCAAAGGTTCGCCGTATTCAACCGGATCACCGCTTTCAACTAAAATCTTGCTGACGCGGCCTCCTTTGTGGGCTTTAACCGGATTGTAGGTCTTCATGGCTTCAATCAAACAAACCGTGTCACCTTCGGCAACAGTGTCACCGACTTTAACATAGTTCGGGCTGTTGGGGTCACTCGAAAGATAGACAACGCCAACCATCGGTGATTTGACGGATCCCGGGTGTTTGCTATAATCTTCGTTTCCGACAGGTGTTGTCGGAGCCGGTGCGCTTGGTGCCGCAACCGGTGCCGCTGCTATTGGAGCCGGAGGCGGAACCGGAGCCGCTGCCGGTGCGGCTATAACTGTGGCGCCGGTAACTTCACGGCTCAATTTAATACGGCAAGATTCATCTTCGTATTCAATGCCGGTCAGATTGGTTTTATCTAAAATTTCAGCCAAGCGGCCGATGATTTTCGTATCCAATGGGTTTGACATTCTTTATCTCTCTTTATTATTAGTACAAAATTCATTTCCTCTTTTACTTCCTATTTGTGTTAAAAACAACAAAAATCTGCATTAATTGTTCAAAAATGCTAAAAAATGGCTGTTTTTTACTCTTTTTTGCACAGATTTCTGTGTTTTTTTATGCGAATCGCAAAATTTTTAAATTGGCACGGTAATTGCATATTAATCGGTAAAGATTTTGTTTTTTATGGAGCTTGTTATGGCTTTAAGTATTTTCTTTCCGTCTGTTACCGGACTCGATGCCCAAAGTACGGCTCTTGGCTCGGTTAGTGATAATATTGCTAATATTCGTACAACCGGTTATAAGGCTGCGGATACTTTGTTTTATACCTTACTTGGGTCTCAGCCGATTTCTAAAAATAATGCTGCCGGTTTGAGTTCTTCTCGTGTGGATGTTTCCGGAGTTGGGACTTATACACGTTATAATATTTTACAGGCCGGCGAAATTACCAGTACCGGTAATGTTTATGATGTGGCACTCGAGGATAGTAATGCCTTTTTTATGGTAACCGATGAATATGGGCAGACTTATTATACCCGTGCCGGTGATTTTGATACCTTACCGATTGATGGAAAGACGGCGCTGGTTAATCATAACGGCTATGCTGTGCAGGGGTTTCAGGTGCAGGAAGATGGAACTTTTGCTCAGACACCTTCTGATATTATCTTAGCTTTTGAAGATCATATGGCCTCTGTTCCAACCTCAGATGTTGAGATTACGGCAAATGTTCCGGCGACAGGTGTAAATACCAGTACTTATGGTATTACTGTTTATGGTCCTGAAAATGATGGGGCGACTATGAATATGATTTTTAATAAAAATCATGATGCCGTTAATACGTGGAACGTCAGCTTTGCTATAGACGGAGCGGAAGTTGTTGCCGAGCCGATAGAGGCAAAATTTTCCCCTGACGGAAAACTTGTTTCCCCTCAAGAAATTAATTTGACTGTTAATTGGGAAGACGGAACCTCTAACACCATTTCTCTTGATATTTCAAATATGACCCAATATGATGGTGGCGATGGTGAAGTTTATGTTTCTCAAGATGGGGCTCCGGGAGGAGATTTGGTCGGAAGCTATATTGATAGCGATGGTATCTTAAAAGCCGAATATACCAACAATCGTACCCTCAATGTGGCAAAACTTGCCGTGGTTAGTTTTCAAGCGCCTGAAAATTTGGTCCCTGTTTCGGGAACTTTGTTTGAAGCTTATAGCGATGTGGGTAATACCAGCTATGTTATTGGGCCGGATACGGTTGGAAGTAATCTTCTTCGTACGCAATCTTTGGAAGGCTCTAATGTTAATTTGGAACAAGAATTTTCGGAGCTTATTCAGGTACAACGCGCTTATAACCTTAATTCAAACGCCTTTACCGTGGCGAATGAAATGACTTCGGTGGCGATTGATTTGAAGTCCTAATCTTTGGTTTGTTTTATTTAAAGCGTCCTTCGGGGCGCTTTTTTTGTAACAAGAAAACTACCGGCTAGGCCGGTAGTTCCAAAGAGCTTACAGCTTTACAGATAAAAAACTCCTTTGCTAGAATGAAGCGACGGTCT
>CASFLB010000033.1 GCA_949295395.1 uncultured Pseudomonadota bacterium | reverse complement strand
TCTGCATGGAAGGGATATCAGTCCGGAGATGCTCAAGTATGTCGTGATTATTTGCCCAATAACTACAAGCATCTAATTCATTAAAAAAACGAATAGCCGATTGACAAATCGGCTATTCTTAGTTTATATTTTTATAAAAATTAACTGTGGGACGATATTTATGTTAACAAAAAAGAAATCATTTATTGCTTTAGGATTGCTTTTGTCAACACTAATATTTCCGTGGCCATTTATGTTTTTTATTTTGATTATTCCCCCGATTTATGTCGGATTTGTTGTTCCCTTTTTAATTTGGAAATTTGTATTTAACGGCGATTGGCAAGATATTCCCAAATACTCTTTAATTTGGAAAATTCCGATTATATTTGTTTTTAACATGGTCTTAGCCCTTGGAGAATTTTTTGCTATAGGAGTTTTGACTTATTTGCCCAAAATCACTCTGTTGCTGATTTTGGCTGGTACCCTGTCACTATTAATATTAAGAATAATCGCTTATGTCGCAATGATTTTGGTATGGCAGCCTAAAGTATTTAAGCCTTTCCCCAAGCTCAAGTGGAGTCTTATTGTGGTCATATTTATAACCACAATATCGGCAGGACGTATGGCATATTTGATGAGTATCGAGCCGGAAGGTTCAGATTATGATAGTTACCAAATGTACTGCTTAGATGATAAAAATTGTGTTATTCCCCTGGAAATTCAGCAAGAAATAGATGCATCAGTAAAAGCTAGAACAGAATTTTGGGATAAACACTCTTTATGGTAAGATTTAATATTACGATATTTTGTACAAAATAGAGGTTTCATTGAAAAATTTTATAAAAAACATAAAATCCATAATCTTGTTTGTGATTATGCTATTTGTAATCCTATTGCTTGTGATGTTTACGATGTGGGGATACTCTAGATATAAATTTATTGATAATTGTATTGCTGAAGGGCATTCTCAGTCATGGTGTTTGGAAACATGGCAAGAAGTTGACGATTTGTAATTATTTTTTTTGAAAATGCAGAATTAACTGATGAAGATAGTTGCAAAATCAATTTTATATTTGTTCTTAGAATTAGTTCTCTTTGTAGCCGTTTATTCATGGGGAAACATTCTTTTGGGACAAGTTGGTGAAGTCGATGCCTGTATGACTCCGGAATACGGAGAATTTGAGCTCGATTACCTTTCATTTGGTTGGAGCAACTATTTTCATTGGTTTTATTCTGCCGAGGGGCTGCCTTGCCGTTTTAGCGGCTTTGGTTTGTGCTGTGTTTACTTTTTCAGTTTACCATTTTATACGCTTCTTAAAATCTATGGTGCATTTAAAATGCCAAAAACAATAGCTTTGCCGTTTTCAATTATGGAAATCATCGTTTATATGTCGGTCTATCTTGGGTTTCTGTTTTATCATACTGATTTTATTATTACTTTTCAAAGTGTACTGAATTTAGCACTAGGGATGCTTAGGATTTTTTCACCTTTGATTCTTTATATGTTGACTTTAATTTATTTATGTCGTGAAATGATATTAAACAAGCCCAAAGGTGCAACAAAATGAAAATAGCCAAATATCTTATTCTAGAATTGTTATTTATTATCCTCGTGATCAATAGTTACTGGTTTTTTGCTGATATGGATAGAGATAATTCGGTATGTGTTGATGTTGGCAACTATTTAGAATTTGAATGGAGTAGCTATTTTCATTGGTTTAGAGAAGATTTAAACCAAATTTGTCATTTTGATGAAAAAAATTTATTTATGTATTTCTGGTTTGTGTTTACTTATTACACTTTATTCAAAATTATTACGGTTCGTTTTTTCCCTTTAGGCTGTAAATTACGCTTTCTAATTCCTGAAATGATTATCTTTATATCAGCTTTTGGAATAAGAACTATCCTAGAAGATTTATTGATAATAACAGATGAAAGTATAAAAAATACCATAATAGGTCTTTTGTTTATGTTTTCACCTTTTATTTTGTATATGCTGTTTCTTTATACTCTTTACCGACTTGTGTTATGGGAAGAAAAAAATATTAAGATTTTAAAAACGCATCCGTTGCTTTTGGGAATTTTGCTGTTTTTAGTTTCGTTATTTATATTTCCGCCAGTTGCAACAATTTTCTATTGTATTCTTTTGGTGCCGTTTATCTTATGGCTTATTTATATTAAGTTACCAAAAATATTCATAACTCTTTGTAACCACACAAAACATTCAAAAAATAAATATTTTATCGGAAAATTAATATTAAGTCTGACCTTGGCTTTAAGCTGTATAACCGGTGAAGTATTTTTCTTTAGAGCCTTTTATAGTGAATTATCAGGCTTTGGTGTTTTTGCATATTATATTTTATTTTCCTCAGTTATCCGCCTAATCTATTATGGAGCAATGATTTGGCTTTGGAATACCCCAAGTAAGAATATATTGCAAAAAGAATACAGTTAAAACCTATCCCATATCTCCATAAACAACCCGAGAATAGAGGGATATACCTCAGGTTATCATTACTTTGCCACCTGATAAGCTCATAGTGCTTATTTTGTATTTTTTGAGATGGAATGCCAGTTTATGTAGAGTTAATAGCTTTCCTTTACGAATTTATGACCACGGCGAAGCTTCTATTGAAGCAGTATCTTCAAAAAGGCTAGTATTTATGACAATCTTTTAGTTTTCCCTCTATAAACAACTAAAATTCTGACATTTAAAATATCTTTAACCTTATTAAGCTAAAATCGTACTGTTTTTGACAGGAGAAGTAAGCATGAAAACACCTCAAAACTTTCATGAACACGACACATCAGAAAAAAATTTAAGACAAAAGATGCCGCAATCAATGACTTTTGAAAAAGTATCAATGACCTTTCAACTCATCAGCGACCCGACAAGATTAAAAATCTTGTGGTTTTTATGCCACCATGAAACCTGTGTTAATAACATTGCCGCCACAGTAGAAATGAGCTCTCCGGCCGTATCGCACCATTTAAGATTGCTTAAGCAAGCCGGCTTAATCTCCGCTCGCCGTGACGGCAAAGAAATGTATTACAAACTGGCCGATACACCGGAAGCCGCCCTTCTCCACCGTGCCATAGATGATATTTTTGACATCCAATGTCCATTGTAAACATAAATTTATTTATCCTTTTTTCTCTATTGAGGCACATTCCATATATAATCTACACAGCTTAAAACATTTCCCTTGACACCTCCGTTTTTTTATTATACAATTAAACATATATTTAATTGTTTACATATTAAACGGAGGAAAAAATGAAAAAAACTTTCAAACTTGAAAATCTTGACTGCGCTAATTGCGCCGCAAAAATCGAAGACGCCCTCAAAAAAATTGACGGCATCAAATCAGCTTCCGTCAGCTTTTTTGCACAAAAGATTGAAATAGAATTTGACCGCGATGAAAACAGCCTTGTCGCAGAAATCAAAAAAATCATCAGCAAAATTGAACCAGATTGCGAATTATTATAAAGAAAGAATAGATAATGACAAAATCACTAAAAAAACAGCTCATAAAAATTATAATCGCCGCATTACTATTTGCCGGAGCCTTTTTCCCGCTGCCACAAATGATAGAACTCGCTCTTTTAGTTGCGGCATATCTGATTGTCGGAACACCGATTTTACTAAAAGCCCTTCGCAATATTCGCAACGGCCAAGTGTTTGATGAAAATTTTTTAATGACAATAGCAACCTTCGGCGCCTTTGCCTTACAGGAATATACCGAAGCTGTCGCCGTTATGCTGTTTTTCCAAGTTGGTGAATTTTTTCAGTCTTACGCTGTTAACAAATCACGTAAATCCATTGCCGCACTTATGGACATTCGCCCCGATTATGCACACGTCAAACGCGGAAAAGAATTAATAACCGTGTCACCGGAAGATGTCAAACGAGGAGAAATTATCATTGTCCAGCCCGGAGAACGCATTCCGCTTGACGGAACAATAATCAAAGGTTCCGCCAGTTTAAATACATCAGCCCTAACCGGAGAATCTTTACCGCGCGACGTTTCTGAAGGCGAAAATGTCTTGAGCGGAAGCGTTAATCTGAATGGCGTTATAGAAATAAAAACCACCAGCATTTTTTCTAACTCAACGGTAGCACGCATTTTAGATTTAGTCGAAAACGCCAGCTCAAAAAAAGCGCAAATAGAAGCTTTTATCACACGTTTTGCCCGCTATTATACACCGACAGTTGTTATCATTGCCTTAGTTCTAGCCTTTTTGCCACCCTTGCTCGGCAGTTCACTCGGCATTAAAGAATGGATTTATCGCGCCATCACTTTTTTGGTAATTTCTTGCCCATGTGCATTAGTTATCTCGATTCCGCTAAGCTTTTTTGCCGGCATGGGTGCAGCCTCAAGATGCGGTGTTTTGATTAAGGGCGGAAACTATCTTGAAGCTCTTTCCCGCGCTGAAATTTTTGTTTTTGATAAAACCGGAACCCTAACGAAAGGCAACTTCAAAGTCACCAACATCACCGCCTTTATAGGCAGCAAAGAAACCCTTTTGCAAAACGCCGCCAAGGTTGAAGGATATTCGCATCACCCGATTGCCACTTCAATCAAACAGGCTTGGGGACACAAAACAGACCTAAAAGATATTTCTGAAGTTGAAGAAATTGCAGGTTGTGGAATTAAGGCAAAAATAAACAATCAAGAAATCTCCGTTGGCAATAAAAAGATGCTCGATAAATACAACATTTCAGAGCCCAAAATTGAAAAAAACGGCACGATTCTTTATGTCTTATACGCTAACAAACTTGCCGGCTATATCAAAATTGAAGACGAGATAAAACCAGACGCGGCTCAAACCATTTCTCTCTTGAAAACACATGGCGTAAAAGAAACTGTGATGCTCACAGGAGACCGCAAAGAAATCGGACATAAGATTGGAAAAAAGCTTGGTCTAGATACAGTTCATACCGAGCTTTTACCAACAGATAAAGTCACAAAGATAGAAGAACTTTTACATAAAAAAGCTCCAAATGGGCAGCTCATATTTGTCGGAGACGGTATCAACGATGCACCGGTCTTGGCTCGCTCGGATATCGGCATGGCCATGGGAGGCATGGGCTCAGACGCTGCGGTCGAAGCAGCAGACATTGTGTTAATGACCGATGAACCTTCTAAAATCATCTCAGCCTTAAAAATTGCTAAGAAAACAATTTTCATTGCCAAAGAAAATATAGTTTTTGCCATTGGAGTAAAACTTTTGGTCTTAGCCCTCGGAGCTTTGGGCTATGCCTCAATTTGGGCCGCTGTTTTTGCCGATGTCGGTGTATCGGTCATCGCGATATTAAACGCCGTACGCTTATTACCTTATCGACCCCAAATATAGATACAAAAAAAACCGCGGGATACCGCGGTTTTTCTTTTCTCTTTCAAACTATTTTTTCGTCTTTTTAGCTGAAGCTTTTTTAGCGGCAGTTGCCTTTTTTGCCGCAACCTTTTTAGCCGGAGCTTTAACAGTTGCCGAAGCAATTTTAGTTAAAGAAAAAGCCTTTGCCAAAGAAAGCGGCAACTTTTTAGCCTGAATATCATTAATATGCAATTTAATATCCGGCAAAAATGTGCAACGACTATATTGATTAGAAACAGCACGAGCCACATTCAAAGCATCTTGGCGTTCCAACTGTTCAATAGCCGCACTCCAATCTTGAGCGCTTGAGTTTGCCGGACAACCGTTATTTTTCCAAATATAATAAGCGGCTTCCTGAATCATTTTATTATCAAATTGTGCCATCGTTTCACTCCTTATCGTTTTGGTTTCCAGTAGATATAACACATAAATATTTATCAAAAGATTAAATTTTAAGAAAAAATTTGAAAAATTATATAATTTTGATAATCTAAACAAAGTTAACATTTTTAAGAGGAAAAAAATATGACGCAAAGAATTGCTTTACTAGCAATTATTGTTGAAAAAGCAAGTGCGGTAAACGAACTAAACACATTATTGCATCGCTACGCTGATTACATCATCGGCCGTATGGGACTTCCTTATCGTGCAAAAAAAATAAGCATCATCAGCATTGCGCTCGACGCACCGGAAGATATTATCGCGGCTTTAAGCGGCGCAATCGGACGTTTGGAAGGCGTATCTTGCAAAGTAGCTTATTCAAATTTTATATCATAAAAAAAGCACTTGTCATTTTCACAAAGTTTTGCTATATCAGCCATAGTTTATAACCTGAAGGGAAAGAGAAACCTGCCCCTAAAGCGGAGAATAAAAAATCATGTATAATCCAAGTTCCTTAAAGGCTGAGGAATTCATCAGCCATGACGAAATTTTAGCCTCTCTCAAGTTTGCCGACGAGCACAAGAACGATTCGAAAATGATTGATGAGATCATTGCCAAAGCGCGTTTATGCAAAGGCTTAAACCACCGCGAAGCTCTACTCTTGCTTGATTGTGAAATTCCGGAAAAGAATGAAGAAATTTTTAAGTTAGCCGAAGAAATCAAAAAAGAATTTTACGGCAACCGCATTGTCATGTTTGCTCCGCTATATCTGTCAAATTACTGCGTCAACGGCTGCGTCTATTGCCCTTATCACGCCAAGAACAAACATATTGCGCGCAAAAAATTAACCCAAGAAGAAGTTGCCAAAGAAGTTATCGCCTTGCAAGACATGGGGCACAAGCGCTTAGCCATTGAAGCCGGCGAAGACCCGATAAATAACCCAATTGAATATATTTTGGAATGTATCAAAACCATTTATGGCATTAAACACAAAAACGGAGCGATTCGCCGAGTTAACGTCAACATTGCGGCCACAACGGTTGAAAACTATCGCAAGCTCAAAGAAGCCGGCATCGGAACATACATTTTATTCCAAGAAACTTATCACAAAGAAAGTTACGAAAAACTCCATCCGACTGGACCAAAGCATAATTACGCTTACCATACGGAAGCCATGGATCGAGCCATGGAAGGCGGTATTGATGATGTCGGACTTGGCGTATTATTTGGGCTGGAAAGATACCGTTACGAATTTGCCGGACTGCTGATGCATGCCGAACATTTGGAAGCAGTTCATGGAGTTGGACCCCACACCATAAGTGTTCCACGTATTAAACACGCTGATGACATTGATCCTTCGGCCTTTGACAACGGCATCAACGATGAAACCTTTGCCAAACTTGTCGCATGTATACGCTTAGCCGTTCCTTACACCGGTATGATTATTTCCACCAGAGAAAGTCCGGCATGCCGCGAAAAAGTCATTCGCTATGGCATATCGCAAATCAGCGGTGGTTCAAAAACCAGCGTTGGCGGTTACGTCACCCCTGAAGAAGATGATAACAAATCAGAGCAATTTGATGTCAGCGATAAAAGAACTTTGGATGAAGTCGTTGCTTGGCTTATGAAGATTGGCTATATTCCCAGCTTCTGCACCGCTTGCTATCGTGAAGGACGTACCGGTGACCGTTTTATGGCTTTATGCAAAAACAAACAGATTCACAACTGTTGCCTGCCTAATGCGTTAATGACCCTTAAAGAATATTTGGAAGATTACGCCTCCCCCGAAACCAAACAAATCGGAGAAAAACTAATCAAAGAACAACTTGCAAACATCACCAACGAAAAGGTTCGAGGAATAACCACATCCAATCTTGAAAACATATCAAACGGCCAGCGCGATTTTCGCTTCTGATTTTTGTTTAAGATAACAAACAGAAACATCTTGCGTTCTCGCATTTCCTAAACTATATTCTCTATGTATTAACAATTGTGTTTAAGAATGCGTCATGTTTGGATATATAAAAAATAAAATTGCTTCAAGTTCATTCATCGCTAATTACAAGCGAATGATGGTTTATGTCCGTCCATATTGGTTTCGCGCTTTAATTGCCGTATTAATCACGATTCCGATTGGAGGTATGGATGCGGTTATTGCCTGGGCTCTCAAACCTTATATGGATGTTGTCATGGTTGAAAAAAGTATCACAGCCACAGCCTACATTCCGATTTTAATCATTATTTTCAGCAGCCTTCAAAGCGGCTTAAATTATGCCGCAACTTATCTAAACACTTGGGTCGGACGTAAAATTTCCAACGATGTTAAAATAGATTTATTTGACAAACTGCTCCACATGGATGCCGCCTTTTTTGACAAATCAAACTCGGGTGAAGTTTTAATGCGCTTTAATAACGATGTGGACCTGGCTTGCAATGGCTTGCTTGCCAACCTAAAATTGTTCACCACCCGCGTATTTTCATCAATTTCGTTAATCTGCGTTCTTTTCTATAATTCATGGCAATTAGCCATTATAGCGGTTGTCATACTTTTTGGTGCATTATATCCATTATCAACCGTCCGCAGAAGAATTAACTCCATCATGAACAAAACCATTTTTTCCGGTGGTGAGGTCATGAAACACTTTAACGAAAGTTTTAGCGGCAACCGCATCATTTCCGCCTACAATTTGTATGATTACCAAAACCAGCGTTTTCGTCAAACGCTCAGAACAGTTTTTCACTTAGGAATAAAGATGATTCAGCGTACCGGCATGATGTCGCCATTAATGCATTTTATTGTATCGCTGGGAATTGCTGCCGTTATTTGGTATGGAAGCTATTTGATTGTACATCACACCATCACGGCGGGTAGCTTTGTATCATTCATCGCAGCATTAATCATGCTTTATACCCCAATTAAATCAATCGGCAACAACTTCAACAATGTTCAAATGGCCCTAATGGCCATGGAACGCGTATTTGGCTTGTTAGATAGAATGCCGGCTATTCAAAGCAAAGAAAAAGCCAAAGTCATGACAGGTCTTCAAAATCAAATTGAATACAAAGACGTTTCCTTTGCTTATGAAAAAGGCCGTCCGGTTTTAAAGCATGTCAATTTAACCATCAATAAAGGACAAACAATCGCCTTTGTCGGCAACTCCGGTGGAGGCAAAAGCACCTTGCTGAGCCTACTACCGCGCTTTTATGATTTAGGCAACAATGATGGTCAAATTTTAATTGACGGCACGAATCTAAAAGACCTGAATTTGGATTCACTTCGGCAAAACATCGCGGTTGTTTTTCAAGACAACTTTTTGTTTGACGGAACAATCCGTGAAAACATTCTCTTAGGCAATGAAGAAGCCAAAGAAGAAGAGATTCAAAAAGCCGTACAAATGGCCTGCCTTGATGAATTTATTAAAACCTTAAAAGACGGGTTAGACACCCAAATCGGAGAACGCGGCGTCCTTCTTTCCGGCGGACAAAAGCAACGTATTGCAATTGCACGCGCCTTTTTGAAGAATGCCCCGATTGTTATTTTAGATGAGGCCACTTCGGCACTTGATAACAAATCCGAAGCGGTTGTTCAACAAGCGATTGAAAACCTGATGCAAGATAGAACAGTCTTAATCATTGCACACCGCCTGTCAACGGTACGCAACGCCGATAAGATTGTTGTCGTAAACTACGGAGAAATCGTTGAATCAGGATCCCACGATGAGCTTATGAAACAAGAAAACAGCGTATACGCCTCACTCTATCGAGCTCAGCTAAAATAGCGTTACAAGCCAACAGATTTTCGGCACAGAGCCGCAAACACAGGTTTATTCAGCCCAAGATAGTCAATCAACGTCTTCGGGCTGAAAATTTTATATAGCTTGTTTGTTTGTACTTTTCCGTTTTTTACGGTTTTAATCTCACCGCTCGGCAAATCAGATTGTCCAATACAAGAAGACAGATAAACAAAACATTCATCATTATCTTTCAGGTTTTCCTGCGCCAATTTTCGCGCATAGAGATTAAGAGTTAAATCGGCTTTAGAGGCATCTTTGGTCCAAGGACTTCCGCCACCGATAGGACTTGCCGCCTCGTAAAAATCGCAACAGAGTTTGCGACCGGTAACCCCGCAATCGGCAATAGAAGAATGAATGGTATAATCTCCGGTACCGTTGATAATAATTTGCTCTGGCTTCTGCCCTAAAACTTGAATCACAAAATCTTGTAAATCTTCTCTTTCAAGCATCGGAATAGCCACAATTGCCGTCGCAATCTTTCCGTCGTCATTAAGTGTAATTTGTGTTTTGATATCCAATCCCAAATTTTTAGAACTTAGTGCTTTTTTATAAAGAGCGGCATTTAATTTGCGAGCTAAATTTTGTTCAGGACTAATATTATTTTCGCCTTGGCAAGCATAACCGACATAAACGCCTTGATCGCCCCAACCATTTTGTTCAACTCCTTGGTTTATTTCAGATGATTGGAGACCAATAAGATTAATTACGTTTACTTTATCGGGCTCAATCGCCTTATCTTTCCAAATTGCGGCATAATCTTTTGAATAACCGATTTCGGCTAAGGCCATAAGGACAAAACTTTTAATCGCTTCATCAGAAAAAGAAACAACACTTTTAATCTCACCACCCAGCACAACGATATTCCCCTTAATCATAACCTCAACGGCATATTTAACATAAGGGTCTTGTTTTATAAAACAATCTAAAATAAAGCTTGAAATATAATCAGCCGTTTTATCAGGATGGCCGAGAGATACGGCTTCAGCAGTTTTAAACATATCAAATTCTCCTTGTTTAGTCCTCTATTGCGGGACAAGTCAGGTTAAATCCACATTCAGAGCAACCGCTCTTTTTATATTCTCAATCTTTTTCACATATAAGTCAAGAAAAAAGGGGCAAGCTACCCTGCCCCCTTAATTTTCCGAAAAAAGCTTAAGCAGACTTCTCTTGATCAGGAGAAAGAAAAGCAAGCTCTTGCTCAATATTAATACGTGGGAACAACGGCTCACCGAGAGTAACGGTGGCTTGCGGATTAAGCTTACCGAAGGTATAAATACTATCCCATTTTACTTCATCAGCACCGGCTCCGATTCTTTTCAAGATTTCGGGCATCGTATTCGGCATAAACGGCTCAAGCATAATGGCGCTGATACGAATGGTTTCAAGCAGATTATACAAGACGGTCGCCAAACGAACTTTCTTGCTTTCATCTTTAGCCAAAGACCACGGCGTTGTTTCATCAATATACTTATTGGCACGAGAAATTAATACAAAAATCTCTTCCAAAGCCTCACTAATATGCATAGCATTGAGCTTGTTCTCCATTTTTTTCGGAGCAGCTTCGGCAATGGCAATCAACTCCGCATCAAGAGCATCAGCTTCACGTTCGGCAGGCAAAGTGCCTTGAAAATATTTTTGCACCATAGAGGTTGTGCGCGAAACAAGGTTACCGAGATTATTAGCCAAATCC
>CASFLB010000032.1 GCA_949295395.1 uncultured Pseudomonadota bacterium | reverse complement strand
TGTAATTGCTGCTGTCAAAGTAGTTTTACCGTGGTCTACGTGGCCAATCGTACCGATGTTGCAGTGCGGTTTGCTACGCTCAAATTTCTCTTTTGCCATGTTATAAATCCTAAGTTTATGTTGTTAAGACTGTTTTGAAAGGGGAAAATTGGAGCGGGTGAGGGGAATCGAACCCCCGTCATAAGCTTGGAAGGCTTCTGCTCTACCATTGAGCTACACCCGCTTGCTTCTGCCTCTTTCGTAGAGTGCCCGAGAATTAAATGGTGGAGGGGGAAAGATTTGAACTTTCGTAGACCGAAGTCGACGGATTTACAGTCCGTTGCATTTGACCGCTCTGCCACCCCTCCATTTAACTTCTATCGGGTAAGAGGATCTTACTTTTCTGTTTAATCACTGCTTAGAGACTAAATAGCATTTTGCTGCGATTGTCAATATCTTTTTTTATTTATTTCTTAATTTCTTTTAATAATTGTTTTATTTTTGCAAGGTTATGCTATTATGTCTTTGTTTTTAACAATAGTTTGCTGTTGAGGTTTTTATGGCTCGTAAATTTTATAATGCCGCTCAGAAATCTGCGAATCCTGCTAAAGGGATTCTTCTTTATGGTAAACATCCGGTCTTTCAGGCTATCGCGAATCCGAATCGTATTTTTCATCAAGTTTTTGCGACGGCAGATGTGGCCGCAGAAGTTAAGTCTTTGCTTGCTAAAGTTGGGCGCGATGCTTCTTTGCTGAAAATTGTTGAACGCAAAGAGTTTGATAAGCTTTTGCCCAAAGAAGCCGTTCATCAAGGTGTGGCCGCTTCGGTAGAACCTTTAGAATCGGTTGCGTTGGAAGATGTTATTGCTCAAATAGAGCCTATTAATCATGCGAGAATTCTCGTTTTGGATCAAGTGACCGATCCGCAAAATGTGGGGGCCATCATTCGTTCTTGTGCCGCTTTTTCCGTTTCTGCCTTAGTGGTGCAAGATAAGAATTCTCCGCAAGAAAGTGGGGCGATGGCAAAGGCTAGTGCCGGAACAATTGAGTTTTTGCCGATATGCCGTGTGACGAATCTGTCGCGTGCCATTGATGCTCTAAAAAAAGCTGGGTTTTGGTGCTTGGGATTAGATGGATATGCCGAAGTGACGCTTGATAAAGCCAATAAGGCTGGAAAAATTGCTTTGATTATGGGAAGCGAAGGAAAAGGTATGCGTCGCTTGGTGGAGGAAAACTGTGATCAGACGCTGAAACTTGTTATGAATCCTAAAGTTGAAAGTCTTAATGTTTCAACCGCCGCTGCTATCGCGCTTTATGAGTTTTCAAAATTTTAGTCAGAGGTGAGATGATGCCTTTTATGCTGGACGTTGAGAATTTGTGTAAAAGTTTTGGCTCTTTGGATGCTGTTAAAAATTTATCTTTTAAGGCAAAAAAAGGTGAAATTATTGCTTTGCTGGGGCCAAACGGAGCCGGAAAATCAACTTTGATGAATATGATTGCCGGCTATTTGTCTCCCAGTTCCGGCACAATAAAGGTTTTGGAAAAAGATATTGCTCAAAATCCGTTGTGGGGAAAAGAAAATATTGGCTTTTTGGCGGAGGGGGCTCCGATGTATCCCGATTTGTCGGTGGTACGCTTTTTGACTTATATGGCAGAATTGCGCGGGCTTGAAAACGTGAAAGAGGCTGTTGCCAAGGCGGCTGAAACCGCAAAAATCTTATCAGTTTTACCACAAAAAATTGAAACTCTTTCTAAAGGATATTTGCGCCGTGTGGGCTTTGCTCAAAGTATTTTATCTGACCCTCACATTTTGTTGCTTGATGAACCAACCGATGGGTTAGATCCGAACCAAAAAGTTCATATCCGCTCTTTAATCTCGGAAATGGGCAAGACAAAAACGATTTTAATTTCTACCCATTTGCTAGAAGAGGCAGAAACTCTTTGTAATCGAATTTTGCTTATCAACAAAGGGCAGATTTTGGCCGACGGTACGCTGTCTGATATTTTGAAAAAGGCAAGGTCAAAAGATTTGGCCACGGCTTTTGTTAATCTTACAACCAGTGATGAAGAGGCATGATATGAGGTCTTTAAAGGTTATCGTTAAAAACGAACTTATTCGCTATTTTATCTCTCCTTTGGCTTATGTTTATTTAATTGCTTTTTTGGTGCTGAATGGCTCTTTTGCCTTGTATTTTGGTCATTTTTTTGAAAGAGGCCAAGCCGACCTCTTGCCAATGTTTGTTTATCAGCCTTGGCTTTATTTGTTGTTTATTTCCGGTATTTCCATGCGCTCATGGGCAGAAGAATTTCGCAATAAAACCGTGGTGCAGTTGGTGACTATGCCGGTTTCTATTTCGCAGCTTGTGTGGGGCAAATTTTTGGCCGCTTGGCTGTTTGCCGGTATGGCTTTGATCTTGACTTTTCCGTTTTGGATTACGGTCAATGTTTTGGGACAGCCGGATAATCTTGTTATTGCTGTTGGCTATTTAGCCAGCTTTATCCTAGCCGGTTGTATGCTTTCTATCTCGCAGTTAATGTCGGCTTTGACAAAGAATCAGGTTATTGCATTGGTTTTGGCCGTGGTGGCGAATCTATTGTTCTTTCTTTCCGGTTTGGAATATGTGTTAGCGTTTTTCCGCTTGTTTGCTCCGCTTTCTTTGATTGATATGATTGCGTCTTTTAGCTTTTTGACCCATTTTAATACGATGAGCGCCGGTTTGGTTGAGTTGCGCGACCTTATCTTTTTTGCTTCTCTGATTTTGTTGTTTAATTTTACGACGGTCTTGGTGGTCAGCTTTAAAACGTCAGGGACATCGATTTTGATAAATTCGGCTTCACGTTCCTATTATATTTTGATTTTTGTTTTTATGCTGCTTGGCTTTTCGGGACTAAACCTGTGGGCAAATAATTGGTTGCGAAGTTTGCGCTGGGATTTTACTCAGGAAAAAGTTTTTACACTTTCGGAGACCAGCAAAAATCTTGTCTCTAATCTTAAACGACCAATTATTGCCAAGCTTTATTATTCTCGCTTATTGGAAGAGCGAAATTCGGCCGTGCGGCAAATGTTTGACCGCGTACGTTCGTTGTTAGCCGAAATTTCTCGTCTCTCAAACGGGGCGTTTTCTTACCAGATTTATTATCCTGAAGTGTTTAGCGAAAAAGAAGATCAAGCTCTTGCTTCAGGTCTTTTGCCGATGCCTGTTATTGATGCCTCTCAAAACACGTTTTTCGGACTTGTGTTGACCGATGATGTCGATAATCATCAGGTTATTCCGTTTTTTGCTCCCGAGCGGCAGCCCTATTTGGAGCAAGATATTATTGAAAAGATTTTTGCGCTCAATAACCTGAAAAAAACTGTCGGTATTCTAACCTCTCTCACTATGTTTGATACGTTACAAACGGATACTCAAGTGTCTCAGCAATGGGAAATTGTTTCTCAGATTAAAGAATTTTTCAATGTTGTTCATGTCACAAAGCCTGAAGAAATTCATAATCTTGATGTGTTGATGATTGTTCATCCTCGTGATCTATCCGCGGAAATGACGGCAAAAATTCAAGAATATACCCTTGCCGGCGGAAGGCTTTTGGTTTTTGCCGATGTGGCTCCCGAGGCTGCCCGAATCTATTCTCCGGTTAATAACGATTTGTTGGCTTCCGATTTTGGGGATTTAACCAAATTGTGGGGAATTCAGTTCCATACCGAAGCGGTGGTTGCTGATTTGGACAATTCTATTCTGATTGATGTGACCGATAACTACAAAACGAATCCGAGTTTTACGCAAGATCTTTTGCAGTTTATTCTTAAAGGAAATAATCTTAATCGCTATGAGCCTGTTACCAAAAATCTTAAAGAAGTTATGTTGGCTTCGGCAACGACGGTTGAACCCTTGGCCTCCGCGGCTTCGCGAATCGAGTTTGTTCCTTTATTGACCGCTAGTATGCAGTCAGAAGTTATTCCGGCTTTTGCCGCTCAAGAAAGTTTTCCGGCTGAGGTTATTTTGCAAAACTTTGCTCCCGACGATTATGCTAAAGTTTTGGCTGCTAAAGTGACCAGTATGGATCAAAGCGCCCCGTTTGAGCTGATTGCCGTGGCGGATACCGATATGCTTTATGATAATTTTTGGGCGGTGCAGAGAACGGTGCTTGATACAAAATATTTAATTCCACTACTTGATAACGCAAACTTTGTGTTGAACGCTTTGGAAGAGCTTGCCGGAGGTCCTTCTTTGGCCGGAGTTCGTGGAAAATCTGCTCTGAAACGCTCTTTTGATCAGATTGAAAAACAGCGTAAAAATAATGAACGCGATGCGCGGATTAAAGAAGCTGAAATTATTCAGAAAATTAATCAAGCCAAGCAGCAGATTCAAGATGTTTGGCAGAAAAAGGATTTTGAAGAACGTTTGAATTTTACACCAGATGAGTTGGCAATTATTGCAAATATTCGTCATAAACTTGATGAGTTACGCTCAGACTTAAGTGCTTTGAAGTTGTCGTTTAATCAAAATATTGACACCGTTAATTTATGGGTCAAGTTTGTTAATATTTATGCCGTTCCCCTCGCTTTAATCCTTATTTGCGGTTTTGTATGGTGGCGTCATCAACGTACAAAAAAGCTATTTGTTCACCAAAAACTTCAGCTTAATTCGGTGGCGCTTAAGTTGGCGGGTGTCTCATTTTTGCTTTTGGGACTTGGTATTTATTCGGTATATCAGGCTGATAAAAATCCGTTGCTTGATTATGAAGATAAACTTGTGTTTCCGGATTTGGTTGAGCAAATTAATCAGGTTGATCGTGTCATTTTAACGAATCATGACCATCATCTTAAATTTTATAAAAAAGATGGCGTTTGGATGTTGGATAATCCGGCAGATGTTCCGGTTTATCAAGAGCGCATTCGCAGCCTTCTTTCGGCGTTGCTCGATGCTCGTTTTTATGAGAAAAAATCTGCCGATGCCGCCGTCCTTTACAAATTTGGTCTTAATCCAATTGAAGAGCCCGGTTCGCCGAATGTGCGAATCGAACTGCAAACACCAAACGGGCAAAATGTTGTGGCCTTTGAGGTGGGAAAATATGATATTGATATTGGGCGCGGGCAGCGTGCTGCTTATATTAAGTTTGATAATTTGTTTCAGGTTTGGCTAGCGGCCATTGACTTAATTGATATTCAGCCCAATTGGCAAGATTGGACCTATGATACGTTGTGGAATTTGCGTTTTGGACGTCTTGAATCCTATAATGATGTGCGTGAGCCAGACCGAATCGCTATGCTTATGAAGGCTTTGCTTAACGCGTATCTTCAAAAGCAACTTGACAAGCCTGAAAAGCTTGAGCCGCTTTCTCGGTTGCTTTTGAAAGGGGAAGATAAGGTTGAAGTTCAGCTTGATTTTTATAAATCCGGTGATATGTTCGTTCTCCAATATCAGGTTATAAACGATGGCGGAAATAATCATTTGAAAAATTTTGCCGCTTGTGTTAAAAACCGTTTTTATCTGGTTTTACCTCAAGATATGGAGAAAATTAACTATGTCCTTAACCGAAAAAAACTTACAGATTGACAAGCTTAAACAAACAGCAACGATTGCCAGCGTTGCGTTATCTGTGATGTTGACGGTGATGAAGCTGTTTGCCGCTGTCTATACCGGATCTTTGGCAATCCTTTCGTCTTTGATTGATAGTATGGCGGATATTTTTGCGTCATCCATTACTTTTGTGGCGGTCAAATTTTCTTCTCTTCCGGCTTCTTATGGACATCGTTATGGTTTTGGAAAAGCGGAAGCTATTAGTGCTTTGGTGCAGGCGGCTTTTATTGCCGGTTCGGGGGTTTTTGTTCTTTATGACGGAATTTGTCGTTTGTTTTCTCCGGCTCCGATTGAAAAAACAGGCGCTGGTTTGGTGGTGATGGTTATCAGCTTGTTGGCTACTCTGTTTTTAATCGCTTTTCAAAAGTATGTTGCTAAAAAAACAGGTTCTCTTGCAATTGAGGCTGATTCAGAACATTACAGCGTTGATGTGATGACGAATTTGGCTATCATTTTGACCTTAATCCTTGTTTCTTTGTTTGGCTTTACGTGGATTGATACGCTGACCGCTTGTTTGGTGGCTTCTTATTTATTGTTTAACGCTTATAAACTTGCGGCGAAGGCTGTGGCTATTCTTACCGATGCCGAACTTGGTCCCGATGTTCGCAAAAAAGTTTGTGAAATCGTGATGGCTTTGCCTTTCAGTAAGGGAATACATGATTTACGCACGCGGGATTTGGGCGGTGTGTATATGTTTGAATTTCATCTTGAACTTGACGGCGATTTGCCTCTTTCAGCGGCTCATGAGTTAACAGAGCTTGTGGAAGATAATTTGCATGATGAATTTCCTCAGGCACAAATTATTATTCACCAAGATCCGGCCGGTCATGATGAAGAACGGTTGGACAGTCGGTTGGTTAAATAATTTTTTCCTCTTCTAAAAATTTTTCAAGTTGTTGGATAATCTCTAAACGGTAGATGTCTTTTATGGTCTCGTTTGAGGGAAAATCCTTATCCGCGTCAATGGCGTGGATATTGGCTTGGAAACTTAGGAAGTTATTGCCAAAACCTAGGCTATCTTTTCTTTCCGTAACGTAATCTTTATATCTTTGGGCTTCTTCTACATAATCTTTTAATAAGCCGTTGCGCTGTGAAAAGCGTTTGGTATTGGTGAAGATGCTGATGATGGCTGCCAACAAGATTAAGGCGGATAGGGTGTGTATGATTAAACTCAATATAAGAAGATTTAATCCAATAGATATTATCGATGATATCTTTATCAGAATTTCAAGCCAACGGCGTTTGAATTTTTTGCGGAAAAACCAAACGGCAACTCCGAAGCTTAGGCTGCTTGATAGTAAGATGTAGCTTTCTTCAAAAACATTGTTGCCTAATGCGGCAATGCCAAGCTCGGCGATGATGAGCATTAAGATGCTGACCACAAGATAGCCGATGTTTAATCGAAGCGATAAGTTTTTTAATCGTTTTATCGTATCGGTTTGTAAAAAGCTAAAGCTACGTTTGAGTTTTAGGGTGTTTTCTTTTTTGATTTGAAGCTCGACAGAGTTGTTGGGGAAAAGAGCTTTAATGGCTTTTTGCTCTAGACGGCTCATTCCCTTAAAATTATCGCTTTTTTTGATAAGAGCCAGAGTCTCTCCCTGTGTGATAATGTCTAGCCGTTTTAGGCGGAAAAGCTCCAGTAAAAACGCGCCGAAATTTTTTCGATCGATTTTACCAAAGGCTAAAAATCTTAACAATGAAGCTGTTCTTTTGAATGATAATTTTTGTTTTTTGCTTTTATCTCGTCTGTGCCAGGACAAGGCATAAGCTCCGATAATGGCGATGGCGGCAAACAGGCTGAATAAGATATCTCCGTAATCGCTTAAAAACCATGTTAGTTTTTGATCCCAGTCCGGGGTGCTGAAATCACTTTTGGGTAACGATATAATTAGGTGCAAGCCATCTCCGGCAAAAAGCGGAACCGTGCTGATGAATCCAAGCGAGTTTAAGCCGTTTTGAGTGATGATGACATCGTTTCTGAGTTGTTCCGGTGAGCCGGAAAAAGCTATTTGGCCTAAAGGTTTTGTGGCACCGGGGAGGGTGATTAAGCCCCCAGAACGGGCAATCACCAAATTCCAGCTGCTGCCGGTTATGTCCCAATAAAATTCGTTGAAATCATCATATTCCCACAGATTTCGGTTAACAACATAGCTGAAACGATAGGTGTAAACGCCGGGGGCAAGGTTGTATTCTTGTTGCGGTAAAATTTGATGATAGCCGCCTTTGGTGACAACTTTATGCGGGATAAGGGTGTCGTTTATGCTTACCGCGTTTAGATTGATGTCTATTTCGTGTTTTTTGCCGTCTCTTGATGTTGAGTAACGTGGCAAAGCACGGGTCAGTCCATGAGCCAGCTTTTGACCGTTGGCCACCACAACAACCGTTTCATTTATCATGACTTGTCCGGTGGCTAATATGTTGATTTCGGAAAACAAAAACGGAATATGTTCTTGGGCCGGTACAAGAGTTTTTTCGCCATAAGGCGGAAGCTCGATATTGATTACCGGAAAATTGGGACGTCTTTGTTGGCGAATTTGTTGTTGTTGCCATTGCTGTTGTTGGGCTCGGCTTTGGGCTTGAAGTCTGGCACGGTCGCGAATGGTTTCCATGCGTTCAATTTCATCTTGCGCGCTTACTCGATCAATTGCCTTATCATAAATTTTTTCAAAAGCCGATTTATTTTGTTCTTTCATATCTTTGATATATTCGGCACTGTGTTGGACATTCATGGCGCTCATGCCGTTGAGGTCTTCTTGTTTGACCGAATCGATAATGACGTTTTTATCTTGCAAGCGCATTTTTATGAAGTCTTCGACCGCTTTTCGGTCTGAACCGTCGGGAATCCTAGGGTCATTGATTTCCATTGGTGGCGGAAGAGCTTCTCGTTGCTTGAGTTCTTCAAAATTATTTAGTTTTATCGGTTGCGCTTGAAGGCTTTCCGAAAAACTGAGCAAAAGTGTGAAACATATTGTAAGAAAATGTTTTCTCATAAAATGTACCTTTTTTTAATAAATCGGTTATATCTGTTATGCTACGCTATATTTGTTAAAAGTTATTAAAGGAGCTGAAAAAATGAGTGATAAAATTGCGGCTGTTGTTTTGGCCGCCGGTAAAGGTTCGCGAATGAAGTCTGATTTGCCTAAGGCTTTGATGCCGGTTAGCGGTAAGCCGATGATCCGCCATATTTTGAATACCCTTGATTCGATGAATGTTGATAAAATCGTGGTGGTTACATCTCCTGATGGGCAAAAGGTTCGCGATGAAATTGCTCCTCATGCGTGGTGTGTTCAAGATCAGCAACTTGGTACCGGTCATGCTGTGGCTTGTGCTAAAGAAGCTCTGAAAGGGTTTGATGGCAAAGTTCTTGTGGTCTATTGCGATCACCCGATTATTACCGCCGAAACTTTTAACCGCGCACTTAAAAAACTTGATGAAGGTTTTTCGGTTGTCGTTCTTGGCTTTACCCCTGAAGATGCTTTGCGTTACGGACGTCTTAAAATGAACGGTGACACTCTTGAAAAAATCGTTGAATATAAAGACGCAACCGATGAGGAAAAAGCTATTAAACTTTGTAATTCCGGTGTTATGGCTTTTGATGGTAAGGTTCTTTTTGATTTGCTCTCTAAAATCGAAAATAAAAACGCTTCCGGTGAATTTTATCTGACGGATACCGTCGAAATTGCTCGTAAGGAAGGCTTAAAATGCAGTGCCATCGAAACTTCTCCCGAAGAAGTCGCCGGTGCTAATACGCAAGAAGAACTTGCTCAGCTCGAGATTTATTTGAAACATCGTCAGCAAGGAAAGTAAATGCGTTTTCTTAAGTATCATTGGTTTGGCTTTTTGCTTTCGCTCGTGTTTGGAGCTTATGTGTTTTTATTTTTGTTGGTGTTGTTTGCGCCGGCAAAGGATCTTCAAAATCGGGGCTTTACAAAGTGTCATGCGCTCTTATATGATAATCTGAAAGCTTGTCATTCATCAAGCCAATGCTTGTTGAAGCATATTCTTGGGGTGAATGGTTGTTATGCTAATGTCGTGGGTGAGGGCTTTGCTTTGTGGATAAAAGGGGAGCAAAAGACGCCTTGGGCAAATTATTTCTTTGAGGCTGAACTTCCCGAAAAAGAAGAACCTCATCCCGAGTTGAAAAAGTTTTATCAGGAAAGCGTTGATTTACCCCGCCAGATGAATGAGCTTAAACAAAAAAATAAAATGTTAGAACAGGAGATTTTGAATCATGGAGAAACAGAGCAATCTGCCGGCTTGGGATTTGAGTGATTTATATTCCGGCATTAATGACCCACAAGTCGACAAAGATTTAAACACCTATTTGGTCTATAATCAGCAACTTTCCGATAGTTATAAGGGAAAAGTTGCGACCTTGAGTCCGGCTGAGTTTGCTCAAGCTGTTAAGCTTTATGAACAGGCTAGTGTGGTGGCCTCAAAGCTTGGTATTTTTGCTTATTTGAACATGGTTACTCAAATGAAAAATAAAGAGGCGCTGGCGTTCTATCAAAATACCAATGAAAAACTGACCGAAAGCGGCAAGCTTTCTATCTTCTTCACTCTTGAAATTAACGCTTTGTCGGAAGAAAAATTTAAGTCTTTGCTGGAAGATAAAACCGTGGCCTTTTATCGTCCGTGGCTCGAAAAAATTCGTCTGTTTAAGCCTTATGAATTGGCCGAAGATATGGAGGCTTTGTTGGCGGACAAAGCTTTGACCTCGTCAGCCGCTTGGGTTCGATTGTATGATGAAACTTCTTCAAAGCTTCAGTACACGGTTAACGGAAAAAAATATAATGATGCTGAGCTGAGCAAATTGTTGCAAGACAAAGATCCGAAAATTCGTGAGGCCGCCGGCAAGGAAATGAATCGTGTTAACAAAGAAAACGGCGAACTCTTTACCTTTATTTATAACATGATTGTTAAAGATAAAGCTATCAGCGATGATAAGCGTGGTTTCAAGTCTCCTATTGCCAGCCGAAATCTTGATAATATGGTCGAAGATGATGTCGTTGATTCTTTGGCGGAAGCTGTGCGTGCAAAATATACTACTATCGCCGAACGTTTTTATAAACTTAAGGCTAAGTGGCTCGGTAAAGATAAAATTCAGTACTGGGATAGAAATGCGCCTTTGCCGTTTGCCGACGATAAAAAATATTCGTGGGACGAGGCCGTTAAACTCGTGCTTGAAGCTTATGGCGCTTTTTCGCCTAAGTTGCAAGATGTTGCGAAAGATTTCTTTTCTCACAACTGGATTGATGTGCCACCGCGCGATGGTAAGCGGAGCGGCGCTTTTGCTATGCCGATGCCAGAAAAATTTCATCCCTATTTGATGCTGAACTTTGTCGGCAAAAAAAATGATGTTCTTACCTTAGCCCATGAGCTTGGGCATGGGTGCCATATGCGCCTGAGTGCCAAACAAGGCGACTTAAATGATGACACGCCGTTAACTTTGGCTGAAGTGGCCTCGGTTTTTGCCGAGATGCTGACTTTCCAGTCGTTGCTCAAACAGACAACCGATGATAAAGCAAAACTTTGCCTCATTGCTTCAAAAGTTAATGATATGATTAACACCTCTTTGCGCCAAATCGCGTTCCACTTCTTTGAGACAAAAGTTCACGCCGAGCGCAAAAACGGTGAGCTTTCCGAAGAAAAAATCGCTGAAATTTGGCTTGAGGTTATGCGTGAGAGTCTTGGACAATACGTTATTGTTGATGATGATAGCAAATATATTTGGCCAATTGTTTCCCACTTTTTCCATTCGCCGTTTTATGTTTATGCATATTCATTTGCCGACTGTTTGGTAAACTCGCTCTATCAAGTCTATCGTGAAAATTCCGTACCCGATTTTGCCGACAAATATCTTCACATGCTTTCCGAAACCGGTGTCAAGCGTTACGATGCTCTTCTTAAACCCTTTGGTCTCAATGCACATGATAAGAACTTCTGGGACAAAGGTCTGTCGTTGATAGAGGAGTATATTGATGAGCTTGAACTCCTCGATAAAAAAGTTTGTATAATGGTCGATTAATACAGATTTTGCGGGTCTCCGCCATCCTCACGTACTTCTTTGTACGCTCCGGTGTCGTCGCCCTAAAATCTTATTACTCGACTCATTCTCCAAACTTTTACAAAGCTTA
>CASFLB010000031.1 GCA_949295395.1 uncultured Pseudomonadota bacterium | reverse complement strand
TAGATAAGCTGTGCTTCATCAAAAGAAAAAAAATCATGAGCCTTCGCACTCAAGGGCAAGAATCCTGCCCTCATCCAAACAGCGGACAGCACCGCCGTTGGTCGTGAATCTAACATACTTCTTCTCCGTATCGTTTGCCTTCACGACTCGATTATAACATAAATAACGTTTACTTTCAACAGGCATTTTGAGGATAGGCTGAATTTTGGGCGTAAAAAAAGACCTTATAAAAGGCCTTTAAGAAAAGTTTGAAGATAAAGCTTAATATTTAATCTGTTTAATTTCTGTTGCCAAACCGGTGTTGTCATCAATATCAACCACGATGCCATAAACCGTGCCATTGCTTTTACAGGGCACAAGACGATTGCCGGTATAACGCCGAGCCAAACGATTAACCGGTTCTTCAATCTCAAACCCCAAAACCGAGTCATAATTGCCGCACATTCCGACATCGGTAATATAAGCTGTTCCTTGTCGCAACAGGCGGTAATCAGCCGTCGGCACATGGGTATGTGTTCCGGCAACGATTGAGACTTTGCCGTCAAAATAATACCCGAAAGAGAGTTTTTCAGACGTAGCCTCGGCATGAATATCAACCAAAATTGCATCCACATTTCGCCCGAGATTATAGCTTTTTAGGAGTTTTTCCAAAGCTTGCACGGGGCAGTCAACCGCTTCCATAAACAAACGTCCCAAAACCTGAACCAGCAAGATTTTTTTGCCGTTTGGCAGCACAAATTCAGCCCAACCGCGACCGGGAAGATTCTCGGGATAATTAAGCGGACGCACAATTTTTTTACAATCATTAAGAAACGGAATAATCTCTCTTTGTTGCCATACATGGTTACCTGTTGTCAGACCGGTAACGCCTTTCTCTAAAAAGTCGCGACAGATACCGGGGGTCACACCAAACCCATGGGCGGCATTTTCAACATTAACAAAAATAGCGTCTGGTTTTAGGTCATTTTTAAGGATGTCAAGTTTGTTTAAGAAGGCGTCACGTCCGGCGCGACCGACCACATCTCCGCAATAAATAATCCGCAATATTATCGTTCCATTTAAAACAAGAAAATCCCGAAAAAAGGGATTTCCAAAAATAAGGTTAGTAAAACTTGAGAGGGCCCGTCACAGCCGTGCATGGTGTATTCAACACGAACCGCTGTCAACTAGGTGGGCACCATATAAACAAACCACGATTTGCTCAGAGACAGTTCCCTAAAAAATAATGTTGGCTCGGAAGACTTACGGAAGCCACGAACCGGACAGCACCCTCTCCATATCTATACATTATAATGATTCGATTTTATTTGCAAGCTTTTTTATGCGCTCGGCGATATCAAAAAGTTTTAGCGAAACCTGCTTCTCGGCATTAAGAACTTGGGTTCGATCAAGGACATCAGGATTCGCAGCTAACGCGGGTTGACCTTTTTTGAGCTCAGTAAGCTCATCGGCAAGCAAAAGCCCAACCATAGCCAGTAACAAATTTTCATTAACTTGTTGACCGCCCCCGGTTAAAAGCTTGGCTTTTTCATCAAGCAAACGCGAAAGCTGGAGAAGCCGAGCTTCTTGTCCATCTTCACAGGCAACGGCATATTCGCGCGAATTAATTACGATTGTTATTTGAGCCATCTTTATCCAATATCAAATTAAGTTTTTCGATAATCGATTCCATGGAAGAAAGCGCTTTTTCAGAAGATTTTTTAAGACGCTGGATTCGAGCATCTTTTTTTAGAATGTCAGCATCGCACTTATCCCGTTCAGAGGCTAAGGATTTTTGCTTGGCCTCGACGGCGTTATCAAGCTCAACCAAAGCATTGTTAAGAGCGGCATAAGCTTCATTAAGCTGCAAAAAATCAAATTCGGTCACGATTTTTACTTCCCATTCACGGATTCTTAGGGTATATTACCCACACAATGATTATATAATAACGAAAAGAGAAGAAGTTTCAAGGGTGACAATAAAGATATGCCAAAGTTTATTTTATATATAACCGAACCAGACGAGTCGTTGTTAAGCAAACATGATATCGAATGCTTTTTGCTGGATTCGTCTTTACCGGAGGCGTTTTGTCACCGATTTGTTCAAGAGGCAAAAACGCAGGATAAGTTGATTTTGGCATATGGCGTCAAAGCACAAGAAATGTGTGGTAAGTATGAACTTGATGGTCTGTTGCTTGATTTGAGTAAAAGCGAAAATCCGGCAGTGGAAGCCAAAAAATTAAGAGAAAAATATAAAAATAAAATACTCGGATTTATCAGCCGCAACCGCCGCCACGAGGCAATGATTTTAAGCGAGATTGAGCCGGATTTCTTAGCGTTTCGAATATGGCAACAAGGGCAAGAGTCTCTCAAAGAATTGGTCAACTGGTATAATGAGTTGTTTTTGATACAGTCTGCCGTTTTTGTTGAAGAACAAAATGTTGATTGCACAAACCTTGAAACCGACAATCTGATAATAAAATCATCGTGGTATAAAGATTTTAGTTGCGAAAATTAAAAGTTTAGATTACATTCTCAAAAAAATCACCGAATTTAACATTGTAAATATGGAGAAAAAGAATGAAACAGTTAGCAGGATCAATCAGAATTGGTTGGGTTATTGAGTACAAAAATAAACCATGGACAATCACCAAAGCTCAACACATCAAACCCGGAAAAGGCGGTGCCTTCATGCAGGTTGAAATGAAATCTGTTGAAGAAGGAACAAAAACCAACGAACGCTTCAGAACAGAAGATACGGTTGAAAAATTAATGGTTGAAGAAAAAGACTGCCAGTTTTTGTTTGAAGACGGTACTGGCTTAACCTTTATGGACAGCGAAACTTTTGATCAATTTACACTTCCCGCCGATATCTTGGGGGATTCTCGTCCGTTTATGACCGACGGCATGGCTGTTATCATTAGCTTTATTGATGGTAAGCCAATCTCGGTTGAGTTGCCGTTGCAAGTTGTTTGCACGGTTGCCGAAACCGAACCGGTTGTCAAAGGTCAAACCGCAGCTTCTTCATATAAACCGGCAATTTTGGATAATGGCGTCCGTGTTATGGTTCCGCCGTTTATCGGAGCTGGAGACAAGATTGTTGTTGGCACAGCTGAAGCGAACTATGTTGAAAGAGCAAAATAACCACAGGGCAGGGAATAATGTCTTATTTATCACCGAATTTAACCAATCTGATTGCGGCGGTCAAAAAAGCGTCACAGTCATTAACCCGTGATTTCAGCGAAATAGAAAAGCTTCAATCATCGGTGAAAGATTATCGCACCTTTGTAATAAACGGTTATAACAAGGCCGAACGCACCTTGAAAACTGAACTAGCTCGCCTTCGTCCAAACTTTGTGTTTGCCGAAGAAGGAAAGCCACATCCTCAAGGGGGATATTTTGTGATTTCGGCATTGTCTGGAATGAGCAATTTTATCCACGCGATTCCTTATGTCTCAATGTCGGTTGCTATGTGCGAAAATGACACGACTTTAGCGGCGGTTATTTATAACCCCATATCAGATGAGCTGTTTTTTGCTGAAAAAGGTATGGGAGCTTATAAAGAGGGATTTCGCAGTCATGAGCGTTTGAGAGTATCTTCTCGTAAGGAATTATCCGAAGCGATAATTTTTACCGAGCCGTCTCATCGAGAAGAAAATCATGCCGAAGACAGCCTGTTGTATAATAAATTGATTGCGTCAACAGGTGTCGTTCGTCTCTTAGGCGATTCGAATATGAGCTTAGCTTATGTCGCCGCCGGAAAGGCTGATGCCTTCGTTGCCAAAGGTCAGCAAGAGAGTGACCTGACCGCCGGAATAATGTTGGTCAAAGAAGCGGGTGGATATGTTTTTGATATTAATCAAAAAGATATTCGTACGGAAGATTTGTCGGCAGTTATTTCTTCGGGAGATATTATCGCGGTTAATGCAAATTTAAACAACAAGGTATATGATTTGCTCAATCGTTGATAAAATGAACGGATAGGAAGGATAAAAGATGCTAAAAAGAACGGTCGCTTTAGGAGTTTGTACGGTAAGCTTAATGATCGGAATTTCATCGGGACGAGCCGAAGAAAACGTCGTGATTGATATGTCCGTACTTGATAGCTTAGGTTCTCCATCAGCGACCGTTTCACACACAAAGCCTCTTTTCCCGACGGTTAAGAAAAAGTCTGTAAAGCCTAAAACCAAAGCGCATAAGGTCAAAAAAGCAAAGACGGTAAAAGCGCCTAAAGTAAAGGTAGAAGCTCCGAAACCCGAGATAAAAGCGCCTGAAGTAAAGGCAGAAGCTCCGAAACCCGAGGTAAAAGCACCTGAAGTAAAGGCAGAAGCTCCGAAACCCGAGGTGAAAGCGCCTGAGGTAAAGGCAGAGGCTCCGAAAAGAGAAGTGATTATTTCTCAACCGCAAGCCTCCCGAGTCTCAAAAATAGGGATTGTAACTTTTTCAGCAGAACAAAGCGAGCTGGATGAGCCGCAAAAGAAAGTGATTGATGAAACATTGTCTTCTTTCAAAAATCCGAAGGTAAACAAGATATCCATAATATCTTACAATCTTTCAGGCGGAGAAAATGTGTTCCAAAACAAACGAATCAGTTTGAATCGGGCCGTCAATACACGTAGTTACCTTTTAGAAAAAGGCTATAAAAATTTCAGCATAAAGATTATAAATGTTGAAGCAGACGACGATAGAATCAACACAGTATCCCTTACGGAACTTAAAAAATAGATAAAAATACAAAAAATTAAAAAAAAAGCTTGCGTTTATCAAGAGTCTAATGTATAAGAGCACTAACTTTGAATGTAAGTTTAAAATTTGTGGAGAAAAAGAATGAAAAAAGGTATTCATCCTGATTATCACGAAATAACCTATGTGATGACAGATGGCACAGAATGCAAGACCAGAAGCACCTGGGGCAAGGCTGGCGATAAAATGAATCTTGAAATTGACCCGAAATCTCATCCGGCATGGACAGGTGTACACCGCATGGTTGATACCGGTGGTCAAGTTTCTAAATTCAACAGCAAATTTGCTGCTTTTGGCTTGAAGACTGATACATCAAAATAAGTCTATCGGAAGATTTAAGTTTTATTAACCTGAGTTTGGTATACTAAGCTCAGGTTTTTTGTGTTTTTAGGAAAAGGCAATGGTAGATATTACACACTACGAAGTTTATGTCGATAGGGGTACAGGCTGGAAGTTGGAAGAAAGATTTCCGGAAGAACAACACGATTTAGCCGTAAAATATGCTCGAGAATTAGAACATGATAATGTGTCGGTAAAGTTAATTCGTGAAAAATTTAATGTCATGGATAACAATTATCAAGAAACCGTAGAGTTTGTAAATATCGTTGAAAAAAAATCAAAGAAAAAGGCTCGAGGAGAAAGTGGAAACTTTTTCAACAAAGAAAATCGTTCTTTCAAAGAAGATGACGGTGATGTAAACAATATATTCTACGCTGTGGAAGAACAGACAAACTCAGCCAAAAGTGTTACAATGGCTGTGATTAAATTGATTTTGATAATCATTTTCAGCTTATTGTTTGCAAATTTAGTTGTCACACTTTCTTTGCCGCTTGTTGAAGAAACAATGCCGGAAGAATCAACAAAAACCATACTGTTTTTATGCTTTTTTGGACTGTTTTTATTAATTGCGGTTCCATTGATTTTAAAAAAGGTTCCATGGCAAGTTTTTGGATTGCGCCGTCGTCGCAAAAAAACAATACCCGAAAAAAAGTTTTTGAACAAGGCCGATGCGATAATAAGGCTATATAATCTAAATTCCGGAGTGTCGCCGGATGTTGTTCCGTCATTTCCGGAAGCCGAAATGCGAGATAAACGAAAGATTGTCAGCTTTCTAAGCCAAATGATATCTCGTATGGATAGTCGTATATCAATAGCGGATGATTTTAATCGCCTCGGTTTAAGATTTTTGGTTTATGGTGCCTGCATGGAATTGGGGCGCTACCATAAATTAAATATGGCACAAGCAAATTCTCTTTTGCACGAAGCCTTTAGCATTATTGACGGTAAAGATGTAAATGTATCAGCTTTTTATGAGGCCAAAAACACCTATCAGGATACGAAAGTTGCTATATTTTTAACCGGTGTCGGTGCCTATTTAATGTCACAACAACTTCATGGTGAAGAGTTTGATTGGGATTTGTTACGTATAACCTTTGGTAAATGGAGTAAATTAAACACAATAACATACCAACAAAAAAAGAAGGAAGAAGAAGTTCAAAAACAACAAAAAGCCCCGAAAAAAGAAGAAAAAAGCTATGTTATGGGACTTGTAAATGTTTTTGTGCGTATACTTTATAACGGAAACGATAAAAACCCGCAGGAATATGTAAATACCATCAGCGAATCGATACAGAACATCATTAGGAATTTAGCCGGAAAATATAACGGAGTAATTATTTCGTCAGACAAAACAATGGTGAGCATACAGTTTTCGAACATGGTTCAAGGAGCAAAATGCGCCGAAGAAATTTTAGGAGATGCGCAAAACTACATGGAAGAAATGAATGATGAAAATTTGATCATTGCGGAAAAGATTGTTTTGGTAGAAGGCAAAAAGGAAGAGCTAGAAGAAAGAAAAGATGAAATAAACGATTTAATGGGCCAAACCTATGACGGAGAAATTATAATGGATGAAAATATCGCCAAGGTTTTAAGAGGACAAGCTTTTGAGTTGGAAGATTTGGGAATTAAAAAACTTGAAATAAGTGGAAAATCAGTTGGCTTATTCAAATTGAAACTTTAAAAATTTAATTGCGAAAGTAATAAAATTATGCTAAACTGAAAAAGTTAGGAGCATAGAAGGAGAGAGACAATGTCGCTTACGATTCCTCGCAGCACAAACTTAGATGACAACGGTGTTAGCCACTGGGAAAAAAGCATAACGGACGTTAATGATATTGACGAGACCTTTGCTAATGCACGCGACCTGGGGTATATGCGCTTAAACTACGCCCGAATCAGCACGGTAGGCCAATTAGCAAATAATGATACATTAGATATGTATAAAATACAGGTTCAATCAAATGGGAAATTGAGCATATCCTTACGAAGTGGTGCCAGTGAAGATGAAAGCGTTTTGGATCTATCGGAATATCAAGCCAAACTTGACGAATTGAAAAAATTAACAGATCCGGAAGGCTATGCCAAAGAACAGGAAGAAAAAGCCAAGGAGGCTGCCAAATATGGCTTGCTTGGAGAAAATGGCGAAGGATTGCAAATACAAGTCTATACCTATAAAAACGGAAAAGAAGTATTAATCGCCGATTCGACAGCTGAAGAAGGTAGTGATGAATATATTGCTATGGAACAATTGCTGAACGGTGAGTATAAAGCTAAAAAAGGTGATTTTTATATTAAAGTCAGCCGTACGGAAGACTATGATGAAAAGAAAGATTTAGCCTATGTTATGCAAATAAAACAAGGTGAAAATTATAAACATGACTATGTAACGACGGAAAGTAAGTCAGAGGATAGTAAAAATAAAAAAACAAGTCATGTCCCTATGATAAGTAACAGCGCAACAGGAAGTTTATCAGCCGTAAATGCGCTGGAAATACAAGCAACAAGATATCAAGGAGCAGCAGATATGCTAGCAAATGGTTATCTTAATTTAGCACGGATATATCAAAATAATAGTAAATATTAAGCCCAAAGATAAAAAAAGAACTTGTATAATCATGAAACATTCACTATTCTTGAAGAAAATAGTGAATGTTTTTTTTTGAAAATAAAGAAAGGAATAAAAAATGACAGCACCGTTAATGCCCAAAGCCACGGCAGTATGGTTGGTCGAAAACACAACATTGAGTTTTATACAGATTGCAGATTTTTGCGAATTGCATGAGCTTGAAATTCAAGCCATTGCCGATGGCGATGTTGCTTTTAATATTATGGGTATATCGCCGGTTGACACCAACCAATTGACCTGGGAAGAAATCAGACGCTGTGAAGCCGATGGAAGCGCTCGTTTGCAAGCTAATAAAATGGAATTAAACGTTCGCGAAAAGAATGCAAAGGCAAAAAAGGTTCTGTCCCCATCTCAAAGAAATGATAAACCAAACGCAATTGCTTGGATATTAAAAAATTGTCCGGAGCTGACAGAAGCACAAATTTGCAAATTAGTCGGAACAACAAAACCAACCATTCAGGCCATTAAAAACGGAACACATAAGGATTCGGCCGTTATTCGTCCGAAAAATCCGGTTGCCATTGGTCTTTGTACGGAAAAGGATTTGGAAAAAGCCATAAGCTTAACCAAAGCCAAAGTTGAAAAAGAAGCTCAAAAAGAGGCTAAAGCACAAGCAAAGGCAGAAAAAAAGGCTGAAAAGAAAAAACAGCAAAAAGCCAAGAAGGCAAAAGCCACTAAAAAAGAAACGAAAAAGACTGTAAAAAAAGAAGCCAAGAAACCTGCTAAAAAGGAAAAGAAAAAGGCAACGTCAAAGGCTAAAACAGCAAAATCAAAGAAATAAAGAAAAAACCTGAGTTAAAAGCTCAGGTTTTTTTGTGAATAGAAAAATTTTTTAAACAACATTAATCCATCATTTACAAAAACGAAATAAAATTAAATCAGCACAAAAAGATTTAAAGGAAAAAACATGACATTCAATATTTCAGAATTTATCCGCATAAACCGTGTTTATTTTATTTGGGCCGTATTTATGGGGCTGTTATATTTGTTCCGTAATATGTTTGGTCTTGTTTTTATAACCTTTATAATGTGTTTTATCGTTTCAGGAATCACGCATTGGCTTCGTCGAAAATATCATTTCAATCGACGGGTGCTGGTGGTCTGTGTTTATGTGCTGTTTTTAATGGGAGTAATTGCCTTTTTAGCTTATATCCCATCACATATTTTAACCGAAACCATAAATTTTACGGAACAATTGCCTCAAAGCATGAGTTCTGTAAAAAATTGGCTTAATACGAATTTGAGCCGCAACGAATTTATAGCACCGTTATTACCGCAAATTAAAGAAGCACTGTTTCCGGAAAGTATGCTTGTAAGTGCATGGAACGGAGTAAGCACGGCGCTGGAACAAGGTATCCATTATATGGGATGGTTCTTTTTAGCCATCTTATTCAGTTTCTTAATTATGTTTGATTTGCCGGTATTATCGCGAGGTGTTCGTCGTTTGCGTTTCACCCGATTGGCCGAATCATATCGCGAAACTTCAGACAGTATCATTCTATTCGCCAAGGTCGTGGGCGAAAATTTTCGAGCACAACTGATGATATCCGCCATAAACACGCTGTTAACAGCCTTTTTCTTGCACCTCATGGGAGTAAAGGCGATTGTTTTGTTATGCACGATTGTCTTCATGTGTGGATTAATACCGGTTTTAGGAATGTGGATTTCATCGGTTCCGGTGATTTTGATGGCGGTAAACAGCGGGGGAATGGAACTTGGTTTTTGGGCTTTGATGATGATATTGTTTATTCACACATTAGAGGCCTATGTCCTAAATCCAAGGATTGTGTCGTCGGTCATGCATATTAATCCGGTCATGACTTTAATCATTTTGTACATTGCGCATAGTATGATTGGAATGTGGGGAATGTTGCTCGGAGTTCCGATTGCGGTTTATATCTATCGTAAGATAAGCCGTCCGGCGAGCGATGTTTCAAATATGAAGCAATCTATTTAACCTCAAAAGGAATATTGGAGTTCATTTTTTTCAAATCTTGCTCAAGAGATTTGTTGGCGGGAATTTTTCCTGTTTCTTCAATAATTTTTAAATCATTGAGATAATCATCATATTTTTCTTTGTAATCAGGATGAATCTCTTCATCAAGAATTGGTTTGTTTACGGTTATAGTCGATTTTTGCTTAGAAGGTGAGGGTGTGTTTGTGGCCGAGGGCTCGTCACTTGGGGCAGAAACTTTTTTTACTGTTTCGAGGGAGGTTTGAGGTTGAACCATTGGAATAGGCGGAAGTTTTTCTTGATAAGAAAGCTCTTGTTCAGGAATGAAAAAAGCTGGCTTTAGCTGTTTGCGCACATATTGTGCCTGTGAGGAAAGGGCATATAAACAACAAGCGCAAATGAGCATTATTTTAGAAAAAGGCATCAGCGTAACCCAAAATTAAGAAACTTAATATAGGGTAGACTACATGAAAAAGATTTTTTTTATATTAACATTGATTTTAATTCCGTTCAGAGTTTTTGCCTCTGATATTTGTGGGGATTATATTCCGTCGCCCGAAATAAAATTCATGACATCTTATGGCCGATTGACGTATAACCGCTCAAAAAGCAAGCAAGAATTAACGAAAATCGGTAAAGAATATGGTATCGTAGAACAGGGGTTATTTGCATCAGGGTTGGCGTTAGTCAGTGTTATCTATCGGGTCTCGGCCAATACGGTAAGAAAGAAGAATCGAGCCGGAACATATTGCGTTATGCCGGTTGATGTTGAGTTTTTTGTCGGTTATCAAGATCCCGAAATTTTGCTATCACGTGAATTAAAAGAAGGTAGTTGCGAATATAATGTTGTGTTGCGTCACGAGCAAACTCACCAACAAATAAATACAGCAGCGTTAAGATATTTTTTGCCGAAGTTGAAGGAAAGTATTGAAGCGATTGTTCGCAACACGCCACCGATTGAAATCCGCAACAAAAACGACAGCGAAAAGGCCACACAAGACTTAATCAACGCCTACATGAGGCAGTTAAGCCCGTTGATAGAATTTTTCAAGAAAGAGCTTTTGAGAGAGCAAAAAAAGCTCGACAACCATAAGAATTACCAAATGGAAGGAAACCTCTGCCGCCGCTATCATGAGGAACACGACTAAGCAATGGCGCAAGCGGCAAGCAGTTTTGGAAAATCATCAAGAAAAGCTTCAATACCCTTGTAAGCGGCATCAATATAAGTTTTATCTTTAGCCGAATTTTGATTATAAAAGATGCGCACGGTTGTCATACCTATTTCTTTGGCAAATTCAAGGTTTGAATAACTATCGTCTACGAAAATGCAATCATGAGGATTAACGCAAATCCGTTCGCAAAGTTTGCGGTAAACATCAGCATTTTCATTTTTTTTATAACAATTAAAATCTTCAACCGAGTAGAAGCGCCCTTTAAAGAAATCATAAAGTCCGATATGACGCAAAATTTTCTCACAGACATCACGAGAGCTGGTAGAAAAAATAAATTGATTGATAGGCAGTTTTTGCAATTTTTCAAGAATACCGGCATAAGGGACGATGGGCGAAATAGGTTTACGGTTATGATAAGCCACAAACATATCTTTCGGAGAAATGCCATATTCGCGCACAAAAATCTCACCGCCGTCGCGATAAGTGGCGTAAGATTCTTTAACTTTAGCTTTTGCTTCTTCAAAAGAAAGAGGCAGATGAAAATCTTCAATAGCAGCGACAGCCGTTGCTTCGTCAAGCATATCGGCAAATTCTGGGGTAATACGATAGAGTGTATTATCCAAATCCCAAATGACATTATGTTTGCAAAAATCAGGCAAATCAGACTCCCTAAAAAAGTACCCAACCCGAAACAATTTAACGCCAAAAGTTTCATTCGTCAACCATGTAAATAAAGAGAGGACAATTTCATCAAAAATTCAGCCTGTCCTAAAAATGGCTGTTGAAAGTAAATCCTTTTTATGATATACTCGAGTCGTGGAGATAAGTTAAAAAGGTGCTATTATGTTGAAGATAAAACACATTGCGGCAATAACCGCAGTGCTTTTTGCGGCAGAAATTATGCCTCAAAGCGCAACAGCAGATGTTTCTTTTTTCGAGAGTGAATGAAAAGCGACATATCAACACACGTCACACACACCTCGATTTCCATTCTCGGAGCTTGTCTCCACAAACAAAATCACAAGAAATTAAATTAGCTTCGGTCTGTTTTATTTCAGACACAGAAGAATGCAGCGGCTATTTATTTGGTAATGCCGAAGATTTGATTGACGGAGACCCAGAGGATTATAATCCCGATAACACGAACCGTTGCATCAAAGAAGGCTATACGGTTACCTCATGCCCCGAAGGCTATAAGCTTGGCGGTAAAAAATGCCCCTATGGAAACTATTACACCGAATGTGTTCCGTCTTGCCCA